>JAHFUS010000010.1 GCA_023264975.1 Actinomycetes bacterium | reverse complement strand
CTCTACCATTTTCAGCGGGAATCTTCAACACTATTCGCCGACCCCTGCCCGCCCATAAGTGCTGGTCAACGGTCTGTCATCGAGCGACTTCCGGAGGTCTGAGCCTGGGAGCCAGCGGCCCGTGGCCCCGCTCGGGGCCGGACTGCGACGGCTCGTCGTGCACCAGCGCAGTCAGTGATGCCTCGATGGCTCGTTGCACCAGGGCCCCCTCGTCGGGTGGCAGCAGCATCCGGGCCCACCACCGCCCGTCCTCGTGGTTGCCGAAGGCCACCTCACGCCGCCCCGGCGTGTCGCCGCCCGCCGAGGTGGCGTCGCCCTCCTCGGCGGTCCCCGGCTCAGGTTCGGGGTCGGGCGCCGGTGCCGGCGGCACCACGCTCGGCAGGACCCGGCGCAGCTGGTTGACGGTGCAGCGCCGGGCCAGCTCGGTGACCTCGGTGTCGTGGGCGGCGTCGACGTGGTCGCAGATGAGGCCAACCTGGTCCTCGCTCAGCGCTCCCTCGCCAAAGGCGGTGGCGGCCGCCGGCAGCTCGTCGAGCGCCCGGGCGGTGGCGACCAGGCGCCGGGCCCGGGCGGTGGTCACCCCGCAGCGCAGGGCCACCCACTGCTCGGGCGTGACGATGCCGTCGCCCTGCCAGTCGTCGCCCGCCAACGCCTCGGCGATGGAGGCCACCAGCTCGGCGGTGGCCACGTTGAGCAGGCCCATGGCCGCCGACAGGCGCGCCTCGGGACCGGCGGCGAGGACGTGCAGGCCCCCGTCCGGCGACTGCACCAACGCCAAACCCATGACCACATCATAGCGAACGTACGTTCGCAAGTCAACATGATTCAGGACAGGACCGGGACGCGACGGAGCGTCGGCGCCGCGTCGGCGCGGTATCTTCGTGGACATGGTGTGGTCCGACCCGTTGCGCACCGGGTCACGGTCGAGGAGTACCACCGTATGGAGGCGGCGGGGGTCGTCGATGAGAACTCGCGCGTCGAACTGCTCGGGGGGGGAGCTCGTAGAGATCGCCGCCATCGGCTCCCACCACGCGGCCTGCGTCCGCCGGCTCACCCGGCTGTTCTCCCAGAGCCTCGGCGATCGGGCGCTCGTGTGGGTGCAGAACCCCGTCCGGCTGGATGACTTCTCCGAGCCGGAGCCCGACGTCGCCCTGCTCTGCCCCCGCGCCGACTACTACGAGCACGCCCACCCCACTCCCGCCGACGTCTTCCTCGCCGTCGAGGTCGGCGACACCGGCGACACCACTGCCGTGTCAGACGCCGAGTCCAAGCTCCCGCTCTACGCCGACGCCGGGGTCGTCGAGGTGTGGCTCGTGAACCTCCATTCCCGCCGGGTCGAGGTCTGCCGCCGGCCCGAGGACGGTGCCTACATCGAACGCGTCCGATGCGGTCGTGGCGACCCAGTCGCTCCCGGCGCCTTCCCCGACCTCGTCATCGACATCGCATCGATCCTGCCGCCTACCGGTTGATCACCGACCGGCGCCTCCACAGCGGCCGAGGATCCAGGGAACGCCGAAGGCGGCGGTGCAGCGGCGTGGTGCTCCGCAGCGCCGCCTCGATGGCCGCCGCTGTCACGTTCGACTCGGCCACCTGCTCGGCAGCGACCCGACGGCCCGAGTAGCAGGCCGTCCCGGCCTGGTCGGCCAGCGCCAGCACCGGTTCGGCCAGGCGTTGCGGAAACCGGGTGTCGCGGGCGGCGCGGGCGGCGTGGTCGAGAAGCGTCTCGGACGGCCGGCGACCGAGCCCGGATGCGGCCAGGGCCTCGGCCGCCTCCGTCCATGCCACCATCACCCGGTCGTTCGGCCCGGCCGCCTGCCGGCGACGGGTGTGCCGCCGCCGCCGCTTGGCCAGCGGCACGGCGGACGTCCCCAGCGCGGCCAGGCCGACCGCCGTGAAGGGGACCACGGGTAGGCCTGCCGGCTCCTGGGACGTGGGCCCGGGAGTCGTGCCCGGCTCGCCAGCGCGGAGCGGCGCGGCCGGACCGGGGCCCACCGGTTGGGTGGACGACGTCGCCAGGACGCCGTCCGTGGTCTGCGTCGGAGCGAGGGTGGTGGTGGTCGTCGGGGTCGACGTGGTCGGACCGGGGCCCACCGGCTCCTCCGGCTGGAACGACGCCTGCGCCGCAGGCACGCCCGTATAGCTCTCGGCTCCCGGCATGCCCCGACCTGGAGTGGGCTCGAACGCCACCCAGCCGGAACCCTCGATGTACACCTCTGGCCAGGCGTGCGCGTTCAGGCCCCGGACCTCGTAGCGGCCGTCTCGACCCTGCTGGCCGGGCGTGAAGCCCACGGCGACCCGCGCCGGCAGGCCGACCGATCTGGCCATGACGGCGAAGGCTGCCGCGAACTGCTCGCAGTAGCCGCGCCGGGTGCGGAAGAGGAAGCGGACGAGGGCGTCCTCGTCGTGGCTCGGACTCACGTTCAGGTCATAGGTGAAGCCGCCCCGGAAATAGCGCTGGAGAGCCAACGCTACGGCGTAGGCGCCGAGCTGCCGGGCCGGACGGGTCACGCGCTCGGCCTCGTCGGTGACCCGCCCGGGCAGTGGAGGAAGGGCCAGGTAACGGCTCAGGGCCGGGTCGTACGCCTGCGAGTCGACGCGCCGGAGGTCGGGACCGGTGAGCTGAGGGATGAGGGACGCAACCTGGTAACGCTCCCCTGCGCCGACCGCCTTCCGGCGGCGCACACTGGAGGAGTCGCCGCTCACGAGGTACCCGGCGGCGCCATCGACGCGCTGGGGCCGGTATGCAGCCGGGAGCCATGCAGAACGCAGCGCCCGCATCTCGAATTCCTGGACCACAGGCACGCCCGGCACGTAGCGCTCGCGCAGCCCGGTCGATGCCGCGCCGGACGAGGCCAGCACGGGGCGCTGGGACCACACCCTCCCGTCGAACGTGTCGAGTGACGTGAGGCGCCAGTACGCGGCGACGGGGCTGGACACCGTGAACAGGACCTGGTCGGTGCGATCGGAAAGTGCGGGGCTGAGGTCGACGAGGCTGCTGAGCTCCACCCCGGCGCTCTGTCGCGCCAGCACGGATCCGGGCGCCGCCACCACAGGGGGCAGTCCGAACCCCGGGAGGCGGGGGCCGACGACCAGCGCCGTCACCACTGACGCGAGAGCGAGGACGGCCCCGGCGGGCGCCATGCCCCCCAGTCGGATCGGGGCCCGGCCGGTGCGGGCGGTGGCGGTGGCGCGGATGCCGGCGGCGCGGTGGGCGAGAAGGAACGCCATGGCCACGGCGAGGTAGGTGGCGAGGGCCTGGCTGCGGTGCTCGGACGGCGCCCGGGTGGCCCCGAGCAGCACCAGCGTGAAGGACGGGAGCAGGGCCAGCGACGCCTGGCGAATGCGAAAAGCGGCTTGATCGGCCATGAGGGCGCACACGGCCACGCACAGCACGGCGAGCGCCAGCCGCCCCTGCAGCAGGGACACGGGTTCGTTCAGCCCTGGCGGCTGACCGGTGCCGAGGGCTTCCAGCACGCGGCGCAGGCCGTCGGTGCCGCTGCGCCAGGTTCGGGCCCACGGGACCCCGAGGACGGTGGTGCCCGGGAAGGCCAGCCATGCAGCGAGGAGGGGAGAGGCGGCCATGGCGACCAGGAAGCCGGCCGGTCCGAACCGGCGGCGGGTCACCCACGCCACGAGATGCATGGCCACTGCCGCCACCATCAACGGCGCCAGGGAGCGGGTCGATCCCAGGATGCCGCGGGCGCCCGGGACGGCGACGAGGGTGACGCAGGCCAGGACGCCGGCGGCCACCATGTCGCCCCGGTCCCCCTTCGCGGGCGCCGCCGCCCGTGCCGAGGCGCGGGCGCTGCGGGCGCCGGCCGGCGCCGTCCGCATCGCCCTCATCGACCCGGCAGCAGGCCGGGCACGCCGCCGGCCCACGCCTCGGCGAACGATGTGCCTCGGGCCACCGTCACCACCCGATCGAACAGGAGCAGGCCCTCGACCTCAGGGGCGGGTCGCCGGCGCGACGCTGCCGCCAGTACCACCGCGACCATCAGGGGGGAGGTGAGGCGCAGGCGAGCGAGGGCGCCGAGGTGGCCGGCTGCGGCGGCTGTCGTGGTGATCAGCACCACGGTGGCGCCCTCCCCCTGATCGAGGACCGACGCCAGCCGCTGCAGGTCAGGACTGGCGTCGCCGGTCACGGTCGCCAGCGTGTCCAGCACCGAGGCGAGGTGGCCCTCCCCACCGGCGCTCCCCGAATCGACGCCGCCCGTCGTCACCAGGCGCGCCAGGCCTTCGTCGCCGCAGGCAGCCGCCGTGACACTGGCCGCGACCGACACCGCCCGTTCGAGGGTCGCGTCGTCGTGGACCGACCGGCGCAGGTCGAGGACCACGAGGGTCTGGCGGAGCAGCGGTGTCTCGTCTTGGCGGACCACGAGCGTGTCGAGCCGGGCGCTCGTCGGCCAGTGCACGAGGCGCAGATCGTCACCCTCCACGTAGGGACGAAGGGCGTGGAAGTCCTCGCCAGGCAGGTGCGAGGGCGTCGACCGGCGCGGGCCGCCTCCCCCGCCGGAGGCGCCGGTTAGGTCAGGCAACTCCACCGGTTCGACGCGGGGGTGGACGGTCAGCGTGCTGGGGGCGAGCGCGGCGACGGAGCGGGAGGCGAGCCCGAACGGGTCGCGCAGCTGAACGCAGAGCGGACCGACGGCGTGCAGCCCGCGCCGGGCCGCGCCGAACTGGTAGGTCGCCGGGACCTTCTCACTCCGACCCACCGGATCGAGGAGGAACCGGCCTCGCGACCCGTCCTCCAGGCCGAGGACGGGGGTCGTCCACCTGCCCCGGTTCGTGATCGCCAACTCGACCCGGCACGACCCCCCTGCGGGGACCTTTCCTGAGGTGAGGGTGCGCTGCGCGTACACCGTGAACCGGCGCACCCACACGTACGCCACTGCACAGAGAAGTAGCGCGCCTCCGCCCGCGGCAAGCAGGAACAGCTCCTCGAGTCCGAGCAGGCGTCCGCCCAGCCCGGCCATCACCGAGGAGAGACCCAGTAGCCATCCCCCCCGGGTCGGCAGCCTGGCCTCCCTAGCTCCGGCCGATCGGCACCGGCACGGATGCCAGGACCTCGTCGAGCACGTCCTTGCGGCTGGTGCCCCGCACCCTGGCCTCGGGGGCCAGCACGAGGCGGTGCTCAAGAACCGGGAGGGCCACCCGTCGCACGTCGTCGGGCAGCAGGTGGTCGCGCCCCGATGCCGCCGCCTCCGCCCTCGACGCCCGCAGCAACGCCAGGGCCGACCTGGGCGACATGCCGAGGGCGAGGGCGGGGTGGGCGCGGGTGGCATCGGCAATCTCGAGGATGTAGCCCTTGAGGCTGTGGGCCACGTGGACGGCGCGGGCGGCGGCGATCATGGCGTGGACGTCTGCCGGCCCCGCTACCGCCTCGGGTTCCGCCGCCGGCTGCGCTGCGCCATGGGTGTCGAGCATGTCCATCTCCGCCGACCGACCCGGGTAGCCGAGTGAGATCCGCATGAGGAACCGGTCGAGTTGGCTGTCGGGCAGCGGATAGGTGCCCTGGCGCTCGAGCGGGTTCTGGGTGGCGATCACCATGAACGGCCGGGGCAGAGGGTAGGTGGTTGCGTCGACCGTCACCTGTGACTCCTCCATCGCCTCCAGCAGCGCCGCTTGTGTCTTGGGGGAGGCACGGTTGAGTTCGTCGGCCAGCACGACGTTGGTGAACACCCCACCAGGCCGGAACTCGAAGGTGGCCAACTCGCGGTTGTAGACGGTGACACCGATGACGTCCGACGGCAGCAGGTCCGGGGTGAACTGGATCCGGCGCCACTGGCCGTGGACGGAGGCGGCGAGCGCCCGGGCCAGCGTGGTCTTCCCGACGCCGGGAACGTCCTCGATGAGCAGGTGGCCCTCGGCCACCATGGTCACGAGGGCGAGACGGATGGCGTCGCCGCTGCCCTGCACGACGCGGGCCACATTGGTTGTGATGGCGTCGAACACCTCGGCGAAGGCCCGGGCGGTGCGCACCGGGGCGGTTTCGGCGGTCAAGGGCGGTGGCTTCGGTCGAGGGGCGCACCGGCCGTCGGTGCGGCGGCAATATCGTGGCCCGGCGTCGGGAGGCGGACCAGGAATGCCTTTCCCTGGTAGACGAGGTCGCCGCCCTCTGCGCGCGCCAGCTCGCGGGCGATGGGCAGCCCGAGGCCGGAACCGCCCTTGCCGTCCAGACTGACGAAGCGCTCGAAGGCGCTGTCCACCGTCGCGTCCGGCAGGCCCGGGCCGTCGTCCCGTACCTCGATCTCGACCCAATCCCGATCGCGGCTCAGGAGCAGTTCGACCCGGGAGGCTGCGTGCCGGCAGGCGTTGTCGAGCAGGTTGGCGACGATCTCCCCGACAGCGTCGGGGTCAAGGCTGGGATGATCCACGTCGAGCGCCCCCCATTGCGACACCACGACCTTGACGTGTGGCGAGAGCACCTGGATACGGTCCCCCTCTTCGCTGCATAGCCGGACCAGATCGCAGGGGACCGGGACGGACCTTCGGCCGTGGTTCAGTCGGGCCAGTCGCAGCAGGCCCGACATGAGCTTGCCAGCCCGCGACGTCTCGCGCACGACTGCGCTGAGTAGCTCGTCGCTCGCCGACACGTCATTCGTCCGAAGGAGCCCCTCGGCACAAGCCCGGATGCTCGTGATCGGGGCGCGGAGCTGATGGGCGGCGTCGTCGAGGAATCGGCGCGTGTCAGCCTCCGACGCCTTGGCATCTTCCAGCGCCAGCTCCAAGGCGCGCAGCGAAGCGTCGAGTTGGGAGGCGATCCAGCGCTCCTCGGTGATGTCGCGCGCCACCCAGGATGCCGCGCACACCGAGCCGGAGGCATCCCGCACGGGCGAGATCGTGAGGGCGACCTCCGTGAGGCTTCCGCTCTTGCGCAGCCCGAGCGTCGTCATGCGCTCCACCTCGCCCCGTCGCAGCACCGCGTCGAGTGACTCGCCGACGCCCTCGCGCAGGTCGCCAGGGATGATCAGATGGACATGGCGGCCGATGGCTTCGGCCGCGCTGTGGCCGTACATCCGCTCGGCTGCCGCATTCCAGGTAAGGAGGCTCCCGTCGGGGGCCGAGCTCAGCATCGCCTCGTCGGCCGACTCGACCACGGCGGCCAGCCGGGCGACCGCCTCCTGCGCCCTGCGCTGCTCGGTGACGTCCCAGATGAAGGCGCTCACCGTCTCGTGGCCACCATGGGAGGTGCTCCAGACGGTCATGCGTGCCGGGAACCGATGGCCGTCACGATGGAGCGCGACGATCTCCACGACGCGATCGGTCGCGTCTGTGGCACGGAAGCGGTCGAGCCCGTTGTCCCCGGCGGATCGCTCATCGGCGGGCATCACCGTCCCCGCCACCGGCCGGCCAAGGGCCTCGGCGCGTGGCCGGCCGAAGATGCGCTCGGCCTCGGTGTTCCAGTCGACGATGATGCCGCTGTCGTTAACGGCGACGTACGCCTCCCGGGCGGTGTCGAGGATCCGGCGGTTGTGGGCGAGCAACGTCTCGCTCTCGGCCTGCGCCGCCTGGGCTTCGCCGACGGAGGCCTCGAGGGCGTCGAGCATCGTGTCGTACGCCGACGCCATCTGGCCGAGCCGCGTATCGGCCGGCGAAGGTCGCAGCCTCTCGCCCTTCTGGCCCTCGGCCGTACGCCGGGCGGCTGCCGCGATGCGGTCGAGGGGGCGGAGGGCGACCTCGGCGACGAGGCGCAGCATGAGCAGGGCAAGGGCGATCACCAACGGGGTGACGAACGACTCCAGGATTAACAGCCGATGGAGCGAGCGGTCCGAGCCGGCACGCGAGACCGCCACCTCGGCGGTGACCCCGTCGGGAAGCTCGACGCGTCGGGTGGCGAGCGGCCCGTCCGCCTGCCCGGCGGGGGCAGGTGCGGCAACGGCGCCTCCCGATGCGTCCCGGAGCACGACGCGCACACCGAGATCGGCGAGCCGCTCGGCCAGCGCCGGCCCCTCGAGGCGGAGCGCTTCCGCGCGCACGACGCGACTGTCACGCGCGAGGTCGCGGTCTAGGGCGGCGTTCAGGCCGGACCGGAGGCTCAAGAACAGGAGGGCGTCGAGGCACAGGCTCAGCATCGTGACGACCGCGACACCGGACACCACCACCCGCCGGCCCAACGAGGGCGTGTACATCTGCGGCCTCTCGGGTCAGGTCCGGAGCACGTATCCCACGCTGCGGACGGTATGGATCAGCCGTGGGCCGCACGCCTCCAACTTCCGCCGCAGGGCGGACATGTGCACCTCGATGACATTCGAGGCATAGGCATCAAAGCCCCAAAGTTGGACAAGGAGTTGTTGCTTGGAAAGTATCTGCCCGACATGGCGAGCGAAAAGGGAAAGGAGGTCGTATTCCGTACGGGTCAATTCGATCGGGCTCTCATCGCGCGTCACTGTCCGGGTGGCATCGTCGATGACGACATCGCCCACCGTGAGCACCGCGGGGACGAGGCGACCGGCGCGACGGAGGAGCGCCTGGGTGCGGGCCAGCAGCTCGGCCGTGGAGAATGGCTTGGCGACGTGGTCGTCGGCGCCCGCCTCGAACGCCGAGAGGCGGTTCTCCACGCTGTCCGCGGCGGTGAGCAGCAGCACAGGCAGGTCGTCGCGATCCCGCAGCATGCGGGCCATCGCGTAGCCGTCCGGGCCCACAGGAAGCCGCACGTCGAGGACGGCGACGTCGGGTCGGAACTCGGCGGCAACCTCTTCCAGGCTCAGGCCGTCGGCCTCTGCCCGCACGTTGTAGCCCTCTCCTCGAAAGGCCAGCTCCAGCGCGTGGCGTACAGAAGTCTCGTCCTCAACCAGAAGAACCCGGGCGCTCGCCATAGAACGAAACTACCGCGCTAATGCGTCTGCGTACATAGGTGCATTCGGCTCATCGCACGGATCCCGGGGAAATCGGGGGGGGCAAGTCGGACAAAGTTCTTATATCGGTCGTTCGTTTGAAAGACTTCTGGTTTCATTTCGGTTTCGAAACCGAGCGGCGTTACAATGGCGAGACCGGCGTGGCTGCGCGTCCTCAAGGGGGGAACCTCGTGATCAACAGGGCTGGCCGCCAGCCGATCGAGAATTCCGCGGGCGGCCTGTGATCCGGCGCCGGAGCGAGCCCGAGGAGCCGCGGCTCGAAGTCGCCCGTGCCGCAGCGCCGACGGACCTGGCCGAAGCCGTCGCGGCCAACGGGGCCGTGCCGGCTCGGCCCCGCTCCCGACCGGGGGACAGGGGCGCTCCGCTCGGCGAGCGTCTCGTCGCCCGGGGCCTGGTGAGCCGGGCACAGGTCTCGGAGGCGCTGCTCCAGCAGGTCGCGTCCGGAAAGCTCATCGGCGCCCTGCTGGTCGAGCTCGGCATGGTGTCGGAACGGGCGGTAGCGGAGTATCTCTCCGAGCAGCTCGACATCCCCCTCGTCGACCTCCGCCGGGTCGATCCCGACCCCGAGGCCGTCAGCCGGCTGCCCGAGTCCGTGGCCCGCTCCCTGACCGCCATCGCCCTGCGCGAGGTGGACGGCCGGCTCGAGGTGGCGGTCGCGGACCCGTTGGACCCACGGGTGGCGAGCGAGGTCGTCACTGCGCTGGCCCCGCTGCCCGTGAGCCTGATCATCGCCCCCCCGGGCGACATCCGCCGGGCCATCGACAACAGCTACCGCGCCCTCGCAGGCGTGCAGTCGTTGGTGGAGGAGTTCCAGGCGGCCGAGTCGCTCCGCCAGGTGGAGATCGCCACACGGGTCGTGAGCGACGACGCTCCCGTCGTCCACCTGGTCGACATCATCGTCACCCAGGGCGCGCGCGACCGGGCGTCGGACATCCACATCGAGCCGCAGAGCGACCGGGTCCGCATCCGGTTCCGCATCGACGGGGCACTGCACGACGTGCTCGCGCTGCCGGCGGCCATGGGCCCGGCCCTGGTGAGCCGGATCAAGATCCTCGCCAACATGAACATCGTCGAGCGCAGGCGCCCGCAGGACGGCCAGATGGTGAAGGAGATCGACAGTCGGCCGATCGACGTGCGGGTCGCCACCAGCCCGACCATCTGGGGGGAAAAGGCTGTCCTGCGGCTCTTGGACCGCAACCGCACTCTGTACCGCCTCGAGGAGCTGGGGATGCCCGCCCAGGTTTACGAGCAGTACGCCAAGATCCTGCGCACGCCCTACGGCATGCTCATCTGCGCCGGGCCGACCGGGAGCGGGAAGACCACCACCCTGTACGGGACGCTCGGCGAGATGAACCAGGCCGAGCGCAACATCACCACCATCGAGGACCCAGTCGAGTACACGTTCTCCTCGATCAACCAGATACAGATCAACGAGCAGGCCGGCATCACGTTCGCGGCCGGCCTCCGTGCCATCCTGCGCCAGGACCCCGACGTCATCCTCGTCGGTGAGATCCGCGACGCCGAGACGGCGCGCATCGCCGTCGAGTCCGCCCTCACCGGGCACTTCGTGCTCTCGTCCATCCACGGCACTGACGCCTCCTCCGCCCTCCAGCGCTTCGTCGAGATGGGCATCGAGCCGTTCCTCATCGCCTCGACGGTCAACGGCGTGGTCAGCCAGCGGCTGCTGCGGCGGATCTGCGACCAGTGCCGGGAGCCGTACGAACCGTCCATCGAGGAGCTGGCGTTCTACTCGGAGGCGGGGGGCAGGGCTCCGGCCAGGGGTTTCTCGCAGGGCCGCGGCTGCAACTTCTGCGCCCGTACCGGGTTCCTGGAGCGGGTGGGCGTGTTCGAGCTGCTCCGCATGACGAACTCGATCAAGAAGCAGCTGATCGGCGGCGGGTCCGTCGACGAGATCCGTGACACGGCGGTGCAGGACGGCACCCGCACCCTGCGCGACAGCGGTATCGCACTTGTCGAGGACGGCACCACCACGATCGGCGAGATCATCTCCAGCATCTACGTGCTATAGGAGCGCGATGGCCAAGTTCCGCTACGCCGCAGTCAGTTCCGAAGGCAATTCGCTCGTCGGCGTCGTCAAGGGATCGAGCGTCGAGGGTGTCACCGACAGCCTCACCCGCCAGGGGATGCAGGTCCAGCTGGTCAAGCCGGAGGTGCGCAGCTTCCTCCAGTTCGAGCTCACCCCCACGAAGGTGAAGCCCGTCGAGCTGGCCAACTTCTCCCGGCAGATGGCGGCCTTCGTGTCGTCCGGGCTCCCGCTCATCGACGCCCTCGCGATCATCGAGGAGGAGACCGGCAGCAAGGCCCTGAAGAAGGTCGTCACCGAAGTGTCCGACTCGCTGCGGTTCGGCGAGAGCTTCGCCACCGCCATGGCGGCCCACAAGGACGCCTTCCCGCCGTTCTACATGGCCGTGCTCCAGTCAGCAGAGGCCACCGGCGAGCTCGACGTCGTGCTGCGCCAGCTCTCGAAGTACGTCGAGCGCGACATGGAGGCGAAGCGCAAGATCCGAGCCGCGCTGGCGTACCCGGCGGTCGTGATGGTGATGGCCTTCATCACGGTGGGCGTGATCACCGTCTTCGTCCTCCCCCGCTTCAAGACGTTCTTCCAGTCGTTCGATGCCAAGCTCCCGCTCGCCACCCGCATGCTGCTCTCCTTCACCGACTTCCTCGGCAACTGGTGGCCGGTGATGGTGGCCTTCGTCGTCTTCGTGGCCGTCGGGTTCATCGCCGCCATCCGCACCGGCAGGGGCCGCTACTACCGGGACCGGGCCCTCCTCAGCGTGCCCGTGCTCGGCGACGTGGTGCGCTTCACCGTCGTCGAGCGGTTCTGCCGCGTCCTCACGTCGATGCTCGAGGCCGGTGTGCCGATCCCCGAGTCGCTCCGCCTCGCCAGCAGCGGCGCCAACAACCTCGTCTACGAACGGTCGCTGGAGGTCGCCCGCACACAGATGATCGAGGGGGACGGGATCGCCCGGCCCATCGCCCGCACGCTGCTCTTCCCCAAGACGGTGACGTCGATGATGCGCGTCGGCGAGGAGACGGGAACGCTCGACGACCAGCTCGAGGCGATGGCGGCGTACTACGAGAACGAGCTCCAGTACAAGCTCAAGAAGCTCACCACGCTGTTCGAGCCGATGGCCGTGATCTTCGTCGGCGTCTTCGTCGGCTTCGTGGCGATCGCCCTCGTGTCCGCCATGTACGGCATCTACAACCAGGTGGACCTCACGTGACGGGGCGACGCTCGGCCGCCGGCCAGTCGCGCGGGGAGTCGGGCTCCACCCTCATCGAGGTCCTGGTGGCGGTCGTAATCATGGGCATCGCCTTCGTGGTGATCGTCGGCGGCATCGGCACCGCCATCATCGGCTCGGACCTGCAGAAGCAGAAGGCGGGCGCCGACGTGGCCCTCCGAACTGCGGCCGAGAAGCTCCCCTACCTGGGGTGCCCGGGCACCGTCGCCGACTACCAGGGACAGGTGGCGCCCGTCACCGGGTTCAACCTGACGGTGACAGCGGTGAGCTACTGGGACGGAGGCGCCAACAAGTTCATGCCTCCCGGGCCCAGCTGCTCGGACACCGGTCTGCAGCTCATCGTGCTCAGCGCCGTCGCCACCAGCGGCAGGCAGCCGAGCCCCGAAACGCTGCGGGTGGTGAAGCGAAGGCCATGAGATCCTGCGCGCGGCGACGTGGCGACGAGACCGGTTTCACGCTGATCGAGGTGCTGGTCGTCGTCGTGATCCTCGGGATCATCGGCTTCGTCCTCACGGAGGCGATCATCCTCGGCCTGCGGACGACCGACGCCACGGCGGCGAGTTCGTCCCGCTCGGTCGCCACCCAAGCGCTCACCTCGTTCTTCACGGGCGACATGCAGAGCGCCGACGTCGTGTCCACATCGGATCCCGGCTGCGCCAGCGGCACGGCGAACCTGATCGTCACCCTCTCGTGGACCGACCAGGGCCTTTCGCGGAGGGTGTCGTACGGGCTCGACCCTGCGACCGGCACCGACCAGGAACTGGTCCGCTGGTCGTGCAGCGGGGTGCCAGGCGGTCCGATCGGCCAGAAGATCCTCGGCCACTTCACCACCAAGGTCGGTGACCCCGTTCCGGTGACGGCGATCTGCGACGCCGGTCCAGGGTGCCCGGCCTCGGGGACTCCGGCCAAGGTGACCCTCGAGGTCCGGTCCGAGCCGACGCTCGCCCTCACGGTGCACCGCCGGACTGCGGTGTCGCCGTGAAACGGGCCCAACGGGCGCGGAGCGAGGAGGGCAGTGCGCTCCTCATGGCCCTGTTCTTCGTCACGATCTTCGGCCTCTTCGTGGCGTCGGTGATCAGCTTCGCCGAGGTCGGGCTGCGGGCCTCGGAGAGCTACGACGAGCAGGGCCGTTCCGCCTACGCCACCGACGGCGCCGTCAACGCCGCCATCAACCGGTTCCGGGGCGGCGGCGCCTGTAACGACTACAGGGCGCCCTCGGGGCCCGACGGTCTGCCGCTCTACGGCCAGGGCGTGATCGTTCGCTGCGTCGACGACGACCGGCCGGCCAGCGGCCGGGCCACCAAGCCGGTGAACGCCCTCTTGGCCCTGGGGACCGCCGGCGCCGAGGGCGTCTCCACCTACCCGGGCTTCGAGCAGCGCGTGCTCGGCAACATCTTCTCGAACTCCACGGTGGCGGCCGGGGCCACCCTGGTCGTGCAGGGCCAGGTGTCGGCCACCGGCGACTGCACCGGCGACATCCAGACGTCCCCAGCCGTGCCGCTGAGGTGCGCCAATGCGGCCGGTGGCGCCGACCCGTCCCAGGGCCGCGACCCCGACTACGCCAAGGCCAGGTCCACGGTCCCGGCCCGCCGGACGGTGCCGGCCTGTCCGGCCGGGTGGCTGGTGACCCTCGATCCGGGCTACTACGACGACGCCGCCGCCCTGTCCGCCTTCACGACGATCGCCGGGTCGTGCCCCGGCAAGGTCGTGTGGATGAAGCCGGGCGACTACTACCTGGACTTCACGTTCCGGGGCGGCGCCGGCACGTGGACGTTCGACAACCCCGCGACCGACGTGGTGGCGGGAACGCCCAAGGGCTGGGACCCGGCTGCACCCGCCCGGCCGGCGATCACGGTCCCGGGGAGCTGTAGGACGGCGGGCGACGCGGTGCCGAACGACGGCGTGCAGGTGGTCGCCGGCGGCGGCACCCGTGTCCAGATCACGAAGGGCAGGGTCGAGCTGTGCGCAAAGCCCAGCTCGACCGAGCAGTCCATAGCGCTCTACGGCATGCCCGGCGACCGCCCGGTCCACAACCTCGTTCCCACCGACTGGACGGGTGTGAGCAGGTTCGAGAACCCCGCCAACGCCACGACCGTCGGCGAGGGGCCGGCGCCCCTCACGTCCGACGCCGGCCTCGCCGCCGGCCCGTCGAGTTCGGCCGCCGTCACGCTCACCGCCTTCCGGCCGAGGATCCCGGACGGCGCTCTCATCGACGCCGCCGCGCTGCGGGTGGTCCACCAGGACATCGGCTCGGGCGCCGACCTCGACGCCACATCGATCAAGGTGGCGGTCCCCAACAGCACCTGCGCCGGCGCCCAGGCCGTCGCCCTTCCGGTGCGACCGACCCTCATGGAGGACCGGGTCGACCTGAAGGTGACCTGTGGTGTCACCACGCCCGCCGCCCTCAACAACCTGGCCGCCGCCTACGCGGCCACCTTGGCGCCCGGTGGCACCAGCGCCACCGACAAGCTCGACGGGATCGCCATCGAGGTCACGTACCGCACTCCCGTCACGGGCAAGCCCACGGTGGTCACCGCCTCGGCGGGCTTCGGCACCACGGCGAACGCCCTCGAGATCGGCGACCAGCCCGTCGCCCTCACCGCCGACGCCTCGCTCTCCGTCGGCTCGCCGACAGCGTCCATCACGGTGGCCGGGCTGGGCGACCCGCCAATCCCGCCTGGCTCCACGATCGACGCCGCGGTGTTGCGGGTCGCCCATCGCGACGAGGGCCAGATGACGCAGCCCACCGTCGGAGTTGCCATCGGTGGCGTGGCGGTCGGAGGCTGCAGTTCGCTGCTCGTGCCCCAACGCTTCGGCACCTCGGTGGTGGACGACCGCATCGACCTCAAGGCGTGCGGGCTCGATCTCCCGGCGGAGCTCGCCGGCCTCACGGCTACCTATACCGTGGCTCTCGACGGCGCCGGCCCCACGGCCACGGCTCGCCTCGACGGCATGTGGCTCGAACTCGTCTACCGCCCGCCGGCGCTAACCCGCTCGGCGCTCGCGGTCACATCGGGCCCGACGCCCGGATCGTTCACCACGCCCGACCAGGCCAAGGTCGTCGGTGAACAGCCCGTAGCGCTCACCTCGGACGCCACCCTTACCACGGCCGCACCGACGGCGTCTCTCACCTTCACCGG
This sequence comes from Actinomycetes bacterium, assembly GCA_023264975.1. Taxonomy (GTDB): domain Bacteria; phylum Actinomycetota; class Acidimicrobiia; order Acidimicrobiales; genus JAHFUS01. The sequence goes on along the minus strand of JAHFUS010000010.1, from coordinate 48,125 downwards.
TTACGACCAGCCGCCTGCGGTGCCGGCCGGCTCGTTCGTGGATTCGGCCATGCTGCGGGTCGCCCACCAGGACCTCGGGCCTATGGACACGCCGACGCTGACCGTCACCTATCCCGGTGGTTCGTGTGCGCCGCCGCTCACCAAGCGGGCCGCTGCCCTCGGCACCGACCCGATCGACCTGACAGCGGCGCCGTGCAGCCTCATCGACATCACCAAGCTCACCGGGATCGGCGTCACCTACACGGCCAACCTCACCGCGGCCACAGTCACGCCCCCCGACGCCACCGCCCGCGTCGACGGTGTGGTGCTGGATCTCGCCTACCGTCCGCCCTCGGTCCGGCGACCGACGACTGCCGGCACCACCACCCCCGGGTTCGCCGACCCCGACAACGCCAAGGCGATCGGCGAGCAGCCGGCGCCGCTGACGGCCGACATCACGCTGGCCAACCCCGCGGCGCCTGCGGATCTCACGGTCAGCGGCTTCAACGCCGTCCCGCTGCCGGCCGGTTCGGCGATCGACTCGGCCGTGTTGCGGGTGGCGCACCAGGACGACCCGTGGATGGGCGCGCCGAGCTTGACGACGACGTTCACCGGGAGCACCTGCCCGATCCAGACGCTTCCGCGCCACCCCGCCGCCATCGGCACCGACCGCAGCGTCGACCTCCGCACGTGCGGCCTCGACGACCCGGCCAAGCTGGCCACGCTGGCCGCCACGTTCACCGCCGTCGCCCCGACGTCCACGAGCACGACCCAGCTGCCGGCCTCGACCAGCGCCGTCACCGGCTTCGCCAACCCGGACAACGCCCGGGCGGTCGGTGAACTGCCGGCGCCGCTCACGTCGGACGCCGCACTCACCGGCACCACGCCCGCCACGATCACCCTCAACGGCTACAACCAGGCGGCACCGCCGGGCGCCTCACCGATCAGCGCGGCCGTGCTACGGGTCGCCCACCAGGATGACGCCGGGGTGGCGCCGGTGGCGGTGACTGTCTCGCTCGCAGGTACACCGTGCGTCACGCAGACCTTCGCGCCCCGCGCCACCCTTGGCACCGACACCGTCGACCTGAGGACGGCCTGCGGCCTTACCACGGCCGCGCAGCTCGCGGACCTGGCAGTGACCTACGAGGCCACTCTCGACGGCGTCGCCACCGCCGGCACCGCACGGCTCGACGGCGCCGTCCTCGATGTCACCTACCAGGCGACATCGGGCACCGATCGCCTCGACGGCATCGAGCTCGACATCGTCTACCGCCCGCCGACGTTCCGGCCGCTCGACGGCTGCCTCACCACCGCCCCCTATCCCGGCACCGTCGGCGCGTGCGCCCTCGTGAGCGTCCAGCCGGCGCCCGGCGACACTACGACCCGCTTCGTCGCCCAGGGAACTGTGTACGCCCCGACGGCGGCGCTGGACATCTCCATGGACGGGCTCGACGGACAGGTCCTCACGCGAGGCCTGGTGGCCCGCGCCATCAAGCTCGGTCTCAGGGCCGCCGCCAGGTTCACGCGGCCGGTAATGGGCGTGCCACCCGAGCCCGTACGGTTAACCGCCTACCCCGACGTGACGGCCCGGGCGGTGACACCCACGACGGCTGGGTTCACCAGCGAAAGCAACGCCCTGGCGATCGACGGCGCGCTGGCCCAGGCCGCGCTCAGCGGCCCTGGTGCCTCGGCCTCCATCACGTTGGAGAACTTCGCCCAGAGCACGCTGCCGGCCGGCGCGCCGATCGACGCCGCGGTGCTGCGAATCGCCCATCGCGAAGATGTCGACATCGACGCGATGACCATCACCGTCGGCGGCCTCCCAGCGTGCACCCAGCCGTTCCGGTTGTCGCGTTCCGGTTTGCTGATAGAGGACCAGGTCGACCTCACCCCCTGCGGCCTCGACAGCCTGGCCAAGATCGGCCCCTCCGGCCTCACCGTCACCTACACCGTCACGCTGGCCGGTCCCCCGGCCACGGGGGCCACCGCCGATCTCGACGGGATCACCCTCGACCTCCTCTCCGGCCCGTTGCTGCGGGCCCGTGTCGCTTTCGACGCCACCCAGGACACGGTGCAGGTACAGGGGTGGAGCGTCCTGAGGTGACGCCGCGCGTCGGTCCGTTCACCGCGATCCCGGTGCTCGCACTACTGGCGCTCGTGAGCACAGCCGCCCTGCCGGGTCCCCGCCCGCTGCCACCCCGCCCGCTCCCGGCCCCCACGACGACCACCACGGCGGCGCCGAGCCGGGAGACGGAGGTCAAGCAGATCCTCACGGACCTAAATGCGACGCAGTCGGAGCAGGGCCTGGTGGTGCCGCTTCCCGAGCAGGTGCTGTTCGACTTCAACAAGGCCGACGTCCGCCCTGATGCGTCGACCACGCTCGACAAGGTGGCGGAGGTGGTCGGCTTCTACGCCGGCGCCCAGGTCGAGATCCAGGGCCACACCGACGACGTGGGCACCGACCAGTTCAACCAGGGCCTGTCCGAGCGTCGGGCCAACGCCGTCCGGGAGCACCTGATCATCGTCAACGGCATCGCCGCCGAGACGCTCGTCGTGAAGGCGTTCGGCGAGTCCCGGCCCATTGCACCGAACGACAGCGAGCAGAACCGCCAGCGCAACCGCAGGGTCGAAGTTGTCATCCTCGGCCGTTGACGGTACGGCCTTGACGGTCGCCGACGAGGTCGAGACGCCGGGCGGTCGTACGCCGAACTCGCGGTCGAGGTCGACGGCGCCGGGCGTGCCCGACCGGCTGCTCGCCGCCCTCGGCGCCGCCGTCGCGCTGGCCTGGGTCGTCCTGCGTCCCGACAGCCCGCAGGGTCTCGGCGCCGTCGCCGACCTCCTGGTCCTGCCCGCCGTCCTGTTCGCCGAGGTCCGGGTCCTCGCCGGGCGGTCCACGTTGTCGCCGGGCAACCTCGCGGCGTTCTTCGGCCTGGGGGCGGTCTTCGCCGGCACCACGTCCGTGGTGCTGGAGCGGGCCGCCGGCTTCGTCTTTGCTCGCCCCACACTGCATGTCGTCGGTCCCCTCGTCGAGGCCCTGGCGACTTGTGCACCGCTGCTGCTCCTGGGCGTTTCGGGCGACCGCCGGCGCGTCCCGGTCGTGGCCGACGCCGCTCTGGCCGGACTGGCGAGCGGGCTCGGCCTCCTGGTCGCACAAGCGGCCCTGGCGACCGGGAGCCTCCACGTCGCGCCCGACTACGTGAGCCCCCTCCTGGCGGGGATGCACAACGTCCCCGGCTCGGCCGGCGCCTCGGCCACGTCCTTTGCCGGCCACGCCATCGGTGCCGCCCTGGTCGGCATGGCGGCCGGCATCGCGATGCGGCTCCCGACCCGTCCCTGGCGCTACGTGCCGGCTGTCGTTGCCCTGTCCCTCGTCGTCTTCGACCACGCCCTGTTCGACTGGCGTCTCCGACACCTCGTCACCGGAACGGGCGCGGTGTCGTCGGGCCTGGTCGATGTAGCGGAAAAAGTCACGTTGCACGGGCGGCTGGCCGTCGTCCTCCTGGCCGTCGGGCTGGTCGCCTCCCGAGGCGTCGGGCGCCACTCCGTGGGGGACGGCGAGGCGATGGTCGACCTTCGTGACGCGGACGCAGGCGCAACGGCCGCTGGCGATGCCGACGCCGTCGAGGAGCCATCCGTTCCCGTCACCGAGGAGGGGGAGGCGCCGGCGGCGGACGGGCCGGGGCCCGAGCCTGTACCGGACACCGGTATCGGTCGGCGTATGTCGTTGGTGCTGCTGGGTTCGGCCGTCACCATCGGCGCCGCCCTGGCGGTGCTGGCGCGCGGGCGGCACCTCGGCATGCTCGACCAAAGGTGGGTCGCGCTGGCGGTCTCGGTCGTCGGTCTCGGCTACAGCCTCTGGCACCTCCCTTCCGGCCGCAGCCCCGAGCCGACGACCGACCTTCGGTACTTGCTCGGCACCGCCGCAGTGGCCAGCAGCGTGCTGGGCGTGCTCAGCGCGTTCCTTCCCGACCCCGACGCGGTGGCGCCGCTCCACGGCAGCCTCCTGCTCGAGACGGTTCTGGGCTGGGGCGCCCACGTGGGGAACCTGGGGGTCGTCTTCGGCCTCGGCGGGCTGGCCGCCCCGGCGGGGGGTCACGGCAAGCGCCGCTTCGGCGATCGCTGGAGCGGGCTCGTCCTGCGCCGCCTGGGCTGGACGGGCTGGTCCGCCGCCGGCCGGGCAAAGAGCCCGTCGGGTGGCCGCTACGAGCGGTCCTCGAAGCGCAGGCGGAACGGCCACCGTGGAGCCGCGCTCGAGGTGGGGTCCGGCCGGGAGTTCCTGTGGTTCAAGGTGTCGGCCCGCCTGGAAGTGTTGCGGGGCCGGAAGCGCAAGAGCGCCCGGGCAGCTGGGGAGCGGACCCGAGCGGAGGCCGGGCGCGCCGTCACCCTCGCATTCGAGCCGATCTACCGGGCGCCAGCGTCGTTCACGGAGTTCGTCGGCGCCACCGCCCAGGAGGCCATCGAGGCGGCCATGCGCCAGGTCGGGATCAACCTGGCCCACAACTCGCTGCAACTGGTCGACCACGGGGCGCCGGCCAAGCCCGGCAAGCCCGGGTCGGGCAGGCCGGCGCGGGTGCGGGTGGCGGAGGCCGGTGAGGAGGCCGCCGATGCCCTCGTCCCCCCGGGCAGGGACTCGATCACCAGGGACACCCACTTCGCCGTCGTCGTGGACGTCGCCTGCGGGGACGAGGGGCCGCCCCAATCGGTAAGGGTGACGCTGCGGGCGAACCACGAGCACCGCTCCGGCAGCAGGATGCTCACGTGTGCCCAGCTCACCGCGTCGGACGACCGGGCCCGGTTCCGCAGCAATCCCTATGCCGTCACCAGCGGCGAGGACACCACCCTGGCGAGCCTTGCGGAGAACACCGTCGCCGCCGGAGGGATGAAGATCGACAACGGCGGGGAGATCCTTGCCGTCTTCCGGAGCGAGCGGGCCGCCATCACCGTCTACGACGGCTGGCAGCAACAGGTCATCGGTGTGAACCGCCGCCTGTTCGACATGGCCGGTGAGCACCATCGACGGCTGGTCGACGACCTGGAGCAGCAGCGGCGCGAGAGCAGCGGCGCCGGCTCCGAAGGCCCCGGCATCCGCCGGTGCATCGACCGGCTGCGGGCCCGCCTGCGGGCGGTCGACGACGGTCAGCGGCTCCTGGCCGAGCCGCTGACCGCGAGCCCGCGTACCCACGACGACGCCAAGGCGTTCTTGAGCACGGCCCTGCTGCACGCGGCGATGAGCGTCGAGGACGAGGACATGACGGACGTGGCTGCCACCGCGCTGGCGGCCTATCGCACCATGGTGGAGGCCGACCCGGCGGCGGACGTGGCGACGAGCGCCTACCGCGGCTTCCTCGTCCGGACGGCCCCGGGCCGGCTGTGGGAGAACGGGGCCTACTCGGTCGGCGACGTGGCCCGGCTCCTCGGGTGGGAGGGGTTCGCCGACGACGACGGCCCCGCTTGACGGGTACGACGGGCCGCCGGGTCAGGTCAGGAGCCGCCGCACCGCCTGGGTCCGGTCGAAATCGACCCGCTGGACCGTGACCGACTTGCCCGACCGGGGGGCGATGACCTCCATCCCGCCGCCCGCGTAGATGGAGACGTGGCCGAGGTCGTGGACCCGCTGGCCCCCGCGGGTGAAGATCAGGTCCCCGGGCTGGAGCTGCTGGCCGGTCGATACGGGTACCCCCTCCCGGATCAGGGTCTCGGTGGTGCGGGCCACCGAGAAACCGGCCTGGCGGTAGGACCACCACACCAGGCCGGAGCAGTCGAAGCCGTCGGCCGGTGACTCGGCGCCCCACACGTACGGGGTGCCGAGCACCTGGAGGGCGGCCCGCACGACGGCGGCGCCCGCCGAGCCGTCGCCGCCGGTCTGCTCGAGGGATACCGCCGCCACCAGGGCGTCGACATCGGGCACGACGCCCGAGCCGTACCTGGCCGTCTTGAGGAGGATCTCCATGACGACGATTGGCCGCTGGGTGTGCTGGCGGATGGCGAGGTTGAGGTCGGTGAGGACGGGCGCGCCGCCGCACAGTTCGCCGGCGGTCGCGTAGGTGGCGTCCCAGGCATTCTGCACCGAGGGTGTGGCGCCGGCGGGTCGCCCCGGGGCGAGGACGGCGTTGCGCTCCCAGGCAGCCGGCAGCATGCCCATGGGCCCGAGGGCGTGCACCCAGCTGTCGGGTTGGCTCTTGTCGGCCATCGCCACGGAGCCGCCGGACCCGTCGAGGGCGGCGCCGACGATGGGCGTCTCGACATCGCCCGTATCCGGATCGGCCTTCCCGCCGGCGTGGCGCGACTCGACCCAGCCGATGGCGGCCAGCACCTGCCACGGCAGCCCACTGCAGCGGGTGGCGGCCGACTTGTAGACGTCGACCATCGCGGCGGGGATCTCCTGGCGGGCGATCGGCGTGAGGCCGTCCAGGGGGAAGGCGGCGCGGGCGACGACGGCGATGGCGACGGTGCCGCCGATGATGATCGTGCGGCCGGCGACGCTCATCGCTGCCGGCCGGCCACGAGGCGACGTCGGCTCGTCAGCGCGGTGCTGTCCATGACGCCTTGGCAATGATGACGGCTGATCGACGGTAATACCAGTGCGAACGCGAAGACGCTCAGCCCTGAGGGCCAGGTCGGGGTGCTGCTCCTCCGGGCACCGGGGGCGGCGTCCGGTTGACGCTCTCGAACATACGTTCGATACTGGGGCGAGCATGGCTCTCGCGTCCCCTTTGGCCGCCGTCCCGCCGGGATCGGTCGATCTTCCCGAATCGGTCCGGCCCGTCTCCCTGGCCGGCGGACGGATGCTGCCCGTGCTGCCCGCCCTGGGCGGGCTCCTCCCGGGTGGGGGCCTGCGGCGGGGGTCCACGGTGGCGGTGGCCGGCTCCACGTCGCTGGCCCTGGCCCTGCTGGCGGGGCCCTCAGCGGCGGGGTCGTGGTGCGCGGTGGTGGGCGTGCCGTCGCTCGGACTGGTGGCTGCCGCCGAGGTCGGCGTGGCCATCGGGCGCCTGGCGCTGGTGGCGGCGCCGGGCCGCGACTGGGCGGTGGTGGTGGCCGCTCTGCTCGACGCTCTCGACGTGGTGGTCGTGCGGGTGCCGGACCGGGCGGTGCGGGCGGCCGACGCCCGCCGCCTGGCGGCCCGGGCCCGCGAGCGGGGCGCCGTGCTTGTGCCGCTCGGCCGCTGGGAGGGCGCCGACGTGCGCCTGTCCGTGGCCACCTCGTCGTGGGTGGGCCTCGACGGGGGGGCGGGGCACCTGCAGGCCCGGCTGGTGGAGGTGGTGGCCGAGGGCCGGGGCGCTGCCGCCCGCCCCCGCCGGGCCCGCCTCTGGCTCCCCGCCGCCGACGGCGCCGTCGCCCCGGCCGGCCGGTTCTTGCAGCGTCAGCATCCGGTACCAGGACGCTGACGCCGCACAAACCCTGAACCGGACCTCCGCATGAGCCCGCTCGTCCCGGCCGGGCGATGAGCGACGCCACCAGGACCCTCGACGTCGGCATGGGGCGCCGGCCGGGCGAGACCTCGGGTCTAGAACGTAGAGTGCCTCAGATATAGAAATAGATATAGGGGAAGTGTAGAACGGAGGCGCTCTCGAATGTAGTAACAACTACCCCTCGAAATTAGAAACTACGAGCGGGTAGGATGGACTCGTGGCGGCGCTGTCCCGAGACTTGGTTGCTCGACGCCTACTCGACGTTGTTCGCGACCGACTTGCCGTCGAAGTGGTCATCGGGTTGCAGGGACCCCGTTCGGTGGGCAAGTCGACGTTACTGCGCATCCTGGCGGCCGAAGCCGGCGTCTCAGTGCTCGACTTGGACGATCCCGCTCTCCGGGACGCGGTTGCAGCTGACCCGAGGACCTTCGTCAAGGGCCCATCGCCGGTGTGCATCGACGAGTACCAGCACGTGCCCGTCATTCTCGACGCGATCAAGGCCGAGTTGAACCAGGAGCAACGGCCGGGCCGGTTCATCATCACAGGGTCGACGCGCCACGAAGCGCTGCCGCAGGCGGCGCAGGCCCTCACCGGGCGACTCCACATGCTGACGGTCCACCCGCTGTCGCAGGGCGAGCTCGCTGGAGTCAAGGAGGACTTTGTCGAGCGCTGCCTTGTCCGGCCGTCCTCTCTCGGGACCTCGGCGGCGTCTACGACGACGCGCGCCGACTACATCCGCCGCGTCGTCGCCGGCGGTTTCCCTGCGGCGCTGCAGCGCCCGGAGGGCGCTGTCCGGAACCGTTGGTTCGACGACTACGTCGAGCAGACAATCGCACGGGACCTGCTCGACCTTTCGAAGGTGCGACAGCGGGCCAAGCTCCCGCAACTCCTCGCTCGCCTCGCGGGACAGACGGCCCAGGTGCTCAACGTGGCAGCGGCTGCTCGCGCCGTCGATCTCGAGCAGAAGACGGCGGACATCTACACGAAGCTCCTCGAGGCCGTCTTCCTGGTTCATCGGCTCTCGGCCTGGGGAACGACACTGAACGCCCGATCCGGCGCCGCGCCCAAGGTCCATCTCGTGGACTCCGGGGTCGCGGCTCGCCTGCTTCGTCTGAGCTCCGACCGGCTCGCCTCTCTGCAGCCGGCAGCGCTGACAGAGTTCGGCCACCTGCTCGAGACCTTTGTCGTCGGCGAGATACTCAAGCAGGCGTCATGGTCGGACAACGTGTCCGGCTGTGGGCACTGGCGGACGCACGACGGCGACGAGGTGGACATCGTCCTGGAACGCGACGACGGTCACGTTGTGGCGTTCGAGGTCAAGGCTGGAAGCCGAGTTCTCGGAGGTGAACTACGCGGCCTCCGCAAGCTCCGTGTCGCTCTTGGCGACCAGTTCATCGGCGGTGCGGTGTTGTACACCGGTGAGCGCTCGTACACTCACGAGGACCGAATCCACGTCGTGCCCATTGACCGTCTGTGGACGCCCGCGACCTGACCACTGAACACGCTCACCGGATCGTCGTGCCCCTTCGCCCTTGCGTGGCCGAGGCCGCTGCTACCGAGGAGACGATCTCCACCGGGACGCCGGCGTGAGCATGATCGAGGCTGGAGCGGTTCGGCGATGCTCGACCCGACGGCCCGTGCATCCGGTCTGGGCTGCGTGGCACCACCCACCAGATGTGCGGAAAGCGCGCCCGGCGGGTTGACAAGTCCCGAACGTACGTTCGAGACTGGTGTCGATGGTCAGCGCCGGCGCCGCCACCAGGACCCTGGTGGCGTGGGTCCCCGACTGGTCCGTCGTGGCCGCCGGCGTGCCGGCTTCCACGCCGGCCGCCGTGGTGTTCGCCAACCGGGTGGTGGCGTGCTCGGCCGGGGCACGGGCGGAAGGGGTGGTGCGGGGGCTGCGCCGGCGGGAGGCGCAGGGCCGCTGCCCGGCGCTGCTGGTCCTCGAGCACGACGCCGGCCGCGACGCCCGCTCCTTCGAGCCCGTGGCGACGGCCGTCGCCGCCTTCGCCCCACGGGTGGAGATCGTCCGCCCGGGCGTGGCCGCCGTCGCCACCCTGGGGCCGTCCCGCTATTTCGGCGGCGACACCGCCCTCGCCGCCCGCGTCACCGAGGCCGTCACCTCGGCCATCGCTGGCAGCCCGTCGTTCTGGGTGCAGAAATCGACCACCAGCGGTCGATTTCCGCCCCCAGAACGCGATGCCGGGGGCACAGCCGGTTCCGAGTCGGCGCCCCCGTCCGGCGCCGGCCGGCCCGACCCCGGGTGCCGGGTGGGAATCGCCGACGGGGCGTTCGCCGCCGGGCTGGCTGCCCGGCGCGGCCTGGTCATCCCGCCGGGCGGGTCGCCCGTCTTCCTGGCGCCGTTCCCGGTCGCCGCCCTCGACCGGCCCGACCTGGCCAACCTGTTGCTGCGCCTCGGCCTGCGCACGCTGGGGGCGTTCGCCGCACTGCCCGGCACCGACGTGCTGGCCCGCTTCGGCCCCGACGGCGCCGTCGCCCACCGACTGGCCCGCGGCCTCGACGGGCGGCCCCTCGCCGGCACCGACCCGCCGCCCGACTTCGCCGTCCAGGTCGTGCTCGACCCGCCCGCCGTCCGGGTCGACGCCGCCGCCTTCGCGGCCAAGGCGCTGGCCGACGAGTTGCACCGCACCCTCACCGCCCGGGGCCTGGCCTGCACCCGCGTGTGCATCGAGGCCGAGACCGAGCACGGCGAGCACCTGGCCCGGCTGTGGCGCTCCGACGGCGCCCTCGGCCCGGCGGCCATGGCCGACCGGGCCCGCTGGCAGCTCGACGGCTGGTTGAACACGACGGGCGGCGCCGAACGCCCCACCGGCGGCATCTCGTTGCTGCGCCTGGTGCCCGATCAGGTCGTCCCCGACGACGGCCGCCAGCTCGGCTTCTGGGGCGGCTCGGCCGAGGTCGGCGACCGGGCCGCCCGGGCGCTGGCGCGGGTGCAGGGCATGCTCGGCCCCGAGGCGGTGGTCACGGCCGTGCCCAGCGGTGGCCGCCACCCGGCCGAGCGGGTCACGCTGGTGCCATGGGGTGACGTGCGCGAGCCCGACCGCCCCGCCGACCGCCCGTGGCCCGGCCGGGTGCCGCCGCCCTCGCCGTCCACCGTGTTCGCCCCCATGCTGGCGGCCGAGGTGGTGGCGCAGTCGGGCGAGCCGGTGGGCGTCACCGGGCGGGGAGCCGTCACCGCTGCGCCGGCCCGCCTGTCGGTCGACGGTGGCAGGTGGGCGCCGGTCACCGGATGGGCCGGTCCCTGGCCGGCCGACGAGCGCTGGTGGGACACTGCCGCCCACCGCCGCCGGGCCCGCTTCCAGATCGTCGCCGGCGACAGGGCCTGGCTGCTCGCCCTCGAGGGCGGCCGCTGGTGGGCGGAGGCGTCCTATGACTGACCCCGCCCGGCCGGCGCGCGACGGGCCGGCAGCATTGCTCGCCCTACGGCATCCGGTGCCGCAGGTGCCTTCCCTCGGGTGCGCACCGCTCCCACCGGCGGGCACGGCGCCTGCCGGTCCCATGCGCCGGCGTCAGCGCCCGGATTCCGGGCCCTGGTGCCGCCGCCAACCGGTGGTCCCGCCCGGACCGGGGCGGTGAGGGACGGTGGGCTGGCGCAACCCGCCGATCCCGTGGTCCGAGCTGCACCGGCGGATGGCGACGCCGGTGCCGACCGACGGGACGGGGCGGCCCGACCCGGTCCCCCCGGTCGCCAACGGCGGCGACAGCCCGGCGTGGTCGCGCAAGCGCCAGCCGTTCGAGCCGTCGGCGCGCGCCACGACCGGCGCCGTCCCGTACGCCGAACTCCACTGCCACTCCAACTTCAGCTTCCTCGACGGGGCGTCGCACCCCGAGGAGCTGGTGGAGGAGGCGGCCCGCCTCGGCCTTTCGGCCCTCGCCCTCACCGACCACGACGGCATGTACGGCGTGGTGCGCTTCGCCGAGGCGGCCGCCGCCGTCGGCGTGCCCACCGTCTTCGGCGCCGAGCTGAGCGTCGGCCTCACCAAGCCCCAGAACGGGGTTCCCGACCCTGAGGGCACCCACCTGGTCGTGCTGGCCCGCGACGCCGAGGGCTACGCCCGCCTGTGCCGGGTCATCAGCGACGCCCAGTTGGCGGGCAAGGAGAAGGGCCGCCCGCTGTTCTCCATGTCGGCTCTGTGCCAGGCCGCCGGCGGGCGCTGGCTGGTGCTCACCGGCTGCCGCAAGGGTGCGGTGCCCAAGGCCCTGGTCGACGAGGGGCCGCGGGCTGCGGCCCGGGCCCTCGCCGACCTTGTCACCTGTTTCGGCCGGGACAACGTGGCGGTTGAGCTCTGGGACCATGGCGACCCCCTCGACTCGGCCCGCAACGACGCCCTGGCCACCCTCGCCCTCAGGGCCGGCGTCGACCTGGTGGCCACCAACAACGTCCATTACGCCACCCCCGCACGGCGTCCCCTCGCCACCGCACTGGCGGCGGTGCGGGCGAGACGGTCACTCGACGAGATCGACGGCTGGCTGCCCCCGAGCGCCGCCGCCCACCTGCGCTCGGGCGCCGAGATGGCGGCCCGCCTGGCCCGTTACCCCGGCATCGTCGAACGGGCGGCCGCCGTCGCCGGCGAGTGTGCCTTCGACCTGCGTCTGGTGGCCCCCCGCCTGCCCGACTGGCCCGTCCCCCCGGGCCACACCGAGATGACCTGGCTGCGCCACCTGACGGCCGAGGGCGCCGCCCGCCGCTACGGCCCGCCCGACAAGGAGCGGGTCCCCGGCGCCTACCGCCAGATCGCCCACGAGCTCGACCTCATCGAGCAGCTCGGCTTCGCCGGCTACTTCCTGATCGTGTGGGACATCGTCGAGTTCTGCCGCAGGGCGAACATCTACTGCCAGGGCCGGGGCAGCGCCGCCAACAGCGCGGTCTGCTACGCCCTCGGCATCACCAACGCCGACGCCGTCGCCCTCGGGCTGCTGTTCGAGCGCTTCCTGTCCCCCGCCCGCGACGGCCCCCCCGACATCGACGTCGACATCGAGTCCGATCGCCGGGAGGAGGCCATCCAGTACGTCTACGAGCGCTATGGGCGCGAGCGGGCGGCCCAGGTGGCCAACGTCATCACCTACCGCCCCCGCTCGGCCGTGCGCGACATGGCCAAGGCCCTCGGCCACTCACCGGGCCAGCAGGACGCGTGGTCCAAGCAGGTCGACGGCTGGGGACCGCTGTCGCACACCAGGGACCACGACATCCCCCGGCCGGTGATGGACCTGGCCGCCCAGGTCGAGGGTTTCCCGCGCCACCTCGGCATCCACTCGGGCGGCATGGTGATCTGCGACCGCCCGGTAGTGGAGGTGGTGCCGGTGGAGTGGGGGCGCATGCCCGGGCGCACCGTGCTCCAGTGGGACAAGGACGACTGTGCGGCGGTGGGCCTGGTGAAGTTCGACCTGCTGGGACTTGGCATGCTCACCGCCATACACGAAGCGGTCGACCTGATCGCCGGCTACAGCGGGGTGCAGGTCGACCTGGCCACCCTGCCCCAGGAGGACGAGGTCTACGACATGCTCTGCCGGGCCGACTCGGTGGGCGTGTTCCAGGTGGAGAGCAGGGCCCAGATGGCCACCCTGCCCCGCCTCAAGCCCCGACATTTCTACGACCTGGTGGTGGAGGTCGCCCTCATCCGCCCCGGCCCCATCCAGGGCGGCTCCGTCCACCCCTACATCCGCCGCCGCAACGGCGAAGAACCGGTCACGTACCTGCATCCATTGTTGGAGCCGTCGCTGAAGAAGACGCTGGGCGTGCCCCTGTTCCAGGAGCAGCTCATGCAGATGGCCATCGACGTGGCCGGCTTCTCCGCCGCCGACGCCGACCAGCTGCGACAGGCCATGGGCTCCAAGCGCAGCAAGGCCCGCATGGAGGCGCTCAAGGGCCGGCTCTACGCCGGCATGGCCGAGCGCGGCATCACCGGCGAAGCGGCCGACGCCATCCACGACAAGTTGGTCGCCTTTGCCAACTTCGGCTTCCCCGAGAGCCACTCGGTGAGCTTCGCCTACCTCGTCTACGCCAGCGCCTGGCTCAAGCACCACGAACCGGCCGCCTTCTGCGCCGCCCTGCTCAACGCCCAGCCCATGGGCTTCTGGTCGCCGCAGACACTCACGGCCGACGCCCGCCGCCACGGCGTCACCATCCTCGGCCCCGACCTCAACGCCAGCGCCGCCAAGGCCACCCTCGAACCCCACTCCCGAGTAAATAGGGTGTCAAAACGACACCCTATTTACTCGAAAGGCGAGCGGCCGGCGGTCCGGCTGGGCATCGGGAGCGTTCGCACCATCGGCAAGGACCTGGCCGGGCGCATCGACGCCGGCCGCCCCTATGCGGGCATGGAGGACGTGGTGCGCCGGTGCGCCCTCACCGGGCCCCAGGTGGAGGCGCTCGCCACGGCCGGCGCCTTCGGCTGCTTCGACGCCCCGGCGCCCGCCCCAGGTGTTCTCGGTACGGAAGGGGGTCGGTCGCTCGGCCGGCGGGAGGCGCTGTGGGCAGCGGGAGCGGTGAGCCAGTCCCGCCCCGGGCGGCTGGCCGGCGTGGTGACGGGGGAGTCCGCCCCGCCCCTGCCGGCGATGACGCCCCGGGAGGTGGCGGCGTCGGACCTGTGGGCCCTGGGGATGTCGCCCGACTCGTCGCCCACCGAGTTCGCCCGCCCCGCCCTTGACGAGATGGGTGTGGTCACGGCGGCCGGCCTGTTCGACGCCGAACCCGGTTCCCGGGTGCTCGTCGGCGGGGTCGTCACCCACCGCCAGCGCCCGGCCACCGCCTCGGGCATCACGTTCGTGAACCTGGAGGACGAGACCGGCCTGGTGAACGTCATCTGCTCGCCCGGCGTGTGGGCCCGTCACCGCCGGGTCGCACGATCGTCCCCTGCCCTTCTCGTGCGAGGCACGCTCGAGCGGGTGGAGGGCGCGATCAACATCGTGGCCGACCGCATCGAGCCCCTCGACCTCGCCCTGCCCTCCCGCTCACGGGACTTCCGCTGACGTTGACGCCGGTCGCCGCGAGCGTCATCCTTCCCGTCGGAAGCGACGCACCGGTCACCACGCTCGAACCCGGCCGGACGTCTCCGAGGCGAGGAGCCGGCCATGGGCACCCCAGACAACCTCCGGTTCACCGAGGAGATCCTCGAAGACCACGCGGTGGCAGCGGGGGGAGCACGCTGATGTCCGACTGCCCTCCCCGTCCGGCCGGCGACCGGCCGGAGGACACCGGGTTCACCAAGCAGGAGATGACCCGGTGGCTGTCCCCGTCGCAGCTGGTGAGCACCGGCCTGCGGGTCGTCCTGTCGGGCATCTTCGGCACCTACGCCGACAAGCGCGAGTTCCAGGAGGGTCGGGCTGCTGCGCCGTGCGACCTGTCCGACCGCCAGGAGCTGTGGTTCGACTACGTGTCGGACCTGGGTGACGGGTTCAACCCCACCTACGCCCTCGCCACACTGCTGGCCGAGGAGAAACTCGACCTGGCCGGCGGCGCCGGCGGCCCGAGCGCGCCCACCCAGCGCGGACGTCTCCTGGTCATGGGCGGCGACCAGGTGTACCCAACGGCCGACATCGACGGCTACCGGGACCGGCTCACCGGGCCCTACCGGGCCGCCCTCCCCTACACGCCCACCGACCACCCGCAGATCCTCGCCCTCCCCGGCAACCACGACTGGTACGACGGGCTCACCGCCTTCACCCGGGTGTTCTGCCAGGGCAGCTGGATCGGCGGCTGGACCACCGGCCAGCGGCGCAGCTACTTCGCCGCCGCCCTCCCCCATGGCTGGTGGCTCTGGGGCATCGACATCCAGTTCGACACCTACATCGACGAACCCCAGCTCCACTACTTCCAGGAGGTGGTGGGCGAGCGGGTCCGACCGGGGGACTCGATCATCCTGTGCTCGGCCAAGCCCAATTGGGTCAACGCCAACGCCGAAAAGCCCGACGCCTACGACACGCTCGACTACTTCCACCGGAACGTGATCAAAAAGCTCGGAGCCGAGGTCCGGGTCAACCTCACCGGCGACACCCACCACTACGCCCGCTACCAGGAGACGGGCGGCGACGCCCAGCTCATCACGGCGGGCGGGGGCGGCGCCTTCCTCTCCGACACGCATCACCTGCCCGAGCACCTCGTGCTGCCACCAGCCGGGTCACGCCATCGTGGGCTCCGGTCCGACCCGCCGGCCCAGTTCGACCTGAAGATCTGCTATCCCACCAAGCCCGAGTCGCGGCACATCGCTTTGGGCGCTGTGACCCTGGGCCGGAAGAACCCGAGCTTCGTGGCGCTGCTGGCCGGCGTCTACGTGCTCTACGCGTGGACCGTGCAGTCGGCGCTGCGCCGACCCGGCCAGAGCTTCTCGGCCGTCATGCACGACCTGTCGGTCACGGGCATCGCCTCCGGCCTGGCCCGCAGCCCCGTCGCCCTGGTCGTCACCGCCGTGCTCGTCCTGGGCATGGCCGGGTTCACCAAGGCCACGTCCAAGGCCAAGAAGTACCCGCTCGGCGGGGCGCATGCGCTGGCCCACCTGGTCGCTGTGGTCGCGGTGGTGCGCCTCGTCGACCAGGTGCTCGACGGCCTCCACGGGCTGCCGTACCTGTTCGGCTACCTGGTCCTGGTCGGCGCCGCCGGCGGGCTGATCGGCAGCGTGGTGATGGCCGGCTACCTCTACGTGGCCGACCGGTTCTTCAACTGCAACGCCAACGAGTTGTTCGCCGCCCAGCGCATCGAGGACCGCAAGAACTTCCTTCGCCTGCACATCGGCGGGGACGGCCTGCTCACGGTCTACCCGGTGAAGGTCGACCGCGTGCCGCGGAAGTGGAAGCTGCGCAGCGGGGGGGAGCAGGGCGACCCGTGGTTCGAGGCGGACGGCGCCCCGCCCCGCCCCGTCCTGATAGAGGGCCCGATCCAGGTCCACCCGGCCCGCCGCCCGTAGTGGGGCAGAGTCGCCTCAGCGGCCGGCGCCGGCCCGTTCGCTCCGACCGCCGGCGGCGTACCAAAGGGAGGAGAGCGCCAGCCATCCGGTGTTGACGATCACGCCGACGGTGGTGCGCTTCGACGCACAGCCGGCGATGACGGCGGCCATCCCGAGGTGGTGCACCGCCAGCCACTTCCACCGCCGCTCCCGCACCACGGGCACGAAGCGGGTGATGACGCCGATCGACACCGGGTACCCGAAGGCGAACAGAGCAACCTCGGCGCCGGCCATACGTCGAAGCTACGCCGCCTCAGGGCGGCGTCGCCGCGGGTGGCGGCGACTACCGGATCCAGGAGCAGGTCCAGGGCCAGGTGGACCCGGAATCGTGGACCACGGCTCGTCGGAGCAGCGCCGGAAGTGGTTACTCATCGGCTTGCGGTCGGACCAGATCTCGGGGTGCGGCACGTTCGCCGCGGGGACGGTCCGACGGCCGCGTCCCTGTCCGGCGCATCCGGAGACCTACACTGGCGGATGACGAGAGGTCACTGGGACGCGCTCGCCAGACGAGAAGAGATAATTGTGGCAACTGGTACCGTGAAGTTCTTCAATGCCGAGAAGGGCTTCGGCTTCATCTCCCGTGAGCAGGGCGACGACGTCTTCGTTCACTACTCCAACATCCAAGGTGGCGGCTACCGCTCGCTCGAGCAGGGCCAGGCAGTGGAGTTCGACGTCGCCCCCGGCCGCAAGGGTGAGGAAGCCCAGAACGTCCGCCTGATCTGAGCCAAGGGCCGGCTCCCGACTCGGAAGGAGGCCCGCCATGGCAGGTCAACGGAGCAGCTTCGGGAAGCTCCAGCGCGATCGCGACAAGAAGGCGAAAGCGGCGGCCAAGCGAAGTCGCCGCCAGGACGGCACCGACGAGTCAGCCTCTGCGGAGGATGACGCGCCGGCACCGGCCTCGAACGGTTACCAGTTGTCCACCCCCGAACTGCTGGAACGGATCGCGGAGATCCACCAGCAGTTCGATGCGGGCACGATCAGCTATGAGTTGTTCGAGGAGACCAAAGCGGATCTCATGAGCCGTCTCGCGGTCGACTGACATGAATGTCGCCGTGCTCGGCACCGGTGTGGTGGGGCAGACCCTCGCCACCAAGCTGGTGTCGCTCGGGCACGCCGTCACCATGGGCTCGCGTCAATCGGGCAACGAAAAGGCTGCGGCCTGGGTTGCGTCGGCGGGCGATCTCGCATCCGAAGGATCGTTCGCCGACGCGGCCTCGTCCGGCGCGCTCGTCGTCAATGCGACGTCAGGTATGGCGTCACTCGACGCATTGGTGGCAGCCGGCGCCCAGAACCTGGCCGGCAAGGTGCTGGTCGACGTGGCCAACCCACTCGACTTCTCCCAGGGCATGCCACCCACCCTCAACCCGTGCAACACCGACAGCCTGGGCGAGCGGATCCAGAGGGCCTTTCCCGAGACCCGGGTGGTGAAGTCGCTCAACACTGTGAATTGCAACGTCATGGTGAATCCGGCCCTGGTGGGCGGCTCGCACACCATGTTCATGGCCGGAAACGACGACACCGCCAAGGCCGATGTCCGCGCCCTGCTCGAGAGCTTCGGCTGGCCGGCAGACGACGTGATGGACCTCGGCGACATCACCGCCGCACGCGGCCTTGAGATGTACCTGCCCTTGTGGCTACGCCTGTGGGGCGCAACCGGAACGGGCCATTTCAACGTGAAGGTCGTCCTGTAGAAGTACGCACTCGCAGCAGCAGGCGCGAATCCGGCGGCGGTCGCTGGTGCAACCCGGCCCCGTCGATCAGCGAGAGGCCTTCTTCGCCTTCTTGTCGGCGCGCTTCTCCTTCAGCGACTTGCCCTGCTTCTTCTGTTGCGGTACCGCTGGTGCCTTGTTGGCCATGGCCCCATGCTACGAGTTTCTCACTCGGGTCGGGGTTCAGGGACTAGGCGGGCTGGGTGGCGATCGAGGTGTCGTACGTCCAGATGTCGCCCGAGGCCTTCACATCGGGATCGAAGATCCGGGCCCGGCTGAATGTCTTCTCGACCTTCTTGCGGGCGGAGGCCTCGTCGAATGCTTCGACCAGCAGCTTGGCTTCGATCTCCACCTGGAACGTGCGCTTCATCTTCGGCATATCTGAAAGATATTGCCGATCGATGCCTACAGCAACATTCGAACGGAAAATGTGCGGTCTCAGGTTCGCAAACCGTTGCCCGCGGCGGAAACAGAGCCACATGAACCGGACTATTCCGGGCTCGTTCCCGAACCTTCAGCACCGCTGCGCAGAAGCATGTCGACGGCCGCGGCGATGACCCATGAGTCGGCGATGGTGAGCCCGGCCCGTTGGAACAGGCCGTGGCGGGGGCCGAGGACGGTCGCCGCCAGGCAGGCGGCGGACGCCACGCCGGTGACCACGGACCACCGGGCCCACCGGCGCCTGCCCTGAGCCGCCAACGGCCCCGCCGCCGCCAGCGGCACGGCCGCGAGCGTCGCGTAGCCGAGGGCGGCGAAGACGCCGTGGAGGGCGTCACCCGCTGCGGTGTCGAGGGGCGTGGCGGCGACGCCCAGGGTGGCCAGGCCGGTGGCTGCAGCCAGCGCCCACGCCGGTCCGGGCAGCGTGGTGCGCAGGGCCGATCCGAACAGGGAGAGGCCCGTGCCGTACACCACGAATCCTGCGGTCATCGCCGCCTGGGTCGAGGCGCCGGTGGCCGCCAACCTGCTGATGGCGTCGTCGTCGGGGGAGTAACCGGCCGTGCGCGCGCCCAGGATCGACCAGGCGGCCACGAACACGGCGGGCCCGATGACCCCCCCGATTGCGGCGATCCGGCCACCGTGCGCGCCGGCGCCGGGAGGGGACGGCCAGCGCACCAGGGAACGCTAATCTCGTCGCCGTGGCCTCCGGACGGCAGCGGCCGGGCGGAAGCGGGCGGGCGGCGACCACCCCGTCGAACCGGCGGATGCTCGGGCGGGGCATCGCGCGCCGTTGCCCCCGATGCGGAGCTCGCCATGTCTTCGAGTCCTGGTTCCGCATGAAGGAACGGTGCCCCGGCTGCGGTCTGCAGTTCGAGCGGGAGAACGACTTCTTCCTCGGCGCCTACGTGATCAACCTCAGCGTCACCGAGGGCCTGCTGCTCCTCAGCCTGTTCGTCTACATCTTCGCTGCGGTGGACAATCCGGACCTGTCGCTGGCGCCCGTGCTCGCCGTCGCGGTCGTGCTCGCCATTCTCGGACCGGTCGCCTTCTTCCCCTTCTCCCGCACCATCTGGGCCGCCATCGACCTCGCCATGCGTCCGCAGCCGATCGACCACGAGGGCGGCGGCGGCAAGACCTGAGGGTCAGTCGTCGCCCCGCCAGTCGCCGTCCCCCTCGGGCTCCCGCAGGGCGTGGCCGACCTCGCGGCAACGGGTGAGAACGGCTCGCACGTCGTGGTCGGACAGGCCTTCGAGGTCGGTCTCGGGGGTGACGACCACGGCGTCCCAGTGGCCCTCGCCCAAGCCGAGGCGACCCCACAGGCGGCGGGCACGCCCGGCGATCACGTCGATGTCGGCCGACGTCGCCGGCGGCGGGGGCACGAGGCCGAGCAGGACGCCGGCGCCGGCCTCGATCGCCTCGCCCAGGTCCTCCTCGGGGATCGACTCCAGGTGCGACGCGTCGAAGGCCACGAAGGCGGCGCCGGCCCGGCGCAGCATGCCGATGGGCGGGCCCGGAGCGTCGCACCACACGCCCGCGTCGCCGCCGGCGGCCTGCAGCACCGACGCCAGCAGTTGCTCCGCCGGGGCGGGCTCGGGCACGGGGTGGGCGGACCAGCCGCTGGCGGTTGGGACGTGGCCGCGCAGGACCGCCGGGAGGAGGGGCTCGTTGCACTGCACCAGCACCCGCGCCGCCTTCGGGAGCCGCCGTCGGATCTCGGCCACGTGGGAGGCGACCGCCTCGGCCAGGGACCCGGCCACGTCGGCGACGGCGCCGGGGTCGGCCAGGACCTTGTCCCCGCGGGGCAGCTCGAGGCTGGCGGCCAGCGTCCAGGGCCCGAGGAGTTGCACCTTCAGCGGGCCGGGATGTCGGCCGGCGGCGTCCTCGAGGGCGTCGAGGTCGCGCTCGAGGAGCTCGCTGGCGTAGCGCTCGTCGCGCCCCGGCCGGCTGACGAGCCGCCACCGGCCGGCCACCACGTCGGCGTGAAGGTCGACGAGCAGGGCGGCGGTGCGCCCGATCATCTCCGCGCCGGCGCCCCGCTCGGGCAGCTCCGGCAGGTGGGGCAGGTGGGGCAGCTCGCCGACCACCAGGCGCGCCGCCTCGAACGGGTCGGTGCCGGGCATCGGACCGAGACCGGTGGCGCTCCCCGGCGCCCACGGCAACTCCCACGAGGGCATGCCGGACTGTACGCCGGGCCGTCACGGCGCTCATCTCCCGCTGCCTGCCGGCGCCACGCAACCTCGCCGGTTGGTTCCGGCGCCATGAGCCACAGGGCCCCGGGGGTTGGAAAGCCGCCGGCGCCCGCCGGCCGGGTTCCGGCGGCATGAGCCACCGGGCCCCGGGGGTGGGCTCTCGCCGAAAGTCGAGACCGGTCCGCGCCCCGGGCGTGCGCCGGGCGAGACTGCCGCCATGGGCGACCACGAACTGCTCGACCTCGTGCCTACGGCCATGGCGGCGGGGGGCGACTCGCTGGCGCGCGACGCCGGCGGGCGGGTCGTGTTCGTGTCCGGTGCTCTGCCGGGCGAGCGGGTCCTCGTGCACATCACCGAGGCCCGCCGCGACTACGCCCGGGGTGTGGCCGTCGACATCGTGGATGCATCGCCCGACCGGTTGGCGCCGCCCTGCCCGGCGCTGGCGGACGGGTGCGGCGGGTGCACATGGCAGCACGTGGCGGCGGGGGCCCAGATCCGCTACAAGGCGGCCGTCGTGATCGACGCCCTGCGCCGCATCGGCCGCATCCCCGAGCCCCCTGACCCGACCGTCGTGGCGCTCGGAGGCCCCGCTCTTCGCACCACCGCCCGCCTCGCGGTGGCGCCCACCGGCCGGGCCGGCCACCGCTCGAGGGCGTCGGTCGACGGACGCTCATCCGGCCCTTCGGCGCCGGCGCCGGCGCCGGCCGGCGACGGAGCGGTCGAAACCGATACCTGCCTGGTCGCCCACCCGCTGCTAGAGGAACTGATCGTGCACGGGCGCTACCCGGCCGGCGAGGTGGTGCTACGGGCCGGGGTGGCCTCGGGCGAGCGACTGGTGCGGGTGGCACGCGGGAAAGGCGGGGTGGAGGTGCCCGCCGGCGTGCAGGTGGTGCGCGAGGGCGCCAAGGGCGGGCCGGTCTACGTCCACGAGGAGGTGGCCGGTCGCCGCTTCAGGGTGTCCTCCGAGGCGTTCTTCCAGCCGGGGCCGGTGGCGGCCGAAGGACTGGTGGCGGCCGTGTCGGACGCCGCCGCCGGCGCCCTCGGCCCCGATGCCCATCTGGTGGACGCCTACGCCGGCACCGGGCTGTTCGGTTCCGTGCTGGGCGCCGCATCCGGCGCCCGCGTCACGGCGGTGGAGAGCGGGCGGGCGGCGGCGGCCGACGCCCGGGCCAACCTTTCCGACCTCGACGCGCAGGTCATCCAGGTGGAGGTCGGCCGGTGGGACGCCGCCCGCAGCGGCCCCGCCGACGTGGTGGTGGCAGACCCGGCCCGCTCCGGCCTCGGCCGCCCCGGTGTGGCCGCCCTCGTGGCCGCCGGCGCCCCCCGGCTCGTGCTGGTGAGCTGCGACCCGGCCTCGCTCGCCCGCGACGCCGTCCTCCTCGCCGCCGCCGGCTACCGGCTCACGTCCGTGGCCCTGGTCGATGCCTTCCCCCACACCTTCCACGTGGAGGCGGTGGCCCGCTTCGACCGCTGATCGTCAGCGGGAGAACGTCCCGAGGAGGAAGCCGCCCGCCACCGCCGCCTTCCGGATGGCCCGCACCTTGTCAACCGGGGTGGTGACGGCGTCGAGGGCGGGCCGCTCCTTCAGGGCGTACACCTCGAACACGTAGCGGTGGTCACCGTCGTCGTTGGGCGGGCACGGACCGATGTAGGTGGGGTTGTCGGAGCTCCCGGCCAGGACCTCGGCGCCGGCCGGGGGTCCCGCCCCGGACAGCCCGGTGGCCGCAGGGTCGATGCCCACCACGAGCCAGTGGACGAAGGTCCCGCTCGGCGCATCGGGGTCCTCGATCACCACCGCCAGCTCGCCGGTTCCCGCCGGGACGCCCTTCCATGACAGCGGCGGCGGCACGTTCTCCCCCTCGCACGAGTACCGCTCGGGCACCTCGTCGCCGGCGTCGAACGCGGTGCTGGTGACGGTGATGCCCTCGGGCACCTCCTCGCCGTCAGCCAGCACGCCGTAGTCGGTCGACTTCGAGCACGCGGCCAGGACGAGGAGGGCGACCCCGAGAGCGACGAGCGGGCGCCGGCGCACGCGTGTCCTCGGGACGTCCACGGCGGCGGACGTTAGGCCGTGGTGGCCGGCCGGCATCAAGAATGGCGCCATGGCCGATGCAATCCGCAAGCGTCTCTTGATCGACGGCCGGGTGCAGGGCGTGTTCTTCCGGGAGTCGTGCCGCCGCCAGGCCACCGCCGCCGGCGTGGCCGGCTGGGCTCGCAACCTTGACGACGGCCGGGTCGAGGTGGTCCTCGAGGGCGGGGCCGAGGCGGTCGAGCGGGTGGTGGCCTGGTGCCGCACGGGACCGGCGCTCGCCGTGGTCACCGGCGTGCAGGTATCCGGCGAGGCGGCGCAGGGACTGAGCGGGTTCCGCGCAAACTGACTGGTTCGACGCCACCCGGTAGGATCTGTGGCGTGGAGCGTCTCGCCGACGACGCGGTGCAGGCAGCGGCAGAGCGCCTGGGGTGGGAGCTCCGGGGCGACAAGCTGGTGCGGCTCGTCGAGCGCCACGACTTCGGCGCCGCCATGGAGTTCGTAAACGCGGTGGCCATGTTGGCCGAGGCGGCCAACCACCACCCCGACATCGCCATCTCGTGGAACAAGGTGGAGCTGTCGCTGTGGACGCACACGGTCGGGGGCATCACCGGCGCCGATGTAGAGCTGGCCGGCGCCATCGAAGGCCTTCTCACCTAAGCGTTCGTGCCTCTTCCGGTCGGGGCCGACGCGCCCCTGTTCACGCTGCCCGACGGCGACGGCGGCCCCCGGCGCCTGGCCGACATGGTGGGCACCGGCCCCGTCCTGCTCGCCTTCTTCAAGATCAGCTGCCCCACATGCCACCTGGCCATGCCGGTGGTCGCCGAGCTCCAACGCCGGTACGGCGACGCCATCCCGGTCGTCGGCGTCACCCAGTCGAAGATGGCCGACACCCTGCCCTGGCTGGACGAGGCAGGCTTCGCCGGGCCTGTGCTGGACGACGAGCAGGACCGCTTCGCGGCGTCGCGTTCCTACGACGTGCAGACGGTGCCGACGCTGGTGCTGGTGGACGGCGGGCGGGTGGCGGCGGCGATCGAGGGCTGGGACCGGGACCGGATGAACGGCCTGGCCGCCGACCTCGGGGACCGCACCGGCCGGGACACCTCGCCGGTGACCACCGAGGGCGACGGTCGCCCCGTCTTCAAGCCGGGCTGAGGCTCGAGGTCGCGCCACTAGGTGGGTGGCGGTCGCCGGAAGGGCCTGGCCCGGAATGGTCGCGCGCGCACGGCCGTCGCGGCGGCGGTGGTGGCCGTCGTGCTCCTTGGCGCCTGCGCGTCCGGCAGCGACGAACGGGCCGAGGGCCCGCCGCCGACGGTGACCACGGCCGGCACGGTACAGGCCGACTCCCCCACCACCACGGCCCGTGGCCCCGTGCCCGATGGGTCGGCGGTGGTGGCGGCAGCAGGCGACATCGCGTGCACGCCGGGGGAAGCGCCCTCAGACGCCGGCTGCCGAATGTCCGACACGGCCGCCCTGGTGGAGGCGGCTGCGCCGGCGGCGGTGCTGACGCTGGGTGACAACCAGTACGAGCTCGGGAGGCTGGATGCGTTCCGCAACTCCTACGACGCCTCGTGGGGCCGCTTCAAGGCCATCACCCACCCGAGCGCCGGCAACCACGAGTTCGCAGGCGGAAAGGCCGACGGCTACTTCGACTACTTCGGCGCTGCCGCCGGGCCACGCGGCCGGGGCTGGTACAGCTTCGACATCGCCGGGTGGCACCTGGTCGCCCTGAACTCGAACTGCTCGATCATCGGAGGGTGCGGGCCCGGCTCCCCCCAGTACAAGTGGCTGGAAGCCGACCTGGCGGCGTCGAAGGCCACCTGCACCCTGGCCTACTGGCACCACCCGCGCTTCTCGTCGGGCTTCCACGGCGACGACGAGTCGGTCGGCCCGCTGTGGGAGCTGCTGGAGGTGGACTCGGCCGAGCTCGTGCTGTCCGGCCACGACCACCACTACGAGCGCTTCGCCGCCCTGGCCCCCGACGGCACGCCGGACCCCGACGGCATCCGCCAGTTCGTGGTCGGTACCGGCGGGCGCAGCCTCTACCCCACGATCCGGCTCCACGCAGGCAGCGAGGTGCGCCGGGTCGCCACCTACGGGATCCTGGTCCTCACCCTCAGTCCCGGCAGCTACCGGTGGGACTTCACGCCTGCGCCCGGCGACACCTTCACCGACGCCGGCCAGGGCGCCTGCAAATGAGCCGTACCCGGCTTGCTCCGGCGCCGAGGTCGTGCTGCCCGCCGGCCGACTGCGCCTCCGCACCCGTCCTTCAGCTCACGGCGCGTACGGCGTCGGCGGCCGTCCTGCGCGCCACGACGACAGCGGCGCCGGGGCGGCGTCGCCCGGGGGGGCGCTCGGTAGCCTGGCGGCTTGCCCGGTGCTAACCGCCCCCTAGTCGCCATCCCGACCTATCACCTGCCTGCCGGCCGGGTGGTGGACTGGGCGAGGGGCGGCTACGCCGTGCCCGAGGGCTACGTGGCCAGCCTCGACCGGGCCGGCGTGCAGGCCGTGCTGTTGCCGCCGGCGCCGGTCACCGACCCCGTCGAGCTGCTCGCCCCCTTCGACGGCCTGCTGCTGGCCGGCGGCGGCGATGTCGACCCGGCCCGCTACGGCGCCACCGGACGGCACCCCGCCGTCTACGGCCTCGACGCCGTGCGCGACGAGCAGGAGCTGACCCTGGCCCGCGCCGCCCTCGACACCGGCGTCCCCCTCCTCGCCGTCTGCCGCGGCATGCAGGTGCTGAACGTGGCGCTGGGCGGCACGCTGCACCAGCACCTCCCCGACCTGTCCGGCATCGACCTCCACGGCCACCCCACCGGCCTGTCCTCGGTGTTGCACGACGTGAAGGTGCCGGAGGGGAGCCGGTTGGCGAGCGCCTGCGGGCACGAGGTGCTGCGCTGCACGTCCCACCACCATCAGGGCGTCGACCGGTTGGCCGAAGGGCTGGTGGCGGTGGCGTGGAGCGGCGACGGGCTGGTGGAGGCGGTAGAGCTCGAGGACCACGCCGGGCGGTGGGTGGTGGGTGTGCAGTGGCATCCCGAGATGACGTCGGCCGACGATCCGGTGCAGCAAGCGATCTTCGGCGGGTTCGCCGACGTTGTGCGCTGAGGGGTCAGGGAACCGCCCGGACCGCCGGTAGCTTTGTCGCCGATGACCGAGCGGCTCTGCCTCCTGAGCGTCCACGCCCACCCCGACGACGAATCCTCCAAGGGCGCGGGCACGGTCGCCCGCTACTCGGCCGCCGGCGTGCACACGGTGCTGGTGTGCTGCACGGGCGGCGAGGAGGGCGAGGTTCTCAACCCGGCCCTGGACAAGCCCGAGGTGCGCGACAACCTGCACGAGGTGCGCCGCCAGGAGCTGGCCCGGGCCGCTGCGATCATCGGCTACCACGAGGTCGTCGAGCTCGGCTACCGGGACTCCGGCATGGCGGACTCCGAGGCCAACAAGAACCCCGCCTGCTTCGCCGCGGCCGACCTCGACGAGGCGGTGGGCCGGCTGGTGGCGGAGATCCGACGCACCCGCCCGCAGGTGGTCATCACCTACCACGAGGACCAGCAGGGCTACCCCCACCCCGACCACCTGCGGGTGCACGACATCTCCGTGCTGGCCTTCGACCTGGCCGCCGACCCTCTCGCCTACCCGGGCACGGGCGGGCCGTGGCAGCCGCTCAAGCTCTATTACTCACAGTGGTCGCGCCGGCGCATGATGGCGATGCACGAGAAGTTCCTGGAGTTCGGCCTGGAGTCTCCGTTCGCCGACCGGTGGCTCGACCGGCCGCACAACGACCACCTCGTCACCACGAGCATCGACATCTCCGGCCACGCCCACGTGCGCCGCGACGCCCTGATGGCCCACGCCACCCAGATCGACCCCACCTCGCCGTTCTGGTTCGGCCTCCCGCCCGAGGTGGCCGACACCGTCCACCCGTTCGACGAGTACACGCTGGCCCGCAGCCTGGTCGACGCCCCGGTCCCGGAGGACGACCTGTTCGCCGGCGTGACGTCGCCCACCCAAGGGGCGTCCACCGCCGACCAGGGGTAGATTCGGCCTTCCCGTCCGCTCCCCGCCGGCCGGTGACTCCCAGGAGGGCCAATGTCGAAGTTCTTGAGCCAGGAATGGCTCGACGAGACCAGGAAGATGGCCGACGGCCAGCCCGAGCGGATGGGCGCCTCGGCCCGCCTCCAGTACGTGCTCACGGCCGCGCCCGACGGCGGCGACCTCAAGTACTACTGGGTGATCGTCGACGGCAAGCTGCTCGAGAGCGGCCTCGGTGAGCTGGACGACACCGAGATCACCCTCACCCTGTCGTACGCAGACGGCATGCTCATCCAGAAGGGCGAGCTCGACTCCAACGCCGCCTTCATGCAGGGCCGGGTGAAGGTCTCGGGCAACACGCCGAAGCTGATGGCGCTCCTGCCCATCACCCAGTCGCCCGAGTACAAGCAGTTGCAGCGGGAGATCAACGAGATCACCGACTACTGACTCCTGGTGACACGCCAGTAACGTCCGGCGCAGGGCCCGGCCCGCAGCCGAGCGTTCCGCCGACCAATGACGGGCGCCGCGTCCCATCGGTGCCACGCCGTCCCACGAGGAGCAGGGTTGATGAGCAGGACGAAGATGAAGGTGCTGGGGTGCGTGCTCTGCGTCGCCGTTCTCGGGGGCGCATGCGGCGGCAGCGAGGGCAGTTCCACCACGCCCACCACGGTGGCGTACAAGATCGACGAGGGCGTCGGCTCGCCGGCCGCCACACTGCGGGCGAACCTCACCCGCTTGCTCCAGGAGCACGTCCTGCTCCTCACCATGGTCACCGACGCCCAGCTGAAGGGGCAGGACACCCGCCCGGCGACGGCCGTGCTCGACCAGAACGCCAGTGATCTGGGCACCGCCATCTCCTCGGTCTACGACGCCGACGTGGCGGCGGCGTTCCTCGACCCGTGGCGCCGCCACACCGCCGGCCTGGTGGCCTTCGCCTCGGTGGCCGCCTCGACCGACAAGGCCGTCGTCGGTCAGGCCAAGGCCGACCTCACCGCCATCCAGATCACCATCGCCAACGCGCTGAACACCGCCAACCCGCAGCTCACGGTCGAGGCCCTCAAGGAGTCGTTCGCCGCCTACGCCACCGCCACCGAGGCGGCCATCACCGCTCAGGCCAAGAACGACGGCACCGCCCCGGAAAAGGCCAAGAAGGCGGCCGACACGATGAGCGACACCGCCATCGTGCTCGCCGCCGGGATCATCAAACAGCGCAAGGACGCCGTCCCCGGCAAACTGGACGCCATCAGCGCCGTGATGCGCACGGAGCTCACGGCCAAGTTGCAGGAGCACGTGTACCTGGCCGGCATCGTCACGGGCACCGCCCTTGGCGGCGGCGACGTCGGGCCCTCCAGCGAGACACTCGACGAGAACTCGCTGGAGCTGTCCCGGGCCTTCGGCGCCGTCTACGGAGACGGGGCGGCCCGACGCTTCCTCGGGCTGTGGCGCCAGCACATCGAGTTCTTCGTCGACTTCACCGAGGCGGCCGGCCGCGACGACACCACCAAGATGGACGCCGCCCGGTCGGCCCTCGACGGGTACCGGTCCACGTTCGCCACCTTCCTCAACGACGCCAACCCCAAGCTCGGCGAGGCGGCGGTGGCGAACGACCTGGGCGAGCACATCGACAGCCTCCTGATCGCCATCGAGGCCCAGGCGGGCAAGGGCCCCGGCCAGGTGGCGAAGCTGCGTGAGGCGGCCATGCACATGCCGACCACGGCCCTGCTGCTGGCCACGGGCATCGCCCAGCAATTCCCGACAAAGTTCGGCTAGAGCGACTCCGGTCGACAATCGTGAGCCATCCGGGCGCAGGTTCGGTTCCGAAGAGGGACCAGTGTCGATCGCGCTGCAGGAAATAAGCGACAGTGGGCTCGTGGTGGCCATCGCGCGCTACCGCGAGGACGCGCTGGCCGAGGCCTACCGCCGTCACGCCGGGGCCGTGTTCGCCCTGGCCCGGCGGGTGCTGGCCGACCTGACGACAGCCGAGGAAGTCGTGCAGGAGGTTTTCCTGCGCTTGTGGAACCAACCCGACAAGTTCGACCCCGACCGCGGGTCGTTGCGGTCCTACCTCCTGGCCCAGACCCACGGCCGGTCGGTCGACCTCCTGCGCTCCGACACCTCCCGGCGCCGGCGCGAGGAGCGCGAGGCACGCCGGACAGCGGAGGCGGGCTACGACCTGGAGCACGAGGTGTGGGACCTCACGGTGGCCGACAAGGTCAAAGAAGCGGTGGCGGTGCTCCCGGTGGCGGAGCGCCGGGCCATCGAGCTCGCCTACTTCGGCGGCCACACCTATCGAGAAGTTGCCACACTGCTGGGAGAACCAGAAGGCACGGTCAAGAGCAGGATCAGAGCGGGACTCCAGCGCATGCGGTCAGCCCTGAAATCAAGCGAGTTGTCCGACACGGGGGACGTCGCGTGGAACTGAAGCATCACGAGATCGAGGAGCTGCTGGGGGTCTACGCCCTCGATGCGGTGAGCGCCGAAGAGGCCGACCTCGTCGAGACCCACATCCGGGAGTGCCCGCGTTGCCGGGCCGAGGTGGCCGCCCACCGCGAGGTGGCCGCCTCGCTGGCCCACGTGGGGTCCACCGCGCCCCCAGGCGTGTGGTCGCGGATCGCCGGGAACCTTGAGGAGGCGCCGCCCCAGCTCGACATGGCGCGCGTCGTGTCCATGCGGGGCCGCAGCCCGCGCCGGTCGGTCCCCCTGCGTGCGGCCGCTGCCATGGTCGCCATCGCTGCCGCCGTCATCGCCCTACTCGGCGTCCAGGTGAGCCAACTCAACGGCAAGACCGACCAGCTCGACGTCGCCCTCCGCAGGCAGGGTCTCGACCAGGCCGCGCAGTCGGCGCTGTTCGACGAGAGCGCCCGCAAGGTCGACCTCCGCTCCGAAGACGGGGCCACCTTCGCCAAGGCCGTCCTGCGGGACAACGGCGAGGCCTACCTGGTCGGCAACAACCTGCCGAAGCTGCCGGACGACCAGACCTACCAGCTGTGGGCCGTTGTGGGTAACAGGACCGTCTCGATCGGCGTGCTCGGGCCCGAGCCCGGGGTGTCGCCTTTCAAGGTCGCCGGTGCGGGCGTCTCGGCCCTGGCCGTCACCGCCGAGCAGTCCGGCGGCGTGGTCGTCAGCGCCAAGACGCCCGTGGTGCGGGGCCTCCTGCCTGTCGTCTAGCTGGTCCGGCAGCCGGCGGTCAGCCGGACTTGATCTGCCTGTAGTCGTCGAGGGCGCGGCGGTGGCCGTTGGCACCGGAGCCGGTGAGCCCTCCGGTGCGCACCTCCTTCACCTCGTCCTCCAGGTCCTTCAGGAGGTCGTGCAGGTCGTCCTCGGGCCCGGCCTCCTCCACCTTGTCGAGCGCCTTGTGGATCTTGGCCAGGCGCCGGCGCACCTGCCCGAATTCGTCGTCCAGCCTCCTGCGCGCTTCGTCCAGGCTCTGGGCCATCTCGGCGTCCTCCTCGGGTCCGGGTGCCCAATACTGCCAGCCGCGGCGTTAGCCTCCACGGCCGTGGACGAGGAACCGGCGTCGACGTCGGACCTGGTGCGGTGGAGTGAGGCCCTGTCGGGCATCGCCCGCACGGGCCTCGGCTTCACCGAGAACCTCTACGAGCGGGAGCGCTTCGAGGAGGTGCTGAAGGTGGCGGCCGACATGCGCGCCGCCGCCGGCCACCCGCTCCCGGCCGACGCGCTGGTGGCGGAGTGGATGCGCTCGGTGGGCGAGGGGGTTGCCGGGTACGTCACGCCGAAGGTGGCGGTGGGCGCCGTGGTGGGCAACGACCGGGGCGAGCTACTCCTGGTGCGCCGGGCCGACTCGGGCATTTGGCTGTACCCCACTGGGTGGGCCGACGTGGGCTACTCGGCCTCGGAGGTGGCGGTGAAGGAGGTGTGGGAGGAGGCCGGCATCGAGGCCGAGCCCGTGGGTCTGCTGGCCGTTCTCGACGGCATGCGCCTCGGCTTCACCCGCATCCCGCTCTACTCGGTGGTGTTCCACTGCCGGGCGCTGGGGGGCACCCTCAAGGCCCACCCGCTCGAGTGCCTCGACGCGGGGTGGTTCGCCCGGGACTCCCTGCCCTCGCCGCTGGCCGGTGTGGACCGGTGGGGCGACGCCGCCTTCGCCGCCATCCGGGGCGAGGCCGTCGAAGCCCTGTTCGACCCGCCCCGCCCCCCCTCCGCGCTGCGGACCGATCTGCCGTCGACCTAGAGCGACGGGGCGCCCAGCTGGCGCAGCAGGCTCTCGATCACCGAGACCTGGCCGCCGGTGCGCTCCCACTCGTCGCCGATCGAGCGGTGGTCGGCCAGGCCGGCGGCGTCGGGGGTGAGGCCGAGCGAGGCCATGGCGGCCTGGCGTAGCAGGGCCGGCTCCGTCTCGTCGCCGTAGGCGGGGAAGGCCTCGAGCCCGTCCCAGAGCGACTCGGGCGCCTCCGCCGGCGGGCCGTCGCCGGCCAGCGCCAGGGCGATGGTGGGGAACAGTTCGTAGGTGCCGAGGCCGGCCGGGCGGCGGAACCCGGCCACCGGGTGGAGGCGCCACTCGATGGCGGTCCCGCCGGGCCCGTCGTCGCGGATCCACACCTGCGAGCCGTTCACGTAGGCGTCCACCGGCTCTCCGAAGCGGTCGTCGAGCGCCACCACCAGCTCGGGTGAGATGCGCCACACACAGGTGGGGACGAGGTTGTCGGCCGTCATCGCCACGAGAGGCTAGGACCGCCGCGCCGGGGACGGGGCCCGAGCCTGCGAGCATGGGCCCGTGGAGTCGCCCCCTTCCTTTCCCGATCCGCGAGGTCTGGTGTCGCCCATCGGGAGAAGAAGCCCGGCCGCCGGCCCACAGGTGGGCGGCCGACGGACGACGACGCTCGCCGTCCTGCTTACCGCCGCCGCCCTCGTGGCCGGGGCGTGCGGCAACGACAAGGTGGCCTCGCCCGGCCCGTCGACCACGTCCAGCTCGACTGCGGCGCCAGCCCCGCGGGCCTCGACCACCGGGCCTGCCCCTGCCCCTGCCCCAGACCCGTCGTCGACCACCGCCACCACCGCCCGTCCGGCCGCATCCACCACCACCTCGGCGCAGGCGCCCGCCGGGTCGGCCCCGTCGTGTCCCGTCATCCCCACCCGCCAGGGCCTCCGGGAGGACCGCCCCCGCTACACCCTCCGGGTCGACGTGAAGCCGGCCGAGAACGTGGTGGAAGGCGAGACGGCGGTGCGCTTCATCCCCGACCTCGACACCGACAAGCTCGTATTCCGGCTGTGGGCCAACTCGCCCCGCCTGGCTGCCGGCGGCGCACAGCTCGACATCGGCGGCGTGTTCGTGGGAGAGCGACGGGTCGACGCGGTCAGCGAGAACGCCACCACGGTCGTGGCCCGACCGGGCAACCTGGCGGCCGGCCAGGCAGTCGAGATCTCCGTGCCGTGGCGCCTCACGCTGCCGGGCACGGTCTCGGACCGCATCTCCCGCACCGGCGACGCCATCCGCCTCGGCTCCTTTTTCCCGTTGCTGGCGTGGGAGCCCGGCATCGGGTGGGCCGAGGAGCCGGCGTCATCGGGCTTCGCCGAGGCCACCACCACGGCTGCCGCCGACTTCACCGCCACCATCACCGTCCCGGACGGCTACGACGTGCTGGCGACCGGGGTCAACGAGGGAGGCGGGCGCTGGACGGCGCCGGGCGTTCCCGACTTCGCGCTGTCCGTCGGCCACTTCACCACGGCCACGGCCACGGCCAACGCGCCCCAGCCGGTGCAGGTGACGGTGGGCGTGCACGCCGGCATCGGGGACTCCCCGCAGACCTATCTGACCACGGTCGTGCGTGCCCTGGAGGACTTCGGCCGGCGCTTCGGCCCCTACCCGTGGCCCGCCTACACCCTCGCCATCACGCCTTCGCTGGGCGGGGGCATCGAGTACCCGATGCACGTCCTCCAGGGACCGGGCACGGGCGGTCGCACGACGTCGCACGAGGTGGCCCACATGTGGTTCTACGGGCTGGTGGGGAATAACCAGGGTCGTGACCCGTGGCTCGACGAGGGGCTGGCGACCTATGCCGAGGCGCGGGTCGAGGGGACGGTGGCCGGCATGCGTTCCACCACCATCCCGGCCGCCGGGCAGGGCCGCACCGCCGAGCCGATGACGTACTGGGAGTCGCGCAAGAGCATCTACTACCGCAGCGTGTACGTGCAGGGGGCCCAGGCGCTGATCGCCCTGGGCGACGCCGACCTGGTCGACTGCGCGTTGCGCGTCTACGTGGCCCGCAACGCGTACCGGCTGGCCCGCCCCAAGGACCTGCTGGCGGCCGCCTCCGCCGTCTTCCCCGACGCGGCGGTCACGCTCGGCCGGTACGGCATCCGGCCCTGAGCGGCCGGCCGGGATCAGTCCGGCGACTGGTCCCGCAGGAAGCGCTCGACCTCGTCGGCCAGGCCGTCGCCGGGCGGCCAGTCGATCGCCGGGTCCTCGTCGTCCGATCCCAGCTCGAGGCGGCGGACGTAGGCCGAGATGTCGTCGTCGTCTGCCACCACCTCGGTGACCTGGCTCTCGTAGGCCGCCGACGCGACCACGAGGTCCTGGACGGCGAGGCGCACACCGAGCAGCTTGGCCGTGCGCTGCACCAGGGCCAACGCCGCCTTGGGTGACGGCGTGCCCGAGATGTAGTGGGGCACGTTGGCCCACAGCGACGCCGACGGGATGCCCGCCTTCCCGAGTGCGTCGTGCAGCACGCCGACGATGCCCGTGGGCCCCTCGTACATCGACCGCTGGAGACCGAGGCGCTCGACCAGCTCGGGGTTGGCCGCCGTACCGGTGACGCGCACGGGGCGGGTGTGGGGCACCTCGGCGCCCAGCCCGCCCAGGGTGATGGCCAACTCCACGCCCAGCGACTGGGCCACGCCGACCACGGTGGCGGCGTAGGTGCGCCACTTCAGCTGCGGCTCGGCCGCATGCAGGAACACCACATCGTGCACCGAGCCGAGTGGCGACGCCGCCTGCAGCTCGCCGTCGGGCCACTCGAGGCGGCGGGTGATGCCGTCGGTGAGGCGCACACGGGGCCGGGTGGTGGAGAAGTCGTAGAACTCCTCCGGGTCGACGGTGGCGAACGCCCGCGCCTCCCAGGTGGCGGCCAGCCACCGGGCCGCCATGGTGGCGCCGTCGCCGGCGTCGTTCCAGCCCTCGAAGGCGGCGATCAGCACCGGCCGGCGCAGGCGGGGGCGGTCGTCCCACCGCACGGAGTCCACGCCGTGACGCTACCCGCCGGGAGCGACGGCGATCCGCACGCTGCAACTGGCCGCGTTTGGGCCCCGAGGGCCGGGAGCGCAGCGTACAAAGGGGTCATACGCTTGTGGCATGGCGGCGCTGGACCGGTTCTCGCCAATCACCCGATCGTGGTTCACGTCCGCGTTCGCGGCGCCCACGCCGGCGCAGGAGCAGGGATGGGACGCCGTCAGCCGGGGCCAGTCGGCGCTGATCCTGGCCCCCACCGGCTCGGGCAAGACGCTGGCCGCCTTCCTCTGGACGCTCGACCGCCTGCTCACCACGCCGGCGCCCGAAGATGCCAGGAAGCGGTGCCGGGTGCTCTACGTCTCCCCCCTCAAGGCGCTCACCTACGACGTGGAGCGCAACCTGCGGGCGCCCCTCGCCGGCATGGCGCTGGAGGCTGGGCGGGCCGGGCTCGAGCCGCCCCACATCACCGTCGCCACCCGCACCGGCGACACGCCGGCCCGGGACAGAAGAGACATCGCCCGCCACCCGCCCGACATCCTCATCACCACGCCGGAGTCGCTCTACCTCATGCTCACCTCGGCCGCGTCCGAGGTGCTCGCCTCGGTGGAGCACGTGATCGTCGACGAGATCCACGCGGTCGCCGCCACCAAGCGGGGCACCCACCTGGCCCTCTCGCTGGAGCGGTTGGAGCGGCTCATCCAGAAGGCGGGCGGCCGCCCGCCGCAGCGCATCGGGCTGTCGGCCACCCAGCGCCCCCTCGACGAGCTGGCCCGCTTCCTGGGCGGCCGCGACCAAGACGGCGCGACGCGGCCCGTCACTGTCGTCGACACCGGCGTCCGCAAGGCCCTCGACCTCCAGGTCGTCGTCCCGGTGGAGGACATGGGCGAGCTGGGCAAGCCGATCAAGCGGAACGAGGAACTGGTGATGAGCGGCCCGGCGGCGGGCGACCCCGAGGTGCGCTCGTCCATCTGGCCCGCCATCCACCCTGTGCTGCTCGACCTGGTCCATCAACACGTCTCCACCCTCATCTTCGTGAATTCCCGCCGGCTGGCCGAGCGCCTGTCCGGCCGCCTCAACGACCTGGCCGGCGAGGAGCTGGTGCGGGCCCACCACGGCTCGGTAGCCAGGGAGCAGCGCCTCGAGGTGGAGGACGCCCTCAAGGCGGGCAAGCTGCCGGCGCTGGTGGCCACGTCGTCGCTGGAGCTGGGCATCGACATGGGCGCCATCGACCTCGTCGTACAGGTGGAGGCGCCGTCGTCGGTGGCCAGCGGCCTCCAGCGCATCGGCCGGGCCGGTCACCAGGTGGGCGAGCCGTCCAAGGGCCGCATTTTCCCCAAGTTCCGGGGCGACCTGCTGGTGGCGGCGGTGGTCGCACAGCGCATGGTGGAGGGGCTGATCGAGGAGACCCGCGTCCCTATGAACCCGCTCGACGTGCTGGCCCAGCAGGTCGTGGCCATGGTGGCGATGGAGGACCTCACCGTCGACGAGGTCGCCGCCGCCGTCGCCGGCGCCCACCCGTTCGCCGAACTGAACCGGGAGGCATTGGAGGGCGTACTCGACATGCTCTCGGGCCGCTACCCGTCCGACGAGTTCGCCGAGCTCCGCCCCCGCCTGGTGTGGGACCGGGTCGATGGCACGTTGCGCGCCAGGCCCGGCGCCAAGATGCTCGCCGTCACCAGCGGCGGCACCATCCCCGACCGGGGCCTGTTCGGCGTGTTCACCCCCGAGGGCTCCCGGGTGGGCGAGCTGGACGAGGAGATGGTCTACGAGAGCCGGGTCGGGGAGACGTTCGTGCTCGGCGCCACCACGTGGCGCATCCAGGAGATCAGCCGGGACCGGGTGGTCGTCACCCCCGCCCCGGGCGAGCCCGGGAAGATGCCCTTCTGGCACGGCGACCAGATCGGCCGCCCCTACGAATTGGGCCGCGCCCTCGGCGCCTTCGTGCGCGAGGTGGACAGCTGGTCCGACGAGCGCCTGGCCGCCGACTGCCACCTCGACCCCCTGGCCGTGCGCAACCTGCGCGCCTACCTCGACGAGGAGCGCGAGGCGACCGGCGGCGTCCTGCCCACCGACCGTCAAGTGGTGGTGGAGCGCTTCCGCGACGAGCTGGGCGATTGGCGCATCTGCGTGCTGTCGCCCTTCGGCGCCCGCGTCCACGCCCCGTGGGCGCTGGCCATCGAGGCCAAGATCCGCCGGCGCCTCGACGTCGAGGTCCACGCCGTGTGGTCGGACGACGGCATCGTCGTCCGCCTCCCCGAGGCCGACGAGGCGCCGCCGGCCGACGCGGTGGTGCTCGACCCCGAGGAGATCGAGGAGCTGGTGGTGGGCGAGGTCGGGTCGTCCGCCCTGTTCGCCTCCCGCTTCAGAGAGAACGCGGCCCGGGCGCTGCTGCTGCCCCGCCGTCGCCCCGGTTCCCGCACGCCCCTTTGGCAGCAGCGCCAGCGGGCCGCCGACCTGCTGGCGGTGGCGTCGAACTACGGCTCGTTCCCGATCCTGCTGGAGACCTACCGGGAGTGCCTCCGGGACGTGTTCGACCTGCCCGCCCTGGTGTCGCTCATGACCGACCTGCGGGCGCGCAGGGTGCGGGTGGTCGCCGTCGACACGCCGACCCCGTCGCCCTTCGCCTCGTCGCTGGCCTTTTCCTACGTGGCGTCGTTCATGTACGAGGGCGACGCGCCCCTGGCCGAGCGCCGGGCCCAGGCCCTCACCCTCGACCGGCGCATGCTGGCCGAGCTGGTCGGGTCCGACGAGCTGCGCGAGCTGATCAACCCGGCCGCCCTGGCCCAGCTCGAAGCGGAGCTTCAGGCCCTGGACGACTCCCGCCACGCGGCCACGCCCGACGCCGCCCACGACCTCCTGCGCCGCTTGGGCGACCTGTCGACCGACGAGCTGGACGCCCGCTGCCGCAAGCCATTCGCGGCGGCGCTGGTGAAGGACCGTCGCGCCGTCGAGGTGCGCATCGCCGGCGAGCCCCGCCTAATCGCAGCGGAGGACGCCGGCCGGTACCGCGACGCCCTCGGTGTTTCCACGCCCCCCGGCGTGCCCGAGGCCTTCCTGGAGCCGGTGCCCGACGCCCTCACCCAACTGGTGCGCCGGTGGGCCCGCACCCACGGCCCGTTCCGGACGGCCGAGCCGGCCGGCCGCTTCGGCGTCCCCTACGAGATGGTTCGGGCCGAGCTGGCGGCGCTGGCCCGGGCCAACACCGTCCTGCGGGGCGAGTTCCGGCCCGGCGGCACCGAGCGGGAGTGGTGCGACGCCGAGGTGCTGCGCATGCTGCGCCAGCGGTCGCTGGCCGCCCTGCGCAAGGAGGTCGAGCCCACCGGGCAGGACGCCCTTGCCCGCTTCCTGCCGGCGTGGCAGGGCGTGGGCGCCGACGCCGGCGGGCCCGACCGCACCTTCGAAGTGGTGGCCCAGCTCCAGGGCGTGGCCATCCCGGCCAGCGTGCTCGAGCGCGACGTGCTGCCCGCCCGGGTGCGGGGCTACACGCCCCGCTACCTCGACGAGCTGCTGGCCGCCGGCGAGGTCATGTGGGTCGGCGCCGGCCCGCTCGGGCGCGACGACGGCAAGGTGGCGCTGCACCTGCGCGGCTCGGTCCTGTCGCGGGCGGCGCCGGTGGGCGACCGGCCCGAGGGCGACGAGCACGACCGCATCCGCGACGTCCTGGCGGCGCGGGGCGCCTGCTTCTTCCGCGAGCTGGGCGGCGCCACCGACGTGTCCACCCTCGACGCCCTGTGGGACCTGGTGTGGGCGGGCGAGGTGACCAACGACTCGTTCGCCGCCGTGCGGGCGACGCAGGGCGGCAGGCGGCGCAGCGGCTCCGCCACCAAGCGGGGCGGCGCCGGCGGCCGGCCCCGTGTGGGCAACCTCACCGTGCTCGGCCCGCCCCGCGGCCAGGGCCGGTGGTCGCTGGTGGAGCGGGGCGGCGTCAGCCCCACCGAGGCCGTCGCCGCCCAGGCCGGCGCCCTCCTCGAGCGCCACGGAGTGCTCACCCGGGAGGCGGCACGGGGCGAGGGCGTGCCCGGCGGGTTCGCCGGCGTGTACCCGGTGCTGCGGGCCATGGAGGAGTCCGGCCGGGCCCGGCGGGGCTACTTCGTATCCGGCCTCGGCGGCGCCCAGTTCGCCCTGCCCGGCGCCGTCGACCGCCTGCGCTCGTCGAGGGGCGCAGCGGGCACGGGCGAGCCGCCGGCGGCCGTCGTCCTGGCCACCACCGACCCGGCCAACGCCTACGGCGTGGCCCTGCCCTGGCCCGTCACCGGCCCCCGGCGGGTGGCCGGCGCCTA
Organism: Actinomycetes bacterium; assembly: GCA_023264975.1. GTDB lineage: Bacteria > Actinomycetota > Acidimicrobiia > Acidimicrobiales > JAHFUS01. The sequence goes on along the minus strand of JAHFUS010000010.1, from coordinate 9,911 downwards.
CGTCGTCCTCCTCGACGGCCTGGCCACCCTCTACGTCGAGAAGGGCGGCAAGGCCCTCGTCGCCCTGCGCCCCTACGACGGCGAGTGGGAAGCCCAGGCGGTGGCCGCCGTCACCACCCTGCTCACCGACGGCCGCCTCACCCGCCTCAGCGTCGAGCGCTCCGACCCCGAGCTGGCCCCCCACTTGGCCGCCGCCGGCTTCGTCCCCACCCCCAAGGGCCTCATCCGCTATGCCTGACCACTTTCGAGTAAATAGGGTGTCAAAACGACACCCTATTTACTCGAAACACGCCCGTGCCTGAGGGCGACACCATCTTCCGGACCGCCCGCTCGTTGGCGCGGTGGCTGGAGGGGCGCACCATCACCGCCGCCCGCTCGCAGCGCCTGAATGTTCCGGCCGAGCGCCTCGTCGGCCAGTCGGTGGAGAAGGTGGAGGCGAGGGCCAAGCACCTGCTGATCCGGTTCTCCGGCGGCGACGTGCTGCACACCCACATGCGGATGACGGGCTCGTGGCACGTGTACCCGGCCGGCGGGCGGTGGCGGAAGCCGGCGTGGCAGGCGCGTGTGGTGCTGGAGGCAGGGGACCGTGTCGCGGTGTGCTTCGACGCCCCCGTGGTGGAACTACTGGCCGACGGCGAGGAGGACCGTCACCCTTCGATCATCGGCCTCGGTCCCGATGTGCTGGTCGACCCCCTCGACGTGGGCGAGGTGGTCCGAAGGGCCAGGCGGCAGCCGCCGGAGCGGGCCGCCGGCGAGGTGCTGCTGGACCAGCGGGTGGTGTCCGGCGTCGGCAACATCTACCGCTGCGAGTCCCTGTTCGCCACCCGCATCCACCCCGAGACGCCGCTGTCCGCCCTCGACGACGCCACCCTCGCCCGCCTGGTCGACCAGGCGGCCCGTCTCATGCGGGCCAACCTGGCCCCGGCCACGGGCTTCGACCGCCGGTTCGCCCCGCCCGGCGGGCCCGCCGGCCCGTGGGTCTACGGCCGCGCCGGCCGGCGCTGCTACCGCTGCCGCACGTCCATCCGGACCGCCCGCCTGGGTGACCCGCCCCGACAAGTCTGGTGGTGCCCCACCTGCCAGCCGCTTGCGAACGGCTAGCCGCCTCCCATCGACGAGGCCCGGGCGCCCTTGAAGGCGATTGCGAAGGCGTCCGAGGCGAGCCGGAGGCCGGGGACGGCGCCCAGCCGGCTGAACCCGAGCACCCGGGGGACGGCGATGCCGGTGTAGCCGGGGAGGCCGTTCATCCGGACGGCGCGGGCCACCGCAGAGGCGACCATCGACGCCGGCACGCCGGGCATCCTCGAGTCGTCCATGTGCTCGGTGCGGGGGTCCTCGAAGGTGGCCCGGGCACCGAAGCGTGTGGCCACGGGGCCCGGGTTGATGGTGGACACGTGCACGCCGCGGCCCATCAGCTCCCGGCGAAGGCCGTCACTGAAGCCCTGCACGGCGAACTTGGTGGCGGAGTACACGGTGAGGGGCGGGATGGACACCCACGACGCCACGGAGGCGATGTTCACCACGTGGCCGCGGCGCCGGGAGAGCATCCCCGGCAACACCCGCTGGGTGAGGTCGATCAGGGCCACGACGTTGATGGCGAACAGTTTCTGCACCTGCTCGGCCGGCATCTCCTCGACCAGCCCCAGCCACCCGATGCCGGCGTTGTTCACCAGCACGTCCACGTCGCCGACCCGCCCAACCAGGGCGGCCCGGTCGGCCTCCACCGTGAGGTCGGCGACGAACGGGGTGATCGACGACGACGAGGCGGCCAGCTCATCGAGCGGTCCCAGGCTGCGGGCCACGGCCGTCACGTTCGCTCCCCTGGCCGCCAGCAGGCGGGCCGTGGCCTGCCCGATCCCCGACGACGCACCAGTCACAATCACCCTCAGACCGCGCATCCGCATGCCCCCAGTACACTCCAGCCCGGCTCGAAACCACCCCTGGAGGCGACATGGCAACGCGTGCGGTCGCCGACATCATGAGCAGCCCCGTGGTCACCGCCGAGGCCACCGAACTGCTGTCGGACGCAGCGACCCACATGCACGAGCACAAGGTCGGCTCGGTCGTGGTGGTCGACGGCGGCAAGCCCGTCGGCATCCTCACCGAGAGCGACCTGGTCCGCCTGGCCGCCGAGGGCGCCGATGCCAACGCCAAGGTCGGGGAGTGGATGACGGCCGACCCGTACACCATCACCTCCGCCGTCGAGGTGGCGGACGCGTGGAACACCCTGTCCGAGAGGGGTTACCGCCACATCCCCGTGGTGGACGACGGCGAGCTGGTCGGCATGGTCAGCATGCGCGACCTGGTGGGAATCGCCCAGATCGCGCCGATGGCCCACCCCAGCCTGGTCGACGCGCCCAAGGGCCTCGAGGGCGTTGTCGTCGCCGAGACCACGGTGGGCGACGTGCGGGGCCAGGAGGGCTTCTACCACTACCGCCACTACAACGCCGTGGAGCTGGCCGGGAAGCGGTCGCTCGAGGACGTGTGGTACCTGCTCTTCAGCGGCGAGCTGCCCGACGCCACCGAACGCAAGGCGTTCCTCGACGAGGTGCGGCCCATGGCGGCGATCCCGGATGCAGTGAAGCCGCTGCTTCCCGACATCGCAAAGGCGGGCGAGCATCCCGGTCCGCTCGACGCGCTGCGCACGGCCATGTCGGCCGTGGCCCAGTCGCTCGACCTGCGCCCCAGCATGGACACCGACGCCGTCACCAGGCGCACCGACGCCCTGCGGCTGTGCGCCGTCACGCCCACGCTGATCATGGCGCTGCACCGCCTGCGCAACGGCCTCGACCCGCTGGAGCCGAGCGACGACCTGGGCTACTCGGCCAACTACCTATACCTGCTCACCGGCGAGGTGCCCGACCCGGATCACGCCCGGGCCGTCGAGCAGTACCAGATCTCCACCATCGACCACGGGTTCAACGCATCCACGTTCACCGCCCGCGTCGTCACGTCAACGGGCGCCGACTTCGGGTCCGCCGTGGTGGCTGCGCTCGGCAGCCTGTCGGGGCCCCTCCACGGCGGTGCCCCCAGCCGGGCCCTCGACATGCTCGACGCCATCGGCACGCCCGACAAGACCGAGGCGTGGATCCGCAACGCCGTTGAGCACGGCGAGCGGATCATGGGCTTCGGGCACCGGGTGTACAAGACCGACGACCCTCGCTCGCTGATGCTTCGAGACGTGGCCCAGCGCCTCGGCGGCGACAAGGCGGCCTTCGCCACCCAGGTCGAGAAGACGGTGGTCGACGTGCTGGCCGAGCTGAAGCCGGGCCGCCACCTGTACGCCAACGTGGAGTTCTACGCCGGCGTCGTTATGGACCGCTGCGGACTGCCGCGCGAGCTGTTCACGCCGACCTTCGCGTCGAGCCGGGTCATCGGGTGGTGCGCCAACATGCTCGAGCAGGCGGCCGACAACCGCATCGTGCGCCCGAGCGCCCGGTACGTGGGGCCGCCGCCGCCCCAACCGGTGCCCGACCCGGAATGAGGGTCGTCGAGGCCGACCACGTCAGCCCGGACCTGGTCGCAGCCTTCACCCGCCTGGTCGGCCAGGTCTCCCGCACATCGCCGCCGCCCACCTACGACGACCTCACGGAGATGGTGGACGCGCCGGGCACCCGCCTGCTCCTTGCCCTCGACGACAGCGACCACATCGCCGGCACCCTCACCGTCGTGGTGTTCCGAATCCCCACCGGTGTGCGGGCGTGGATCGAGGACGTGGTGGTGGACGAGGGAGCGAGGCGCCAGGGCATCGGCGAGAAGCTCACCCGCCACGCGTTGGGGCTGGCCACGGCTGCCGGCGCCCGCACCGTCGATCTCACCTCCCGACCGGGCCGGGAGGCGGCCAACGCCATGTACCGAAAGCTCGGCTTCGAGCAGAGGGAGACCAACGTGTGGAGGTTCCAGCCCGACACGTAGCCGGGCGAGCCCGCTTCTCGGTACGGAAACTCACGCCTGAGAGGGTCGGTTCCCGTACCCGGAACGGGAAGGGGCCCACCCGATCGCCGGCGGTGTGGCGGTCGGCCGAGCTGTCGTCCGGTCAGGTCGACATCATCGAGCGCCATGGTGCTCGAGAACCCCGTCGAGCTCTACCCGCCGCTCCGAAGGCGGGCACCCTGACGCCGCTGGGCAAGGCCCGGCCGTCGCTGCGCCCCGCCCGCCGGCCGCACGGCTCGAGCCGGGGCCAGGCCGGGAATCCGGGCCCTCGTGCCGCCGCGAATGCGGCCCGGCCTCAGCGGGACGGGTAGGCCAGCTCGGTCGCGGTCGTGTGCGCCTCGATCGCCTCCGCCAGCAGGTCGGCGCCCAGTCCAGGTTGCGACGGCACCTGGAGGCGGCCCCCGGGAGCGAGGAGGGGGGCGGCCACGTCGGCGGCCAGGTAGCGGGACGGCGGGCACAGGTCGCCCGGCAGGGTGAAGCCCGGCAGAGCGGCCAGGGCGAGGTTGGCGGCCCGGGCGTAGCCCGTCTCGAGCATGCCGCCGCACCACACGGGCACGCCGGCAGCCAGGCAGACGTCGTGCACGCGCGCCGCCTCGAGGTAGCCGCCCACCCGGCCCGCCTTCACGTTGATCACCGCCGCTGCGCCCATGGCCAGCACCCCGGCCGCAACCTCCGCCGACGTGATCGGCTCGTCGAGGCAGATCGGTGTGGCGATGCGCCGGGCCAGGTGGGCCGAACCGGCCAGGTCGTCGGGCGGGAGCGGCTGCTCGATCATGGCCAGGTCGAAGGGGTCGAGCAGGGCCAGCTGGGCGGCGTCGCCGATCCTGTAGGCGCCGTTGGCGTCGACCTGGAGCACGAGGTCTCCGAAGCGCTCCCGCACGGCCCGCACGGGCTCGACGTCCCACCCCGGCTCGATCTTGAGCTTGACCCGCCGGTACCCGTCATCGACCGCGCCGCCCACGACGTCCAGCAGGGCCCCGATCGACGGTGCGATCCCCACGGCCACGCCCGCTTCGACCGTGTCGCGGGTGGCACCGAGCCGTTGGGCCAACGAGATTCCGGCGGCTCGCAACTCGACGTCGAGCACCGCCATCTCCAGGGCTGCCTTGGCCATGTGGTGACCCCGGACCGCAGCCAGCGCCGGCGCCACCGCAGTGGCGCCGACCTCGCCGCCCACCGCCAACAGCCGGGGCACGAGGTGGTCCCGGAGCACGCCGGCCGCCCCCGCCACGTACTCCGCCGTGTAGGTGGGCTCACCCAGCGCAGCGCACTCACCCCAGCCCTCGCCCGCCGTCGTGTCGATGCGCACCAGCAGCACCTCGCGCCCCTCCGTCGAGCCGGCGGAGGTGCGGAAGGGAGCGAGGAACGGCAGACGCACCCGGCGCAGCTCGACGGTGGTGATCCTCACGGCCGGGAGGCGACCGGCTCGGCGCCGGTGTTCAGCGGGGCCGGGAGGCGACGACGAACCGCCGCATTCCCCAGGCCACGGCGAGGAGGAGCAGGGCGAGGCCAAGGTTCGAGGGGGCGCCCGTGTAGGCCAGCGTCTCGCCTGCCCCGGCTGCAGTCGACCCGGAGGACCCGACGGACGACCCGAAGGTCGTGGTGGACGAAGTGGTCGAGCTGGTGCCGCTCGCCCCCGTCGTGGAGGTGGTGGCCGACGACCCCGTGGAGCCGGACGTAGTCGAGGAAGTGACCGACGAGGCGGTGGGCCCCGGCAGGGTGAACATGGTCGACGACGAGGTCGACGCGGGGTTGCCGGGCACGGTGGTCGTGGTGGTGCCCGAGGCCGTCGACGAGCGGTCGCCGTTGTCCTCGTGGATCACGACGGCGGCTACACCGCCCAGGAGCAGCAGGCCGACGAGGACCAGCACGACGCCGCGGGCTACGGCCGACGTCATCGATCCGTGGGGTCCATCCGGATGGTGAAATAGGACGAAATAGTCGGGCGCATCGAACCATCATCTCACCGACCACGGTCGCCATCGTGGATGCCGCCCGGCTCAGCCCAGCGCCGCCTCGTCGTCGTCGTCGTCACCGGACCACGACCCGAGCGACCCCGGCCGCACCAATTCGGGCTCGCCGACCCGGGCGGCCGGCGCCGGCGGCACATGGTCCACGATGGCGGCGAAGGCACCCCGTAACGGCTGGGCCAGGGTGGACGACAGGCGGATGCCATCGACCAGCGGCTCTTCCACCCGCCGGTCGGGCAGGAATACGGGCGGGGCGAATGCCGTGCCGCCGTCCACCGTGAGGGTGCCCAAGGTGGAGGTGATGTCAGAGCGGGCCCGCCCGCCCTTGGGCGCCCGGTTGATGACGGGGACGATCCGGTCGGGCGCCACGCCGACTGAGCAAAGCTCGTTGAGCACGCGCACCAGCGAGTGCAGGCCCTTCATGCCGGGCAGGCCCACGGCGAACACCACGTCGGCCCGCAGGGCGGCGGTGCGGCTCATCACGTTGCGCTCCTCGACCTCGATGGAGCCGCCCTCCTCCTCGCCCTCGAGGTCGGCGTCGGCGTCGCACACCACCACCCGGTAGGCGCGGCACAGCGCGTCGAAGGCGGCCTCGAAGGCGCGGGGCCGGATGGTGGTCCACGACCGGGCCTGGCGCAGGCCGAGCAGCAACTGGTAGCCCCGCTCGTGCACCTCGAAGGTGAGCGTGCGCACCTCCTCGGGCGCCACCCGCCGGGAGCGGTGCGCCTCCACCAACTCCTGCACGCCGGGCACCACGTCGCGTGCGTCGTGGAGCATGGCCTGCTCGGCGTGGAGGGCGAAGTCGGCCAGCAGGACGGAGCGCCCGTGGCGGGCATCGTCGGCCAGGCCCTGGGCCAGCGCAACGGCCACGGTGGACGTGCCGGTGCCGCCCGGACCGCACACGGTGGCGACCCTGCCTCGCCATGGCGCCTCGGTGGTGGGCGAGGCGTCGCCCGGGAGCGCCTCCCCCCGACCGATCATGGTGGCGGAGGCGGTGAGGATGTCGAGCAGGGCCTTGGGGTCGAAGAAGTCGGGGAGGACGGCGGCCACGCCGAGGGCGTCGAAGTCGCACGTGGCCCGCCGGTCGTCGACGGCGACGGTGACGCAGCCGGCAGCCCGCGCCGCGTCGACCAGGTCGCGGTCGAGGGCGGGCAGGGCCGCGTCGATCAGCAGCGCCGAGAACGGGCGGCCCGACGCCAGGCGGGCCCGCATCTCCTCGCCGGAGACGCACTTCACGAACTCGGCGGGAATGGTGCCGGAGTTGGCCCACTGGGCCATCGCCTTGAACCAGCTGGAGCGGGCGTGGGCCAGCCCCAGGACCACGTAGCGCTCGGCGGCCAACCGCTCAGCCCGCGCCCGTTGTGGTCGACGTGGTGCCGGCGCCCGCCTTCTCGGCGGGCGGGACAGTCGGGCGGTAGAAGGGCGTCTCGACGAGGAGCTCGCCCGCCTCCGGCGGCGCAGGCGAGCGCACGAGCATGAGCGTGCCCGTGCTCACGGCATGGGCCACGGCCAGCGCGGCGGCGGCGTCGGGTACCGCGAGCGTGATGACCTCGTTGCCCTGGCTGGAGAGTGCGCCCCTGGTCTCGGCGCGGTCGGCCACCCTGGCGGCCCGGACGACAGCCTCGGTGTACCCGTCGGCGCCGGTGCCGTAGGTGGCGACGACATCGACGAACTCGCCCCGGCGCAGCTGCCCGTTGACGGCCCGGGCCGAGTCGATGGAGAACGAGATCTGCCGCTGCGATGACCCGGCGGCGCCACCGGCCAGCACGCTGCTCGACTGCACCAGCTCGCCCTTGGTCACCGGCCCGATCACCATGGTGCCGATCAGCTGAGCCGGGTCGCGGTAGGCCTTCGCCCTCAGCAGGGCGGGCAGGTCCATGGGCAGCGTGCCGAGATCGGCCCGGGTGATGCGGTGGCCGAGGGCGAGGTCCTGGCGGGCGACGAGGTACGGCTCGCGCGTATCGGCGGTGGCGGTGGTGTAGCCGGCGAAGACGCCGACGGCCGCGAGCGCGACGAGAAAGCCGCCCACCACGGCGCGCCCTCCCGGGAGGGCCCGCCGGCGGCGCAGCGGGCGGGCACCGTTGGTACCGCCCGCACCGCGGACCCTCGCCCGGCGCGTGCTGAGCGTGGTCTCAGCCATGGGCGGTCACTCTACAAAAGCCGCCTATCGCCGTCGCCCGACTCCGTGACCATACCCTATCAGTACTTCAAAGCACTTCCTGACGTCAAGAAGTGGGTATCATCATCTTTCATAGTTACCAGTGGAAGAACGCCCTGGACAGAGAGGAGGGGGCGCCGACGGCCGGTGGCGATCCTGGAGGCGGAGGCGGGCGAGGGTGAGCCCCCTGTTTGTCATTGCATGTCATGCTGGTGTGTGTGAAAATAAGTGAAACCACCTTATAGACAGGGAAATAGCATGTCGAACATGGTCAGAGGGAGCCTGGAGCAGATGCAGGGCCTCGAGCAGCAGTTCACCACCGACTCGCAGGCGGTGGCCGAACTGCAGCGCCGCATCTCGGCCGCCGTGAGCAACACGACCTGGACCGGCCCCGCCGCCGAGCGGTTCCGGAGTGAGTGGAACGGCTCCTTCGTGTCCGCCCTCAGCCGCCTCCAGGAAGCCCTGAACGAGAACGCCACGGTGGTGCGCAACCGCCGCCAGGCCATCCAGACCGCCACCTACTAGGCCGCCGCCCGCCGTCGCGTGTCGCCCCGCCCACGCTCCCGCCGCCGCCCACTGCACCCCCTGGCCGGGACGGCTACCCCGCCCTCCCGAGGGCGGCGGCGGTCGGGGCGCGCACACCCGCAGCGCACTTTCATCTGCCCGGCCGGGGCCCCAACCCCGGCCTCCTCCACCAGGTGGGGGCCCCTCCAGGTCGGCGGCCCCGCGATTACCGAGCACGCCTGATGCGGCTCGTCCTCCAGGTCGGCGGCGCCGAGATCGACGTCGACGTGTCTGCCGCCGCATCGGCCACCATCGGGCAGGTGGCCGAGGCGCTGGCCGGCGGCCCCGTCGGCCCCGGCACCGGCCTGGTGGCCAGTCGCCGGTTCCTGGCTCCGGCCACCGCGCTGGCCGGCGCCGGGCTGCGGCAGGGCGACGCTGTGCGCCTCTCGACCGGTCCACCGAGCGGGCCTGACCCGGCAGCCGTCGCCATCGCCGAACTGCACGTCACCGGCGGCCTCGACGCCGGCCGGCGGGTGCCGCTCGCCACCGGGCCTGTCGTCCTCGGCCGGGCGGGCGGCCGCGGGGCCGGCATCGGCCTCCACTCGTCCACCGTGTCCGGCCGTCATGCCCGGCTCGTCGTCGCGGCCGGCGCGTGCACGATCGAGGACCTCGGGTCGTGCAACGGCACCCGCGTCGACGGTCGATTCGTCAGCGGGGTGGAGACCATCGCCGCCGGCGCACTGCTGCAGGTGGGGGCCGTGCAGGCCCGCATCGTGGCGATCCCTCCGGACCGGGCCGCCCTAGCTAGGCCCGGCAGGTGCGGGCACGGGCACGGCGCCGTTCAACCGGCCACCCCGGCGCATGCCGCCCGCCGGCCCCGGGCCCGTCACCGTGCCCGCGGCGCCGCCGGAGCCGGCGCCCGGCGCACGCTTCAGCTGGGCCATGCTTGTCGCGCCCCTCGTGATCGGCCTGGTGATGGCGGTGGTGTTCTCGCCGATCATGGCCGCCTTCGCCCTGTTCAGCCCGGTGATGGCGGTCGGCACGTGGTGGGAGGACCGGCGCCGGGTGGCCCGCGAGCGCCGCGGCGCGGCGGCGGCCCTGGCCGCTGCTCTGGCCGCCTTCCGCGCTGATCTGCAGGCGGCGGGTGCCGCCGAAGCGGGGCGCCTGGCCGCCGTCGTTCCCGATCCGGCCGAGACGCTGCGCCGGGCCGACGGCCCGAGCATCCGGGGCCGGGCCGGGCGGCTGCGACCAGGTCGCCACCGCCGGTCCGCCTCCCCGCTACACCTGAACGTCGTCCCCCGTCCGTGCGCCTGTCACACGACGCTGGTCAGCCGGCCGGTACCGCC
>JAHFUS010000120.1 GCA_023264975.1 Actinomycetes bacterium | reverse complement strand
CTAAACGACATCTCGGCGTGGACCGAAACGGCTGAGACTCCCGACCCGGATTCCCACACGAACTTCTGACGGCCACCACTAAGTCGTGCCTGGGTACAACGCGGCGTACTCGGTCACGACGTCCTACCTGTGCTCATGGCCTGACCCCTGTCCACGAGGCCCGGCCCGCTCCGGCCGCGACCTGCATGCCGCGCTGAGCACGGCCCCGCCGATTACAGCTGCCACGGCCGAGGCGGCCAGCACGCCGATCTGCGCCGATTCCAGCAGTGCGCCCGGATCGAAAGCCAACTCTGCGACGAACAGGGCGACGGTGAAGCCGATGCCGCCCACAATCCCGACGCCAGCGATCATCGCCCAGGTGCCGCCCTCTGGAAGCCGGCCTGCGCCCGTGCGCACCGCCAGCCACGACGCTCCCGTTATACCGACCGCCTTCCCGGCAACGAGCCCGATCATTACGCCTGCCGTCACCGCCGCCGCTCCGGGTCGATCGAAGGCCTTCCCGCGCAGCTCGACCCCCGCGTTGGCGAGAGCGAACAGGGGGACGATCAGGAAGCTCGTCCAGGGGTGGAGAAGGTGCTCGAGACGCTCGGCCGGAGAGACGGCCGTCCTGGCCAGCCTGGTCATGGCATCGAGCTCGGCGGGCCCGGGATCGTCGTCGGGGTCGCCCACCCACTGCCGGGCGACCGACCCGGGGATGAGGCGGCGGGCCGGCGTCAGCAGTCCGAGCACCACGCCGGCCACGGTGGCGTGCACGCCGGATGCGTCGGTGGCCAACCACACGGCGGACCCGATGACGACGTAGGGCGGCAGCCAAAAGACACCGATTCGGCGCAGAAGGAGCATCAGCATCACCAGCGCCGCCGCCGCCAGCAGGAAGTAGCCATGGATGTCGCCGGAGTAGAAGACGGCGATCACCACGATGGCGCCGACGTCGTCGACGATGGCAAGGGTCAGCAGGAACAGCTTGAGGGCCGGCGGGACGCGGGGTCCGACCAGGGTGACCACCCCGACGGCGAACGCGATATCGGTCGCCATCGGGATTCCCCAGCCGTGCGAACCGGCGCCCCCCGCTGTGACCGCCAGGTAGAGCAGCGCCGGCACGACCATACCGCCGGCCGCGGCCAGGGCTGGAAGAGCCGCCGCCCTCGGATCGCGCAGATCACCGTGCACCACCTCGCGTTTGATCTCGAGGCCGACGACGAAGAAGAAGACCGCCATCAGCGCCTCGTTGACCCAGTGGCGTAGGTCCTCGACGAGCACATACCGGCCCAGCCGGAGCGTCAGGTCGGTCAACCAGAGTGTGCGGTAGGACTCACCCCACGGTGAGTTCGCCCACGCCATTGCAACGATGGCGGCGCCGAGGAGCACGGCACCGCCCGATGCCTCCGTCTTCAGGAACTGGCGCACCAATCGTGGCATCCGCCGCCCCGAGAGCGCGGCGGCGCCGGTCAGGTCAGGGTGGTGCCCGCCGGCTTGGTCCTCTTGTGATCCCACCTGTGCCGTCCTCGGTCGCGCTTGTCCGACGTCGCCGACCAGGCTTCCCGGCACACCGGCCGCCGCAGCGGCCTACCACCATCCTCGCAGATGTCCGGTGGGCTCCGGTCCACCACGTGCACGACGGTCAGGGCAGGTTCGGGGTCCCCACACCGACTGCCGCCGGTCAGCACCTCGACCTGGCGGTGGGTCCGACACCGGAAAGCAGGTCGGACAGGTCCTCCCCTGCCACGCTGCCGAGCGAGAACGGCGGCGGCCTCGACGCCACCGGAATGCCTGGCGCCTGTTGCCGCGCCATCGAGGGTACAAGCGCGGACAGGCGTTCCCGGTACACGTAGACCGTTCCCTGCCAGGCATCAGGTCCCGCGTGTTTCGATGGTCCACCGGATCGGAGCGACGGTTCCGTGCGGTCCAGGACCGAGCCAGAGCTTGATGTGATGAAGGAGCGAAGCGCTGCTCCTACGTGACGGACTCGGTGGGCGACCCGGGTCGGGGCGCCGAGGACAAGGACCGGTCCGGGGCCCCGCTACATCCTGGGCGACGCCTGAGGTCCGGAATCGGCTGGGGTCCGGATGCCCCCTCGCCTATGCTGATCGATCCGTGGTGGCTATAGCTCAGTTGGTTAGAGCGCCTGGTTGTGGTCCAGGAGGTCGGGGGTTCGAGTCCCCTTAGCCACCCTCTCGGCCTAGCCTCGCCCGGCCGCAGTTACAGTACGAAGCCACCCGCCACGCGCCTCTAGCTCAATGGCAGAGCAACGGACTCTTAATCCGCAGGTTCTGGGTTCGAATCCCAGGGGGCGCACACCGAAGTGGCAGTTAAGAGGCACTTTTTGCCTTTGAACCTGCAAGCCAGCTATCCTCTATCCCAACACCATCCCAACAAAGGGGAAGCGAGTGTCGGGAAGCATGCGGGAGAAGCGGCCCGGCGTGTGGGAACTGCGTGCGTTCCTTGGGCGCGACACGTCCGGCCGGGTGCGGCATCGCAGCATCACCTTCCAAGGCGGCAAGCGCCAGGCCCAGCGGGCTCTGGCGGCCCTGGTGGCGGAGCTCGAGGAATCCGACACCGAGCTCATCGTCGAATGGGGGCCGGACACCACGGTCAACGATGCCATCCTCGGCTGGGAGCGCAACGGCTGGGACGACCTGAGCCCTACGACGGCCCGGCGCTACAAGGGCATCTGGGACCTCCACATCCGGGACTCAATCGGCCGGAAGCGGATCAAGGCCCTCGGGCCGTACGAGATCGAGCGCTACCTCCGGGACCTCAAGGCAAAGGGCCTCAGCCGTTCGAGCGTCCACCAGACAAGAGCGGTCCTGCATCGCTCATGCCGGCTGGCCCGCAAGTGGAGCGGCAACCGCCTACCGAATCCGGTGAGCGACACCGAGATGCCGGACTGGGCGCTCGCCGATCAAGCCCACCAGGTTCGGGCGCCAGACCCTGCGGAGGTCCACGCCCTCCTCCGAGCCGCTCGGGAGTTGGACCTCCGCTTCGCCGTGTTCCTCCGCGTGATCGCAGCGACAGGGGCGCGTCGCGGGGAGGTGTGCGCCCTACGGTGGTCCGATATCAACGCGTCCGCTGGCACGCTTGTGATCGACGAAGCGATCATCGCCCACGACGGCGGAGCCCGCTCCAAGGATCCCAAGAACCGATCGAGCATCCGGATGTTGGCTCTCGATCGCGGCACGCTGGACGAGCTTGATGAACTTTCCGACGAGCAGCGGCATATCGCTGATGCGTGTGGCGCGGCGCTCGACAGGGGTGCCTACGTGTTTACAACCGACCCGACAGGAGCGACTCCACCCCACCCCGACGCGATGACGAAGGCGTTCGGTCGGGCACGGACGAAGGCGGGAGTGGCGTCAGATATTCATCTCCACTCGCTTCGTCACTTCCAGTCGACCCAGCTCGACGCCGTGATCTCCGAGGCACAGAAGCAGGCTCGCATGGGATGGGCGACGGTCCAAATGGCGCGGCACTACACCGGCGTCGTCACTGAGGAGGACCGGCGCGCCGCCGCCCATATGGGCGATCTGCTCGACCCACCCCAGGTCGCGGCGTCAGCCGACGGCTGAGCCGCCTTCGCCGGGCTGGTGGGTCATCGTCGACACCTCGCCCGCAGCGAGTCGGTCGACCGCCGCTCGCGGAATGCGGTTCCGACCGTTGATCTTGACGAGCGGCAGGGGCAGGTCACCGCGGGCGATCGAGCGGTACAGCGACGAGCGGCTCTGGCCCAGCAGTTCGGCCGCCCCCTCGACGCTGATCAGCGGCTTCGGCTTGGTAGGGACACTCCGTCGAGTCCTCGGCCGAAGGGGGATCGGGTTCTGGGATCGAGGGCCCATCGTCACAGTCCCAACGCATCTGCGGGACCCGGCGGGCAGTGCGCCGGCACAAGCGCTGACCCGTTAACCCGCCCCTTTCAGTAAATCCCTTTGGTTGGTGGCCGTAGGTCCGCGAAAAGGCCCTTCTGGCAAGGGAAACTGCTGGTGTTCGAAGCCGCAGGACCCCGACCAGAAGGGCACTTCCATGGTGAAGCGTAATACCCGCCGCCCCCGTCTTGTGGTGACCGCCGACGGGACCGGGGTGGCCGCCCACGCCGGCAGCCGGTTGCTGGCC
>JAHFUS010000074.1 GCA_023264975.1 Actinomycetes bacterium | reverse complement strand
AAAAGAAATAGCCTCTGACCTGCGGGTTTCGAGTGGGCGAGGGGGGACTTGAACCCCCACATCCTTTCGGACACAGGAACCTGAATCCTGTCGACCCCATGTCAACTCGTGCCACCCAGACCGCCTCAGGGGCTCTGAGCAGGGCTTTTGTGCGAGCGGCATGTCGGGCCATGTCGCCCTGTACCGGCTCGTGACGGCCAGTTGGGTTGCAATTGGGTTGCAGCCCGAACGCCTGCTGAGCGCCACTCTGGATGGGCGCAAGGTGGGGTCTCATCGACAGCCAGCGCAGGTATCACCAGGCGGGGCCCCTTGCGGAGGAGGTGCGGAGCCTCCTGGCCGACGATGGCCTCTGGGAGATCGAGAAGATCCCGGGCACAAACACCTACACCACAACCCCCGAGGGCATCCGGGCCGCGATGTTCTACATCAAGCTCCGAGCCCAGCTGCTCGGCCCGCTCCTCAACGCGGGCCTCCAGCCGCCAGCACCCACCGAGCTCCGTCGCGCCCTCACCACCATTGATCGGACCGTCGCCACCTACATCAACAACGCGAGACTTGGCACAGCCGCATGAAAACTCGACACAAAATTCGGGAGCTCCGCCCCCAAGAGATCTAGCGCCGTGGTTCAGGATGACTTGCCGCGTGGGAACCCGCCGTCTGGAATCGGAATGCCGAATCGCCAACTCATCCACTCGTCTCCAAGCCGGTGCAGGTCGTCGCGAGCGTGCGGGTCCGCGTGCCACCGTGCCTCAAGGTCGTTGAGGCGTGATCGGACGAACTCCGCTCGATGATCGTCACTTAGCGGCTCGCCGATCCAGGGTTGGCCGGCCAGATATGCCTCGAGCTGGTCGACCTGCCAGAAGGTCTCGCCGGCATCGAACGACACCGTCAGGTCCCAATCGCCACGATCCGCTCGGATGGCGAGATGGACGGTCTCCCTCCCCATCACGACGTATTGGTTGAAGGCGCCACCGGGGACGTCCTTGAGCACGGTGAACTGGTTCTCGGCAAGCCACCTGTAGAGCTCGGTCAACGCTCGTGGAGCACGCAGAAAGTCCGGCACGGCTCAGCCCCCCTTCGGCACCATGCTCATGGCGTCCAGACCGATCTCGTAGCCCTGCTTGATCAGATATGCGATCTCGTCGGCAAAGGTGCCGGTGAGGAACTCAGGCGTTGCTGGATTGGAGAGGATGATCGGTACGCGATCGGCGACCGCCTGATCGAGAACGGCTTGGTTCGCTGCCCAGCGTTCCGCTGGCGCCATCGCATTCCATGTGGCGTCCGGGATGCTGAATCGACGGGCGCCGAGCTCGTCGGCGAGTTGGATGTAGTCGGGGTACTTACCGAGCACAAGAGCGTCCCCTGCCGTTGCTCCTTCTGCGGCACTCAATTCTGCCGACACTTGGGCGTCCGCCTCTGGGAGCGCAGCCATGCCGACCGTTAGGGCGGGCGTCAGGTAGAAGGTATAGAGCGCACTGACGGCAAGGACGGCTACAGAGACCACACCGACCACAACCGCGATGAGAATGATAGCCGGCATTGCCGCCTGGAGGTCGCGTAGGAACTGGTACGTTCCCACCGGTGCCGTGGATGAGTGCATCCATTGCTCAATGGCCTGGTCTCTGGTCGGTTCAGGGCCGGACGGATTCACGTAGAGGGAAACTGCGAGGGACTTCTGGAGGTTTTTCTCCAGCTGCCTCCGCAGCATCTGCTGGACGATGTTGCGGGCGTCTCTGAGAACGGCGAGCTGAAGCTCCGAGTCGCCCAGTGGCGACAGACCGAGGGGGTCGACCCTGCCCAGCGGGTCGTTGTCGGCGTAGTGGTAGGGGTTGGCAGCCGTCGTCGTCCCCGCCACGCCGTTGAGCGGATCGACGGTCGTGAACCGCCCAAGGCCCGGCGCGTACTCCCTGGCCCGGAGGTTGACGAGGCCGTCCTCGGTGGCCTCGCCTCGGTACCCGAAACGGAGCTGGCCGGCGCTGCCCACGACCTCGTCGACGAGGTCCGACACCGAGGTGGCCACGGGCCGGCCGAATTCGTCGTAGCTCGTGGCCCGGGCCAGGTCGGCGGCCTCCCCCTCAGCGAGGTCGGAGCCCCACACGTCCCGGGAGAATGCATCGCCCTGGCTGGACCGTACCGCCAGGGCCCGGCCCATGCCGTAGAGGTAGTCGGTATCGGCCCCGCCGGTGAACGACACCGCCACCTCCGGCACCGGCCGGTCCTGATCCCAGGTGAGTGCCCGGGACGTGGTGGCCGTGGGCGTCGCCTCGGTCACGGCGACGAGCAGTCCGTCGCCGTTGGTCCCCCTGGTGGAGCTCCAGGTAAGCGAGCCACGGCTGGTGCTCACCCCCGACAGGGTGCCCCGGGCGTCGTAGGCGAAGGATCTCGTGGCCAGGGCCGACGTGGCGGCCGTCATGCGGCCGGCGCTGTCATGGGCGAACGACACCGAATCGACGAGCGACCCGGCGAGCTTGCGGGTGGCCGAGGTGAGGCGGCTGGCATCGTCGTAGGCGTAGTCCGTGCGGGTCGAGCCGGACACCTTGGCCGTGCGGTTGCCCACGGCGTCGTAGGCGTAGGTGGTGGTGGACGAAGCGCGGGTGACGTTGCTGAGCTGGCCTGCAGCGTCGTAGCCGTAGGCCGTGGTGGCTCCTCCCGTCGTCTCGGTAGTGACCCGCCCGGCGAGGTCGCGGGCGAGGGTCGTGGCGCGGGTCGTGCCGGCCAGGGACTGGGTGTAGCTGGACAGGCGCCCGGCGCTGTAGCCGTAGCTGCGGGCATCGGCTCCCGGCAGGTCCTCGGCCACCAACCGGCTGTCGCGGTCGTAGGTGTAGGCCACGCTGCCCGCCTGGGGGTGGGCCAGCGTGGTGAGGCGGTTGTCGCCGTCGTAGCCGAGGCTCGCCACGGTGGCGTCAGGATAGGTGAGCGAGGTGCGGTTCCCCGCCGGGTCGTAGCCGAAGGCCAGGCGGCGCCCGGCTGAGGTGGTCGAAGCGACCCGACCGGCGCCGTCGTAGGTCCACGTCGTCGTGCCGCTCGGGTCGACCATGGAGGTGCGCCGCCCGGCGGCGTCGTAGGCGAGGGTCACGGCCTGTGTCGCGGCGCCGGCCAGCGTCGAGGTTCGTGAGATGACCCGCCCCGTGGCGTCGTAGCCGACGCTGAGCGTGCGACCGGAGGCGTCCGACATGCTGGCCAGGCGCCCGAGTGCGTCGTAGGTGGCGGTCGAGGTTGCCCCGGCCGGGTCGGTCTGCGACACGATCCTGTCGGCCAGGTCGAAGCCCGAGCGCGCCACCTTGCCCCTGGCATCGGTGCGGCTCACCTGGTTTCCCCGCCCGTCGTAGGCGTAGAGCGTGTCGTGGCCGAGGGGGTCGCGGGCGCGCTCGAGGCGCCCGAGAGCGTCGTAGGAGTACGACACCGTCCCCGTCGCCGGCGCGGTCACGGTGGCCAGCTGGCCGCGGGCGGTGAAGGTCCTGGTGGTCACGCCCCCCGACGGTGCGGTCACGGTGGTGCGCCGGGCCAGGTGGTCGTAGCCGAAGCTGGTGAGCAGGCCCTCGGGCGAGGTCGCCGAGGTCACCCGGCCGTCGTCGTCGTAGCCGTAGGTGACCACGCCGCCCTCGGGGTCGGTGACGGTGTGCAGGCGCCCCCGCTCGTCGTAGGCCGAGGAGGTGGCCTTGGCGTTGGCGTCGAGGTCGGTGCGGATCCGGCCGGCGTCGGTGTAGGTGCGCCTCGTCACCCCACCGCCCGGAGCGGTGGTGGCGATCAGCCGCCCCACGGCGTCGTAGCCGAAGGTGGTGGCCCGGCCCGTCGCGTCGGTCACGGCGGCGAGGTGATCGGCGCGGTCGTAGTCGAAGGCGGTGTCGTGGCCGAGCTGGTCGCGGACCTTGGTGACCCGCCCCCGCAGGTCGTAGGTGCGGGTGACCACGCCACCCGACTCGTCGGTGCTGGTGGTGCGGTTGCCGTCGGCGTCGAAGCCGTAGGTGGTGGTCACCCCCGTCGGGTCGACCTGTGAGGTGCGCCGGCCGAGGACATCGTAGGTGGCCGACCAGGTGCTCTTGGCGACCGGGGCGTCGGGGTTGGCGGGTCGGGCGAGGGAGGTCACGTTGCCGGCCACGTCGTAGCCGTAGGAGGTCTCGTTGCCACCGGCGTCGAGGACCTTGGCCAGCCGGCCGGCGCCGTCGTAGGAGTAGGAGGTGACCTTGGCCTCCTGGTCGACCGTTGCGGCCAGCCGGCCACCCGGCGTCCAGGTCTGGGAGGCCACCCCGCCGGCGTCGTCGGTGCTCGACAGCAGGCGACCGGCGGGGTCCCAGCTTCGCGAGCTGAGCCGCCCGAGCGGGGTGGTGGTCGACGTCGGCCGGCCTGTTGGATCGTGGCCGAAGGTGGTCACCTTGCCGGCCGCGTCGGTGGCAGAGGACGGGTTCCCCTGCGGGTCGTAGGCGAAGCTCACCGCCACGCCATCGGCGTCGGTCACCGAGCGGACCAGCCCGTCGGAGCCCACGTCGTAGGTCGTCACCTTCCCGGCCGGGTCGGTCACCGTGGCCGGCAGCCGCTCGGCTCCCTCGTAGGACAAGCTCGTGGTGTGCGACTCGCCGTCGGTCGCCGTCACCAGGCGGTCTAAGGCATCGTAGGTGAAGGACTCGTTGACCCCCTCCGGGCCGGATCGGGTCAGCACGTCGCCGTGGGCGTCGAAGGTCTGGGTCACGCCGGCCGAGCGCCGGTCGACCATGGCCACGAGGTCGCCCGAGGCGTCGTAGGCCTTGGTCATGGCTGCCCCGTAGGGATCGGTCACCGAGGTGAGCCGGCCGTGGGTGTCGTGGGCGTACGCGACCGAGGTCCCCGGCGCCGACGCCCTGGTCAGCGTCGTGGTGCGGGCGGCGTCGTCGTAGGCGAAGCTCACCACGTCCCCGCCGGGAGTTCGCTGGGTGACGACCCGGCCGTCGCCGTCGTAGGCGTTGTCGACCGTCACGACACCGTCGGGATCGCTGACCCTGGTGGTCTGGCCGGCGGCGTTGACCTGGTAGGTGGTCACCCCGCCGTCCGGCGCGGTGGCCGAGGCCAGGGTGTTGGAGGGGGCGTCATAGGCGTAGGCGACCGAGCGCCCGTCGCTCGCCGTCACCGAGGAGATCCGGCCGGCGCCGTCGTAGGCAAGCGACAGCGAGCAGCTGCGGCTCGATGCCGCCGACGTGAGGCGCCCGGTGGTGTCGTACGACAACCCCACGGTCTGGCCGTCCCAGTTCCGCCGCTGCGCCAGGCGTCCGGAGGCGGCGTAGTCGTCCACCGATCCGTCGAAGTAGGCGACCGACAGGCTGGCGTCGCCGTCGCGCTGCAGCCGGCCGGCGAAGTCACCGGGACGGGCGAAGCCGCCCGCGCCGTCCGGGGGGAAGCGCACCCGCCTGCCGTCGCCGCCCACCAGGGTCACCACGCCGGAGGTGGCGTCCTCGCTGAGCGCCGTGGACAGCTCGCCCGCCCAGCCGACGCCCATCGCTCCCGCCGTCTCGTCCCTCGAGTTGTAGGTCCTTGCCCAGTCAAGGCCGAACACCGCTGGCGGTGCGGGCAGGTCGACCACTGTGTCGACGAAGTTCCCCGCCGCAGTGTTGACCGGATCGGAGGCGTAGCCACCGCCGGGCTGGTGGCCGAGCAGCTCATCCACGGGCCGGTCCCCGAACATCGGCTCGAAGCCGATGATGACGCTCCCACTTCCAGACCGGTAGCCCAGCGTGTGGGTGACGTTGCCGACGCCGGCGGCGGTATACGACGAGCCCCCGCCGCCGCCGGCGGCCGGCGTGTTGCACCCGCACGGATAGTTGATCAAGCGGGAGCCTCCACCTCCGCCGCCCCAGTAGCCGCCGCCGCCGCCACCACCGGGCTGGTTGCCGGGACCGTTGCCACCGGCACCGCCGCTGCCGAGGGCTCCGTTCGCACCTGCATAGCTGGGC
Organism: Actinomycetes bacterium; assembly: GCA_023264975.1. Lineage (GTDB taxonomy): Bacteria > Actinomycetota > Acidimicrobiia > Acidimicrobiales > JAHFUS01. Next base: position 10,665 of record JAHFUS010000074.1, on the reverse strand, counting down.
GTGTACGGCCACGTGCTGCCGGCACCCCCGGCGCCGCCGCTCACCTGTGTCCCACCGGTACCGGGCATAGGCGACGACGAGGAGGCGCCGCTACCGGTGCCGGCCACCAGGCCGCCACCACCGCCGCCAAACCCTCCGGGAATGGCCACGGCCGGCTCGGGATCAAAGCCGTCGGAACCGGCACCGCCACCTCCGCCGGCCGCTACCACCCGAGCGGCGAGGGTGCCCGCCGCCCTGCGGATGTCGGACGCCCCGCCACCGGAGCCGGCGTAGCTGAACCCGCTCCCGCCACCGTTGTACCCACCGGAGTCGCCCGACCCTCCGGCCCGGATGCGCAGCGTCTCGCCGGGGGTGACCGGAACCGTCGCCTGCACCCTCCCCCCGTTACCGCCCGGCCCAGCCGTGCTCCCTCCGGCTGCCCCCTGTGCATCGACGGTGAGGAGGCTGATGCCGCTCGGCACGACGAAGTCCTGCGGTGCACCGATCTAGGGGAAGGACACCACCGTCGGCGTCGCTGACGCCGCCCGTGCGGTGACGACCACCATGCCGTAGGCGAGCACGGCGACCGTCACCAAGACAGCCACCACCCGCGTCCGGGTTCGGTCGCGCTTCACCAGCGACAAGTCGGCCGTGCTCATCCCCCGCATCCCCCTCTTCGCCCGCTGGGCCACAACGCCGGTCGCAGCGGCTGTGCAGCCGCAAACGGAATTACTGGCGAAGCTACCAGCCTCTCGCCCATGATGACACGGGTAAATAGAGGACCATTCTGGCGAGGTTGTTCTCAGCAAGTACACCCGTCAGGGAGGCCGAAACCGTCTCCCGCGTCGAGCCCGACAATCATCGATTGGGCGCCAGCGCCTCCCAGCCTGACCAGCGGGCCGGCACCGCCTGCTCGTGAGCCGATGCCCGCGGCCCCTTGCCGGTCAAGTGCTCGAGGACCTCCCCCGGCCGCAGGGGCCAAGGATCTGCTTCCCAGTTCGCCCACCCGGGGCCTCGACCTCGCCCCTCAGCACCGGGAACCACCGCTCGGGATCGGGCGTCCGGGGACAGGCCAGGGGACGCCGCTGTTGGGCTTCCGCCGAGAGGTGCTTCTGGCACGCTGCCCTGAACCGAGACGGCCGGGATCGCAGACGGCGCGGTTTGTTGAGGCGGTTCGGACGCGGCTCCTGGAGCCGAGGGGCGCCGACCGCCCGGTATCATGCGAAGCCGAGCGGCTTGTCCGCCCGATAATCGCGGGCAGGTAGGCTTCTGAACGGGAGATAAGTGCCGGTCGGGGGCAGGCGACTTCCGCAAGCAGGCGCCGTCATGACCACGCCATCGGGCGCGGCGGAATCGGCGACCTGCTCGCCGGCGCGTCGACACCAGGGTGTCCCAGAACGCGCGACCGAGAAGGGACCGGCGAACGCCCGCGAATGCCGGATATTTGACGACGACGCGTCAACCTCGGCCCCGGATCGGAACCCGTCCCAGCGAAGCTATCGGGAAGTACGGCACGGCCGGCGCCACGTGGCCGGGCACCGGGCCTACAGACCGAGCGACATCCCCCGGTCGGCACGGAGATCTCGCTCCGGTTGAAGCGCCGGCGGACACAACGGGCTCGACCGGACTGCATCCAGCGCACCCCGGGCATCGTCGACCAGCGCCAGCCATGCCAGCGGCGAGTCCGGTTCGACTCCGGGCTGGTCACCGAGTTCGGCGGCGACGGCCACCACGGCCGGGGCATCGGCCAGGCGGCGGGCCAGGCCGTCCCACTCCGCGTCTGGACGCCAGCGTGGCGTCGGCCGGGGCCCGATGGCGGTGACGACGTCGCTGTAGTCATCGAGGCTGAACGAGTCGGGATGGCGGTCCCGGTAGGCCTCCACCTGCAAGGCCAGGCCGCACCATGCCGCCCGGCCACTGCCCCCCGCCGGGGCCTCCCCCAGCACCGCCACCAGGTGGCAGGGCGCGTCCCCGGCGCTCGCCAGCGCCCGAACCCGGGCCGCTCGCGTGTGGTCCAGGGCGGCGTCGAGCTCGGCCACGGCGTCGGCCGCGACCCGGCGCTGCTCGTCCCCTCCTCGCTCGACGGCGACGCCCAGCGTCTCCGCCTGGCCATCGCGGGCGGCCAGGCGGGCGGCGTAGTAAGCCCGGGCGGCCCGGAGGCGCTCGACGCCGAAAGCCAGCGGGTCGTCCTGTCGCACGGCCCCGAGCGTGGCGGCCGCCCAGTGGCGGTCCAGCTCGGCGTCGAGGGCGGCGATGCGCTGGTGCCGCCAGGCGTGGCGCTCCAGGTAGGCGCCGCGCCCGGCCGCCTCGAGGCCCACGGCGGCGACCCGCCCGGTCGCCTCCCGGCTGCGGGCTCTCGCTCGAGCGGCGCCGTCGCGGGCGCTGGGCAGGGCCGCCTCGGCATCGGCGCGCTCCAGGCGTCCCGAGCGGCGCAGGCCGGCCAGTGGCCCGCATGTCCGCAGCCGGGCCTCGGCTCGCGCCAGTTCCCCAGCGGCCAGATCGGCCCGCCTCGCCGCCTGGCGGGCGTCCTCCTCGGCCCGGCGCAGCTCGCGCGTGCGATCGGGCGGAGCGGCGTCCAGCACGGCCAGGTGACCGTCGCGCTCGGCCCGCAAGCGGGTGTCGAGGACCCACGGGTCGTCGGCCGCGGCGAAGGTGGTGACCGGCTCACGTTGTAGGCCGGCCAGCACCGCCTCGGTGGCGCTGCGGTTGTCGGCCGCCAGGCCGACGTGATCGGCCACCGCCAGCGCCCGGGTGTTCCAGGTGTGGGTGGGCGCCATCCCCCGGCTCTGGCCGGTGTAGCCCACCAGGGCGTTGAGGCTGGGCGAGCCCAAGAGGTGCACCGCCTCCCAGGTCCCGCCTTGCGCGCCGTCGGCGGTGCGGGCCCAGGCATGGGACAGGTTCGGGTTGCCGTCGCCACGGCGACCGGCGACGAACTCGGACGGCAGCAACACCTGGCGGGCGCCGTCGAAGGCCACCGCAAGGCCGTGGTCGTCGACCGCCACCACCGTGCCGGTCGAGCCGTTGTGCAGGCCGGCGTGGCCGGACTTGGTGTGCAGCAGCACCCGGTCGCCCTGGGCGTAGGAGCGGTCGGGGCCGGCGCCCCAGGCCGGGCCGGGCAGCGACGGACCCCCGAGGTGCCCGCCGGCCACCAGGCGGGCACGGATGCGGTCGGCCAGGTCCTCGCAGTCGGCGTGGGACACAGCCAGCACGGCCACGGCCACGGCGCCGTGGGCAACGACGTCGGCCACCACCGCCTCGGCCATGGCCTGTCGGGTGGCGAGCGGCGTGGCCTCCTCGTGCTCCCACCCGTGCTCGGACCGGATGGCCTGGCTGGCCGCCGCCCGCCCGGCCCGCAACTCGGCCAGGGCCTCGCGGTCGGCGCGCTCGCGCTGGCGGCGGTTGGTGCGCAGCGCCGGGGCCACGATGGCGCCCTGCGCCCCCAGCTTCGTCACCTCCGCTCCCAGTCCCCCCGCCCCCACAGCGGGAGCCTGGCGGGGATCGCCCAGGCACCACAGCGACGCTCCGTGGGTGGCCGCTACCGCCTCCAGCACCGTCGCCGCGTCCCGGGTCGAGACCTGGCTCACCTCGTCGAGCACCACGACGGTGCCAGGGGCGAGGGGCCGCTCGGTGAGGTCGATGCGCAGGCGGGCGATGGTGGACGCCTCCAAGCCCACCGAGCGCAGGCCAGCCACGGCCTGATTGGTGGTGGCCACGCCGAGCACGGCCCGCCCGGCCCCGGCGCAGGCCGTTGCGGCGGCGTGCACGGCGGTGGTCTTGCCGAACCCGGCCGGGGCGATCATCGAGCGCAGGTCGGTGCCGGGGCCGCAAAGGGCCCGCACGGCCTCGACCTGGTCGGCGCCCAGGCGGCCCTCGGCGGCGATGGCGGCCTCCACCAGCTCCCGGTCGATAGCGGGCGAGGGGCGGGCGGCCAGGGCGCCCAGGTGCTCGAGCACGGCGTCCTCCAGGGCCCGATGCGCCACGGTGGACCACTCGGGCGGGCGGCGGCGCTTTCCGGGCGCGAGACGCACGACATGCTCGGAGGCCACGAACTCGCCCGCCATGGTCGTGATCTCGGCCGTGGTCCACCGCCCGCCGGAGAGGGCAGCCACGTGCGCGTACACGTGCGCCTCGGTGAAGCGGGCAGTGGCGGCACACAGGCCGGTCTCGGGATCGAGGAGGGCGGCGGTGACCTCGTCGGGGTCGATGGCCCGGGGGCCGGGGCGGCCCACCAGTGCCGCCTCCAGGGCGACGTCGCTATCGATGCCGAGCTGTCTGGCCTCGTCCCGCCAGCGCTCGACCAGCAGGGACGGCGTGAGGCTGTGGTCCTTGGCCGGGCGGGTGGCGAGGGAGGCGGCGTCGTCGGCCCGCATGCGAGAGGCGGGAGACTCGTAGACCGCTCCGCAGGCCTCCAGCTCGGCCTCGATGGCGAGGGTCCGCTTGGAGAACGCCCGCAGCACGTTGCGATCCGCACCCGCCATCTCCCGGGTGCCGTTGCGGTCCGGCCCCCACGCCACCCTCAGTTCCTGCGACAACAGGCGTTGCAGCTCGGCCTGGTAGACGGTGCCGGCGGCCTTGGCCCAGTCGAACAGCGGGTTGGCGTCGAAGGCCACGTGCGAACCGTCGGGCCGGCGCACCAGGTTGGCGATCAGGCAATGGGTGTGCAGCTGCGGGTCGCCCTCGCGGGAGGTGCGGTGGAAGAACCCGGCCACCGCGAACCCGGCCGTCGCCACCCGCCGGCGCACCCCCTTGGTCTGCTGGCGGGCGACCGCCGCGTGGTCCTCCAGGAACGACAGAGCGACTGAGACCGCCTCGGTGTGGGCCCGGGACACAACGTCGGCTGTGCCCGGCCGTCCGAGTCCCCACAGGAGGGACACGGACTTGGGTGCCGAGAACGTGGCGTCGAACACATTGACCCGCCGGCGGCGACGTCCGGCCAGCAGGTCGGCGCCGCTGCGGGGGTCGTGGCCCTCGACCACGGCGCGCAGGTCCTCGGCGTCGACGACGCCCTCAAGGCCGAGGTGAGGGGCGAAGCGCCCGGTCCAGATGCCGGGCGCCTCGCCGATGCCGGCGTAGTACTCGTCGAGGCCCAGGGCCACCGAGGAGATGACGTACTCGGCGTCGCGCAGTTCGGTGATGGTCAGCACGATCAGCGCACCACCGACTCCGCCGCCTCCTCGAAGAGGTGGCAAGTGTCTGTGGGGGTTGGGGTTGAAGGGATTGCAGGAAGGATTTGGGGGTTGGGGTGGTGGAGGGGGTCGGTCGTAGGGGGCGAGGTTGGGAGGCGATTGATGGGGTTGGTGGTCATGGTTGTGCTTTCGGGGAGGGGTGGAAGTCGTCGAGGTGGCAGGGGCGCGAGCTCGTCATCGGGTCCTCAGCGGTTGTGTCAGCAGGTAGTTCGAAGAGGTTGAGCTGGTTGACGTCGGCGCGACGTGTTCGGACCCGACGCGCCGACGGACGAGCGGCCCGGCCTGCTCCAGCCGCAGGCGGTTCGATCGGACCCGGCGCCACGGCGCCTCGACTACGGCGTACACGGACCGGTTCGCGGCCACCTAGTCGCGACGATCGAACCGAGAGCGCTGACGCCTTGGTCAGCTCGGCGCCGACGCTCGCTTCCAGCGCCTGGCGGGGAACCCGGAGTAGATGACCGAGGTCGACCACCGGCAGCCCGGACCGTCCGCCGGTGGTCCGCCACTCCCGGGCCATGGCGTACGCCTTCGTCCGGCCCACGCGGAGCAGCTGGGCCGCCTCCTCAACGGTCAGCAGGTCAGGGATCTCACCCGCCGCCGCACTGTCAGGATGTGGATTAGACAACGGCTCTGTAGAGTAGCAGATCCGACGAAGATGTTGTTCGTCAACGGAACCGTTCGATATGGTGGGACGATGAGCACGCGCAAGTTCGGCATCCGGCGGGTCATGACCACCAACCAGATCGTCGCCTCCAACGTCGCCAGAGCGCGGGCGATCCGAGGCTGGACCCAGGAGGAGGCCACCGAGGCCCTCGCGCCCTACCTCGGGGCCAAGCTGTCTCCCGCCAGCTTCTCGGCCCTCGAGCGCTCAGCTTGGAACGTCAACCGCATCAAGCAGTTTTCAGCCGACGAGCTGTTCGCCCTTTCCCGGGCGTTCGACCTACCCATCGGCTTCTTCTTCACTCCCCCGCCACCTGCCTTCGACGCCGGCCTCTACGGCCCGGATGCGGGCTCGAAGGGGCTTGATCCAATCGTGCTGCTCGACGCCATCTTGGGTACGCCCGACAACCTCGGTCACTGGGAGGCCGACCTGCTCGCCTACTCCGCGAGTGTGGCCCCGATGCCACGCAGCAAGCGGGAGAAGCCCCACGTCTCCCCCAAGGATCTGTCGGAGCGCCTGGAGCCGCTGGGGGCGATGCGGGCCAAGGCGCTGCTGCGCCAGGCCTTCGGTGAGCTCGGCGGTGCCAGCGAGGTGCTCGAACGGCTGGCCGAGGCGCTGCGACTGCTGGACGAGACGACACTGGATGACACCGCTGAAGGAACAGCGGGCGACGGGGCCGACGCTGCGCGCACCGGTAGCAGCGTCCATTCGACGTCACGGAGCCGAGGAGCAAGGAGGAAGGCATGAGGGGAACGGTCATCAAGCGCGGCATCTCTTGGTCGGTCGTGATCGACCTCGGACGCGACGGGGACGGGAAGCGGGTGCGGAAGTGGCACTCGGGCTATGCCACCAGGAGAGAAGCGGAGCGGGCACGCGTCGACCTCTTGAGCCAAGTCGACAAGCGCATCTACGTCGCGCCCAACAAGTTGACCATCGGCCAGTTCCTTGTGGACGAGTGGCTACCCGCCAAGCGGGCGACGGTCAAGGCGACCACCATCGCGTCCTACGAGATGCACGTGAGAAAGCACATCGTCCCTCGCCTCGGCGGTGTGGCCCTTGTCAGCGTCGGAGCCCCCCACCTCAACGGCTTCTACGCCGAGCTCCTCGCCACCGGTCGCCGGCTCGACTCCAGCCCGTTGTCCCCGACGACCGTGCGCCGAATTCACGCCACGCTCCACAAGGCCCTCGCCGACGCTGTTCGCTGGGGCCGGCTCTCGCGCAACCCAGCCGACCAGTCCGACCCGCCGAGGGCATCAACCCCGGAGATGTCGGTGTGGAGCCCCGATCAGCTCCGGACGTTTCTGGAATCCGTTCGAGGCGACCGGCTGTTTGCCGCCTGGCTGACGGCAGCGACGACCGGAATGCGCCGGGGAGAGCTCATTGGCCTGCGGTGGTCCGATCTCGACCTCGAAGGCGCGACCGCCAGCGTCCGCCAGATCCGCACCATCGCGAAGCAACAGATTCTCACGCTGTCTCCCAAGACGGACAAGGGCACCCGGACGATCTCGCTCGACCAGGCGACCGTCGCCGCGCTCCGCAGTTACCGGGTCGCGCAGATGGAGGAGCGGATGCTGCTGGGCCCCGCCTACCGGGACGCCGGCGACATCGTGTTCACCCGAGCCGACGGTGCCGCCCTCCATCCTGAACGGTTCTCGGCGTGGTTCAAGCAGCGCTGTCGCCGCTCGGGGCTCCCAAATGTCCGGCTTCACGACGTCCGGCATTCCTACGTCACCGCCCTACCAGTTTCGCCGCTGGGGTTCCGCTGAAGGTTGTCAGCCAGCGGGTGGGCCACGCTTCGCCGATGGTAACCATGACGATCTACCAGCACGTGCTGCCGGGCGACGATCGGTCCGCCGCCGCCCTTGGCGCCCGGGCGATCCTCGGCGACGGGTAGTGGCTCGGTCCTCTACAAGGGCCGCACGCGGAGAACGTCAAGCGTCGGGACACCCTCGAAGATGCCGTCGCCGGCAACCAATTCGAGACCGAGGACGAGGGCGGTGGCGGCGACCCAGCGGTCCGCCTCGTGGACCTTTTGGCCGAGCGGATGGCCGGCCCTGTGCGCCCACGTCCGGAGCCCGGCGCACCGCTTCATGAGTTGCTCGTCGGTCGGGATCACGTCGAAGCTCTCCAGCGATCGTTCGAGCCTGCGGAGTCGCAGACCGCCCCAGCCGGCCAACAGGGCGCCGTAGGTGATCTCGGTGACCGTCATGAAGGAGACGACACACGCCCTGCCGGCGATCAGTGTTCGAGCTGACTCGGGCGTGTGGGTGGGACGCGGGTCGAGGTACCAGTTGACGGCGTCGGTGTCCACGACGACATGGGTGGCGCGTCGGCGCGAACTCACGCCTCAGCGATGATGGCGTGAAACCTGTCCCACTCTTCGTCGGTGAGCCCCTCGATGGCGATCTCCTCGGGGGACAAGCGCGGTCGAGGCTCCCACAAGCGCGGGTCGCCGACCTCGAACAGGTGAAGGCGGTGCTCGGCGTCGGGCCGTTCGGCAGTGGACACGACGATCATCGTACCGGTCGGTCGGGCGCCCTGTTCGCCTCGTCGAACGACGGCGCGACGTTCGAGGCTTGTGCGTTGAAAAGCAGCTACAACGCGGCCGCCATGCCGGCTGATGACGCCTCGTGCCGCCCAGTTTGGGTTGCATTTGGGTTGCAAACCGGGAGTCCGGCGGGTGGGACGCAACACGCCCAACCTTGAAACTGCAGGTCAGCGATGGTGGGCGAGGCGGGACTTGAACCCGCACATCCTTTCGGACACAGGAACCTGAATCCTGCGCGTCTGCCAATTCCGCCACTCGCCCGAGGACAGGGGCACAAGGTAGCCCATGCCGGGAGCCGGCCGGAGGCCTAAGGAACGGCACCCAGGGGTATGCTCCGCCCGACCATGGGACTCCAGCAGTTCGAGCGGAAGCTCGAGCACCTCGTCGAGGGCGTGTTCGCCAAGGCGTTCCGTGGCGGCCTCCAGCCGGTGGAGCTCGGTCGCCGGCTCACCCGCGAGATGGACGCCAACCGCACGGTTGGCGTGCGGGGCACGATCGCCCCCAACGACTTCGTCTTCGCCCTGTCCCCGGCCGACCGCGAGCGCTTCGACTCCTTCGCCGACGCCCTCGTGCGTGAGCTGGCCGACGCCGCCCGGGAACACGCCCGCACCGAGAGCTACCTCTTCCTAGGCCCTGTGCACGTGACCCTGGAAGCTGACGAATCGGTCTCCGCCGGCATGTTCCTCGTGTCCGGGACGGTGAAGGAGGCAGCCGGCGGCGTGGCCGTCGGCGCGCTGGTGCTGTCGGACGGGTCACGCGTGCCGGTGTCGGACGAGCCGGTGACCATCGGGCGTATGGCCGACTGCACCATCGTTCTCAGTGACGAGAACGTGAGCAGGCGCCACGCCGAGGTGCGGCGGCTGGGCAGCAACATCGTGGTGGTCGATCTTGGGTCCACCAACGGCACCAAGGTCAACGGCGCCGGGGTCAAGGAGCGCCGGCTCGTCGACGGCGACCAGGTCACGGTCGGCACGACCTCCATGCGGTTCGAGGCCTCGTAGGGGCGCCCAGGTGCCCGAGTCGCTTCTCACCGTCCTCAAGTTCTTCTTCCTGGCCCTTCTGTGGCTCTTCTTCGCCCGTGTCATGTGGGCCGTCTGGGCCGAGGTGAACGCACCGGCGGCTGCACCTGCTCCGTCCAGTCCCCGCAGCGGCGCCCCGGCCGCCGCGCCCGCCCGAGCGAGCGGCGGCGGGGAGAGCACCCGCCTGCGGGTCGTGGAGCCGCCAGACCGTCGGGGCACCACTTACGACCTGGGCGACGAGCTCACGGTGGGCCGGGCCAGCGGCTGCCAGGTGTCGATGCCCGACGACAGCTACGCGTCCCAGCTCCACGCCCGGATCTACCGCAAGGACGGCCGGCTGTGGCTGGAGGATCTCGGCTCCACCAACGGCACCTACCTCAACGCCAAGTCCGTCACGACGCCGGTCGCGCTACGGCGGGGTGACCGGGTGCAGGTCGGCCGCACCGTACTCGAGGTGACGAAGTGACCACCCTGCGCTCAGGCGCGGCGTCCGACGTGGGCAGGGTCCGTCGCAACAACCAGGACCAGTTCCTCGTGGACGAGCCCCTCTTCGCGGTGGCCGACGGCATGGGTGGCGCAGCCGGCGGGGAGGAGGCGTCGCTCACCGCCGTGGAAGCCCTGAAGGTGACGTTCGAAGCCGACCCCACGGCCGACGGGCTGGCCGAAGGTGTGCGCAGCGCCAACCGGGCCGTGTGGGAGAAGGCCCTCCAGCGGCCCGAGCTGCGGGGCATGGGCACCACCATGACGGCGGTCGCGCTGGTGCAGGGCGACGACGACGACGAGGTACTGGCCGTGGCCAACGTGGGCGACTCGCGGGTGTACCTCCTGCGGGATGGCCGGCTCGACCAGATCACCGACGACCACAGCGTGCCCGAGGAACTCCTCCGGGCGGGGCGGATCACACCCGAGGAGGCGGTGGGCCACCCCCAGCGCAACATGCTCACCCGGGTCCTCGGCAACGAGCCTGAGGTCGAAGTCGACTGCTTCGCCATCATCCCCTACAACGGCGACCGCCTCGTTCTGGCCAGCGACGGCCTGTTCAACGAGGTCGACCACGACGGTATCGCCGCCGTCGCCCGCCGCCAGTCCGATCCCGGGACGGCGGCCGCCGAACTGGTGCGCATGGCGCGGGAGAGCGGCGGTAACGACAACATCACGGTGGTGGTCGTAGACGTGGTGGACGACGGCGACCGGGCGGCACGGGCCTCTGCGGCCGTCGCCGGCGCGCCCGCACCTGCGCCCCGGCCGGCCGCGGCCGCTCCCCCGCCGGCG
>JAHFUS010000073.1 GCA_023264975.1 Actinomycetes bacterium | reverse complement strand
CCCATGCCCAGCTCTACCATTTTCAGCGGGAATCTTCAACACTATTCGCCGACCCCTGCCCGCCCATAAGTGCTGGTCAACGGTCTGTCATCGAGCGACTTCCGGAGGTCTGAGCCTCGTGGCAGCGCTGGCTTCTACGTCGGAGGGGTGATCGCCATCGCCTGCGCGGTCCTCGCCTTCCTGAGCTTTCCGGGCGATGGATCAACGGAAGCATTAGGCCACGACAGTGACTCGCCGTCGTCGCCTCAGTAAGCCCCCTTGAGCCTGAACTAACTGACCCCGTGGAGGGGGGATCGGCGAACGACTACGACTACGTGAGTGGGGACCCGATCAATGGGCTAGATCTGGCCGGGACCTGCGAGGCAAAGAAGGGAAACTGGTTCTCAAGGCCCGTTTGTAACGCACGGAACGTGACTGGCGGAGCAGTCCGTAATACTGGTCTCGCTGCTCGCTGGACATACCGTCATGGCGAGGTCAGCTTTGGAGGGTGTGTACTCGTGTGCCTTGGGCTCGGATTCCAAGGCGGTAGCGCGTACTTTCAGTACGGCGGCGGTTGCTGCTACGCAGGCGGAAACGCTGGCTTCGCCAGGCAACAGTATCGGGACCGTGCCTGCAACAGCTACCAAGCAAGCGCTGGGGTCGGACTCGGTGTGTACGGGAGTAGTGGCACCTACGGGGGCGGCCGTCCGAGTTCGAGCGACATTTCAGGGGGTGTTTCCGTCAGCGCAGGATTCGGTGGCGGCCGGGTTAGAAACATCGACGCCCAAGGCGGGCCTAGCTAGGTACTGCAAGTGATCCGCAATGCTGAGACTGAAGCCGATAGCGTGACATTCCGCGGGCAGGTGGTTACGAGCATTCTCACCAGGGGAGTCCCGACCTCCAAACTAGTCGCTACCTCGCGGTCAATTACTCTGATATCTCTTATGGGAGAGCCCGTTGAACTTGACCAAAACGATGTGGAGAAGATCGAGATACGAAAGATTCGGATTCCTCTATTCTGGCAAACACTTGTGGTATTTCGACGTAAGTCAGGAGAGCCCCTTAGGCAGATGTTTGTCCCGCTCCGGCGCCGAACGCTAGTTCGCGATCTGAGACGTCTCGGTTGGTCGGTGACAGAAGGCGAACATGTTCGTTGGAGAGAGGTTCTCTTCCACCCGACAACCTCTTCATCGTGGAAGAGCTCCTCGTGACCGTGGTCATCGCCTCCGTGCGGCGACGCCAACCCAGGCGCTGCCCCCCTCGCCCGCCGGAGCCACTGGGGAGGCGAGGCGCAGTTGGACCGTCGGAAAGGGACTGCACCACATCTGCACCACAAGCGAAGGCCAAATGCGGCTGAAAGCGGTCAACAGGGGTCAACCCGATCTGGTGTCTGACCAGCGGTTATGTGCAAACCCGCAGGTCGACACCACCCACGACCATGATCTCCCACACGTCGTCGTCGGCCAGGAAGCGGCTTGAATCGCTGCCTTCGGGCATAAGGACGTCGCCATGCGATCACGGAATCGAATCGCCGGCCAGTCACCTCCCTGCATGCCGGATGGCGTACTCCGACCCTGGCCGGCGGGGACGGCTCCTCCCGGAGCGGAGACCGGCGCAAATCATCACGAACGGTGGTCGCGAGGTGCTGTACTCGCCGGGATGCAGCCGATGTCAGGGGGAGTGTTGCCCTGGTTGGGCGTCCTTGGAAGGCGTGCGAGCGAGGACGAGTTCCAGCCCGTCGTGGCCGGGCGGCATGCCCGCCGGCCGATGTCTCGGCAGGGACCGCCGCAAATTCTTGTGTCATTTTCGTGTCCTGGCTGGGTCAGGACCAGCAGTTACAACGCTCTGACCTGGGCTTTTACACCCAGGACGTCGTGGAGGTGGCGGGAATCGAACCCGCGTCCTTCAGTTTCTCAGCAGGACTTCTCCGAGCGCAGCCGGTGGAGGTCTCAGGCCTCCCGTCGTCACCGGCGTCGGCGAGGGGCCCCAGTCAACTTAAGTGTCCCTGGTGGCCCGTCGACGAAGCCGCTAGGTAAGCCCTACTTGATGACGCCGGCATTCCGACCCGCAGGGCTGGGACCGGACCGACGGTCGCTGTGGTTTAGGCAGCGACTGCGAAGTCAGGTGACTTGGCGTTTGTGTTTGTGTTCCGGCTCTTTAACGTGGCTCCGGAGACCACGGCTCGCTTCTCCTGCCTCGACTTCCGAAGTCGAAGCCCTTCACCCCCTTGTCACCACCATGCTACCGCCCGAAGGGCAGCTCTATTCCCCCCGCCGGCCCCGGGCGATCGACCGGGCCATCTCCCGGTCGGCGTCGCGGGTGGCGATGGCGTGGCGTTTGTCGTAGGTCTTGCGACCCTTGGCCAGCGCCAACTCGAGCTTGGCCCGGCCCTCCTTGAAGTAGATGGAGAGCGGGACCAGCGCCAGCCCGTCCTGCTGGGTGCGGGCCCGCAGCCCCTCGATCTCCCTGCGGTGGAGCAGGAGCTTGCGGGGACGGTCGGGGTCGTGGCTGCCGAAGCCGGTGGCCTGCGCGTAGGGGGACACGTGCACGCCGAGCAGCCACACGTCGGGGCCGTCGACCCGGGCGAAGGCGTCCCGCAGTTGCACCTTGCCGTCTCGGATCGACTTCACCTCGCTGCCCTGGAGGGCGAGGCCGCACTCGAACGTCTCGAGGATGTCGTAGTCGTGGCGTGCGCGCTTGTTCTGGGCGACGGGGCGGGGGCCCTTCGGCTCCTTCTTGGTCTTGGGTGACATGGCCGGTCGACGTTACCGGCCGGTCCGGGTCACCTCTAACCTTCCGAGCGAAATGTTGCGTCTCACCGCCGACGTCCGCCGCCAGATGGTGGACCACTGCCTCGCAGGGCTCCCCGAGGAGGCATGCGGCCTGCTCGGCGGCACCCCCGATCCGGCCGACGCCACCGTGCTCTACCCGACCCGCAACCTGGCCGCCTCGGCCAGGCTCTACACCGTCGACCCCCTCGAACACCTCAAGGCCGACCGGGACGCCGAGCAGCGCGGCCTGGAGCTGATCGGGGTGTTCCACTCCCACACCCACACCGACGCCTACCCGTCGCCCACCGACGTGGCCCAGGCGCCGGACCCCTGCTGGCACTACGTGCTGGTGTCGCTGAAGTTCGCCGACCCGGTGGTGCGGTCGTTCCGGATCGTGGACGGCACCATCGACGAGGAGGAGGTCGAGGTGTCGTGAAAGGGAGCCTCCACCGGTAGGATCGCGGGAGGCGGCATTGTCCGGCCGCCGTGCCGTCACCGTCGTCCGAGAGGGAGGGCCCGTGCCCGTCGAAGTGCGCCTGCCCACCGTGTTGCGCCAGCACGCCGGCGGCCAGGCCTCGGTGAAGGCAAATGGCGAGACGCTGGAGGACGTGTTCGTCGACCTGGTGCGCCAGTTCCCCGGCCTGGCCGGCCAGGTCGTCACCGAGGACGGCGCCCTGCACAAGTTCGTGAACGTGTACCGCAACGACGACGACGTGCGCTATCTCGACAAGCTGGCCACCAAGGTGGCCGACGGCGACGTGATCTCGATCCTGCCCGCCGTCGCCGGGGGCTGACCCCGCCGGCCGTGGCCCACTACGCCAGCATCCTCGACCTCATCGGCAACACGCCGCTGGTGGACATCTCCCAGCTCAGCCCCAACCCCACCACGCGCATCCTGGCCAAGCTCGAGGCCCAGAACCCGGGCGGGTCGGTGAAGGACCGGGTGGCGCTGTCCATGGTGCAGACGGCCGAGAAGGAGGGCACGATCGTGCCCGACACCGGCCAGGTGATCGTGGAATCGTCGTCCGGCAACACCGGTATCGGCCTGGCCATGATCGCCAAGGTGCGGGGCTACACACTCAAGGTCGTACTGCCCGAGAACGTGTCCGAGGAGCGCAAGCAGCTCCTCCGGATCTGGGGAGCCGAGATCATCCCGTCGCCCGGGTCGGAGGGCTCCAACGGCGCCATGCGCAGGGCGCAGGACCTGGCCGCGGCGCACGACGACTGGTGGTTCCCGTTCCAGTACGGCAACCACGCCAACGTACAGGCCCACCTGGAGGGCACCGGCCCCGAGATCTGGCGGGACTGCCCGGAGGTCACCCACCTGGTGGCCGGCCTCGGCACCAGCGGCACGCTGATCGGCGTCGGCACGTTCCTGAAGCGGCAGAACCCCGACGTGCAGGTCTGGGCCATCGAGCCCCCGGCGGGCGAGATGGTCGACGGGCTCAAGAACTTCGACGAGGGCTTCGTGCCCCCGATCTTCGACGACTACAACGGCGCCGATCTGCTGGACCGCAAGAAGATCGTGCGGCCGAGGGAGTCGCTGGAGTGGACCCGCCGCCTGATCGACGTGGGCGTGTTCGCCGGTATCTCGTCGGGGGCGGTCGTGGCGGGGGCCCACCAATGCGCGGAGGCGGTCGACAATGCCGTGATCGTCGTCGTCCTCCCCGACGGGGGCTGGAAGTACCTCTCCACCGGCGCATGGACCGACGACCTCGGCGAGGTCGTCGAGCGGGCCAAGCGCACCATGTACTTCTGACGGGCAGTGGACGACCGGCCGATCGGCATCTTCGACAGCGGCTTCGGCGGCCTCACCGTCGCCCGCGCCTTCATCGACCTCCTGCCCGAGGAGGACCTCGTCTACTTCGGCGACACCGGCCGTTACCCCTACGGCCCCCGCCCCCTCGACGAGGTTCGGGAGTTCGCCCGCCAGGTGACGGAGATGCTCGTCGAGCGTCACGACGTGAAGATGGTGGTGGTCGCCTGCAACACGGCCGCCGCCGCCGCCCTCGAGCTGCTGCGCTTCGAGCACGACATCCCCCTGATCGGCGTCATCGACCCCGGGCTGCGGGCGGCGGTGGCGGTCACCCGCAACCGGCGGGTCGGGGTGATCGGCACGGTGGGCACCATCGGCTCGGGGGCCTACCAGCGGGCCGCCGTCAGCCAGCGCTGCGGCGTGGAGCTGTCGTGCTACGCCTGCCCGGGGTTCGTCGAGTTCGTCGAGCGCGGGGAGACCGACAGTGAGCAGGTGCACGTGCTCGCCCAGCGCCTGCTGGCGCCCCTGCGGGAGGCCGGGGTCGACACCGTGCTCCTCGGTTGCACCCACTACCCGTTCCTGGCCCGCACCATCGGCGATGTGATGGGCCGGGAGGTGGTGCTCGTCTCGTCCGCCGAGGAGACCGCCTTCGAGGTGAGGGCGCTCCTCGACGACACCGGCCTGGTGCGCCGCAGCGGCGGCAAGGGTGCTCACCGCTTCGTGTCGTCCGGCGACGTCGACCTGTTCCGCCGGCTCGGCAGTCGCCTGCTGGGCCCCGAGCTCGACGACGTGGGAGCGTGGACATGGCCCTCGAACTGACGGTGCTCGGCTGCAGCGGCAGCTACCCGGGCCCGGGCGCCGCGTGCAGCGGCTACCTCGTGCGGGGCGCCGGCACGACCGTGTGGCTCGACGCCGGGTCGGGCACCATGGCCAACCTCCAGCGCCATGTGGGGCTGGCCGACGTCGACGCCGTCGTGCTCAGCCACGAGCACCCCGACCATTGGAGCGACATCGAGGGCTACCGGGTGGCCTGCACCTGGGGGATGCACCGCAGCGGCGTCCCCGTCTACGCGCCGGCCGGGCTGGAAGGCAAACTGTCGGGCGCCGCCGCCCCGGCCTTCGACTGGCGGGTCGTGGGCGACGGTGACGAGATCGACATCGGCGGCCTCACCGTGCGCTTCGCCCGCACCGAGCATCCACCGGAGACGCTGGCCGTGCGCTTCGACGGCGTCGGGCGGTCGCTCGCCTATTCGGCCGACACCGGCCCGGGTTGGTCGTTCTCCGCCCTGGGCGGCCCGGTCGACCTGGCCCTGTGCGAGGCGACCTATCTCGAGCGGGACAAGGGGGTGCCCATCCACCTCAGCGCGGCCGAGGCGGGCACCATGGCACGAGAAGCAGGCGCCGGCCGCCTGGTGATCACCCACATCTGGCCCGAGACCGACCCCGCCGAGAGCCTGGCCGAGGCGGCCGCCGCCTACGGTGGTCCCGTGGACCTGGCCCGTACGAACGAGACCTACCCGGTATGAGCGGCCCGGGAGGTCGATCCATCGGCAAGGCACCGGTCGCGCCCGAAGGGGTGTCGCACCGGTGACGGAGCGGAGCTACGGGCGCAAACCCGACGACCTTCGCCCATTGACCTTCGAGCGGGACTACACGGAGTTCGCGGCCGGCTCCGTGCTGGTCAGCATGGGCCGCACCCGCGTGCTGTGCACCGCCTCGGTGGAGGAACAGGTGCCCCGGTGGATGAAGGGCACGGGCAAGGGTTGGGTCACGGCCGAGTACTCCATGCTCCCGGGTTCCACCAGCGACCGGGCTGGCAGGGAAGCGGTTAAGGGCAAGCAGTCCGGCCGCACGCAGGAGATCCAGCGCCTCATCGGTCGCAGCCTCCGCGCCGTCACCGACATGACGGCGATGGGCGAGATCTCGGTGGTGCTCGACTGCGACGTCCTCCAAGCCGATGGCGGCACCCGCACGGCCTCCATCTGCGGGGCGTACGTCGCCCTGCACGACGCCTTCACCCGGCGCACCCAGAAGAACCCCAACAAGCCCAACCCGTTGCTGGAAGCGTGTGGCGCGGTGTCGGTCGGCGTCGTCGACGGTGTCCCCCTGCTCGACCTCGACTACTCCGAGGACGTGCACGCCGAGACCGACATGAACGTGGTGATGACGGCATCGGGCCGCTTCGTGGAGGTTCAGGGCACGGCCGAGGGGGCGCCCTTCAGCCGAGCTGAGCTCGACGAGTTGCTCGTCCTGGCCGAGCTCGGGATCGCCGAGATCGTGGAGGCGCAGGCGGCCGTGCTGGCCGTCCCGCCGCCTCCGCGGCCGTAGACCCGCCGCGCCGGGCGTGCGCCTGGTCGTGGCCACGGCCAACACCGCCAAGGTGACCGAGATCGCGGCCGTGCTGCACGACTTCGACCTCGTTCCCCGACCCTCGTCAGTGGGCGAGGTTGTCGAGGACGGCGACACGCTGGAGGACAACGCCCGCATCAAGGCGCAGGCCATCGTGGCCGCCACCGGCGAGGCGGCGCTGGCCGACGACACCGGCCTGGAAGTGGCCGCCCTCGACGGCGCCCCAGGCGTGTACTCGGCGCGCTTCGCCGGGCCCGGAGCGACCTACGCCGACAACGTGGCCGCCTTGCTGCGCGCACTGGACGGCAGGGCGGACCGCACGGCCCGGTTCCGTACCGTGGCCCTGGTGTACTTCCCCGACGGCCGGGAGGTGGCGGCCGAGGGCGTGGTGGACGGCGTGATCACCATCTCCCCGACGGGCGTCGGCGGCTTCGGCTACGACCCGATCTTCGCCCCCGATGGCGGCGGCGGGCGCACGTTCGCCGAGATGACGGTGGACGAGAAGAACGCCGTCTCCCACCGGGGTCGCGCCTTCCGCGCCCTGGCCTGGCTGCTGACCGCCGCCGGCGGCGACGAGCCCGTCAGCCCTGCATGAGCTTGCGGTAGCGGGCCTCGACGAACGAGTAGAGCCCGTAGGCGAACAACCCGACGGCCACCACGGCCAGTAGCAACGGGCCGTAGGGCCGGTCGGCCAGCCGCTTGAGGGCGCCGTCGACCCCGACCGCCTGCTTGGCGTCGTAGCCGATGGCCGCCTTTACGAGGAACGTGCCGATGAGGAGGTAGACCACCATGCGGGCGCCGAGGCCAACCGACGCCACCGCCGTCACCGCCCGTCGTGCTGCGGGCCCCATCTCCACCGTCCTCAACTTCTTTCGGTACTTCTGCGACACGGCCCGGTAGCCGCTGTAGAAGCCACCGCCGATGACTGCCAGCCCCACCGCCGCTACGGCAAGGCGCCCGAGCGGTGCACCCATGAGTCGGGCGGTGAGGTCGGACTCGTTGCTCTGGTCCTGACCGCTGTTGCCAACGACGAGTCGGACGGCGGCGACGAAGAAGCTCACGTACAGCAGGCCCCGAGCGAGGTCGGCCGCCCGCTTGGCCACACCGGACAGGTCCGACCCCTCGCCGTCGGTGTCGAGGACGGCGTCGAGGATGCGCCACAGCGCATAGCCGGCGAATCCGACCGCCACGACCACAAGGAGGAACTTACCGAGCGGCTGGCGGGCCAGCGTTGTCAGCGCCCCCTGCTTGTCGGCTTGCTTGTCCCTGCTCCCGAATGCGACCTGCAGCGCCAGCGCACCGATCGTCGCGTACTGGACGCCGCGGGCCACCAGGCCGGCTCGAGCCAGCCCCTCAACCCACGGGCTGTCGGCGGCCTTGTCGGCCAGATTGTCATCGTCGCCCGCGCCCCGGTGATCAGTGCTGTCCTGGCCCACGGCGGAGGTCACGCCGGATCTTTGCCCACCTGCGGTCGGGGGGAACCGCGCCGCAGCGATGCCAGCCAGGATTGCCCATCGGTGAGCCGGGTAGCGCGTGAGCCGGGTAGGTAGCGCGAGGACGAACACGACCGGGCGTCCGTCTCCTGCTCGCGCTCGGTGGCCTCCCGGTCGGCGGACGCCTGGGCGATCCGGGCCTGGCTGGAGACGGCGGCCGCTGGGGACGGCCCAGGTTCTCGATGTAGCCCGACGGGTTGTCGATCTCCTGGACCTGGAGGGAGTCCACGATGGGGCCCAGCTTCTCCATCTCGGTGCCGACGACTCGCGGGTGAGCTGGGTGAGCTGGGTGAGCTTCTCCCGGTCCGGATCATCTCCTCAACCGTCATGTTGCCGACGATGGCCCGCAGGTGACCGGCGAAGACGTTGTGGACCCGGTGGTCCATCTGCTCCTGCTGGTCGAGGCCGCGGCGGGCGGCTTGAACAGGATCATCTCACCCCAGAGGACCAGCACTAATGGCACCGAGCAGCATTCGCGTCGTCAATTCCCCTTTCGACGGGTGAGTCAGGTCACATCTTGGCGACGACCACCGTACGCAAGGTCCCGCTCGATGCCGACGCCTTCGATGTCCCAAGCCCAAATCGACGTGCCGGGTCCTGAGCGTGAGCTACAACCCCTGCGGGGTGGGTAGTAGTCCACGATCACATGCGGGTGCCCTTGGCGATGGTCCCCGTGAGGCACCAACCGGCGACAAGATGCCATGTCACAGGCTGTGCATCTATTCGGTACACCAAAACCTACCTGCCCGCAATTATCGGGCGGACAAGCCGCTCGGCTTCGCCGGAAGTCGTGCGGTCCGCCGTCTCGCCTGAACCTCCACCCGGCGGCGCTGCGGCCGACGTTATGTGCGGCACCCGCGTGCCGAAGAAGCGGACGCGCTCCACGCCGTCGGTCCGCGGGCGCGCCGGACCGAACGCCGGATCGGCCCGACGCTTGGTTGCCCACGACTCGGCGTTATGCGGGTGATCTCGGTGACGCGTCGGCGGCGAGTCCACACAGCTCGCTCGCAGGCCGGTGCCGGCCAGGATCTCGACTACGAGCCGATAGCGGGGAAGGCGATGAGCGGTGCGGCAGCCGTGAGCTCGGCCCACGTCCTGGTCGTTGAGGAAATTCGGCAGCGGCTCGGGATCCGGCGGATGGCCCGCCGGTACACAGGGTGGTGGCAGTAGTCGAGGAGGTGGCGGGTCTTGATGACCCGGGGGCCATGAACCAGAAGCAGTGGTCGGCCTGGTCAGCGAGGCGGGGTCGTAGAGGGGGGTCCGACCGGATGGAACTCGCGCGCGGGGGCTGATCGTCCTTGTCCAAGCCGGTCCGCCTGGGGATGAAACGTCAGTCGTTCGGCGTCAGGGCGTAGTGGACGAGCGTGTCGCCGAGCCACTCGTGGTACCGGTCGGCATCCCAGCCCAGCACCGTGCGCAGAAGGACAAACACCTCTGAGCTCCCGATGGCCCACATCGTATCGGTGGTCTCCTCCGGTGACCGGCGCAGGCGCTCGGCCGGCAGCATGCCGATAGCGGCAAAAGAGACTGGTGCCGCCTGCTGGCGTGCCCGTGGCGAACGTCCGTGTCGGTGGAGATCGCCTCTAGGTCGCCATGGCCGGCACGAGTTCGACCCCCCGGTACCTCTCCAACGCCCCGCCGCAATCGCCGTTCCAAGTCGCCGTCAGGCCTCGAGCAGCGTGTAGTCGGGATTGAGCATGGCGAGCTTCTCATGATGGGACCCGGCAACACCCTCGACTCGGATCCGGGCTCCGGGATGTATACCGGCGATCTTTCGGCGGCCCAGGAAGACGACCGTGATTCCGCCCGTCTCGTCCACCAGGGTGCACTCAAGCGTCGGGACGTCGGCCCACGGTTGGACCCGCACCGAACGAACCCTCCCGCTCACGTGGACGGTCTCCCGCCACCGGGCGTCGCCGATGGGCTGACACGCCTCGTCCGAGCCCCTCGCGCCCGCCGTCGAGGGCGGGGGGTCAGGCTTCGTCTCGTCCGGGTGACCCGTGTCCGTTGGAGTTCGGTGGCGGCGAAGGGTGAGCAGCGACATGGAGGGTCTCCTTGGAGGGGCCTGAGCCGAGGTGATAGGGGATGAACGTGACGTTGGCGTGCGCCAGCCTCGAGACCGCGTCGGCGATGGCTTCGCCTGTGCGGTCGTGAAGCAGGCGGTGCCAGGCTCTGCGATAGGAGCGCTTTGGGACAAGGACGCTCACCTCGGTGTTGCCGCCGGCCAGCGCTTCGGCCACCACCTCCAACACGCTTCGTGCCAGACGGCGATCGGGGCAGTCGACCAGCTCCAGGGGGAGGCGGCTCAAGCCCAGCCGGCGCCACTCCTCCGCCAGTTCCTCGGCGCGGGGAAGGTCGACGGCGATGTGCACCGCCCGCAGCTCGTCGGGGGTGAGGGTACGGGCGTACTGGATGGCCCTGGCAGCGGCCCGGTCGAGGCTGTCGACCAGCACGAGCACCACGTGGCGGCGCAGGATCGGCGCCTCGGCGGCGGTCCTGGCGTCCTCCGCCAGCTCGTCGGCCTCAGACTCGTACTGGCGGTTGAGACGCACGAGGCCGGCCACCATCACCGGCACAAGGACGATGATCACCCACGCACCGTGGGTGAACTTGGTGACGGCGATGATGACGTCCACCACCAGTGACAAGAACGCGCCCATGCCGTTGATGAACAGGCCCGTTCGCCATCCCGGCTCCTTGTGGGTGATGTGGTGGCGGGCCATGCCCGACTGGCTGAGGGTGAAGCTGGTGAACACGCCGATGGCGTAGAGGGGGATCAGGCGGTCGACCTTGGCCCCGGTGAGCACGACCAGCACCGACGAGGCGATGGCCAGGCTGATGATGCCGTTGGAGAACACCAGCCGGTGGCCCCGCTTGGTGAGCTGGCGGGGCATGAAGTTGTCGCCGGCGTGGAAGCTGGCCAGGCGGGGGAAGTCGGCGAAGCTGGTGTTGGCGGCCAGCACCAGGATCAGCACGGTCCCCGCCTGCAGCGCCAGGTAGAGCGCCGTGCCGAGGGCGCCGCCGCCGTAGACCAGCTTCCCGACCTGGGAGATGACTGTCGGCGTACCCTCCTCGAAGGGGACGACGTGCATCTTTGCCGCCAGCATCGACAGCCCGAGGAACATGGCCCCGAGCAGCAGCCCCATGACCACCAGCGTCTCCCGGGCGTTCTTCCACTCCGGGCGCTTGAAGGCGGGCACGCCGTTGGAGATGGCCTCCACGCCGGTGACCGCCGCTCCGCCGGATGCGAAAGCATGGAGCAGGACGTAGATGCCCACGCCGACGAACAACGCACCGTCGGCGTTGCCGAAGCGCAGCATGCCCTCGCGGTGCACCTCCTCGAGGGGCAGGTGCCCGAAGAAGAGCCGGGACAGTCCGATCCCGAGCAGGACGATCATGTTGATGAGGAAGAAGTAGGTGGGGACGGCGAAGACCTTGCCGGACTCGCGGACGCCCCGGAGGTTGCCGTAGGCGATCACGGCAATGAAGGCCAGGGCGATGGGGACGTCGTAGCGGGCGAGGGCGTGGAACACCGAGGTCAGCGCGGCGGTGCCGGCAGCGACGGAGACCGACACGGTGAGCACGTAGTCGGTGAGCAGGGCGACGCCCGCCACCTGGGCCGGCAGCAGCCCGAAATTGTCCTTGGTGACGATGTAGGCGCCGCCGGCGCTCGGGTAGGCCTTGATCGTCTGGCGGTACGAGAGGATGAGGAAGCCGAGGACTACGAGCAGGGCGACGGTGATGGGCACGACCAGTGCAAAGGCGGCCACCCCGACGGCGGGGATGAGCACCCGCAGGATCTCCTCAGTCGCGTAGGCCGACGAGGAAAGGTTGTCGGAGGCGAACACGGCGAGGGCGGTGGGCTTGCCGAGGCGCTCGTGCGCCAGTTCCTCGGTGTGCAGCGGCGCCCCGAGCACGCGCCGCTTGAAGCGGTAGCCGCGGTCCTCGGGCAGCTCGAGGCTCGGCGCCGGAGGAATCGGCATCGGTGGCGACTTGACGGGTACCCGACCGGCTGTGGTCACAGTCCCAGTGAACGCCCGGCGGATATAAAGAAGCTGCAAAGAACGCCCTCGACCCGCAAAGATCGCGCAAAGATCGCGATGTGCGCCTCCGCTCGACCCGCGATCCGACGCCGCTGCTCGGCTTTGGGCTCGGCTTTGCGGGGTCCGTGCTCGTCACCGTCGCCTTGGTGCCGGTGCGAAGTGAGATCACCAGGGCCACGCCGGCTCTCTTGTTGGTGCTCCCTGTGGTCGGAGCGGGGGTGCTCGGCGGCCCTCTGGCGGCTCTGGCCACGGCCGTGCTGGCTGCCGGAGCGTTCGATCTGGCGTTCGTCCCGCCCTACTGGACCCCCAAGGTGGATGTCGTCGACGACGTCGTCGCCCTCGTCGTGTTCGTCGTAGTGGCCGCCGCGGTGGGCACGTTCGTGGCCAGGGAGGCGGAGCGGCGCCGGGCGGCGGAGCAACGCGCGGACGAGAACGAAGACCTGTACCAGCGCTACCAGGCAGTGGTCGCGGAGCGGGAGCGCCTGGCCGAGGAGAGCACCCGCCTCGCCGTGCTCGAGCAGGTGGACGAGCAACGCTCCGCCCTCCTGCGCTGCGTTTCCCACGACCTCCGCACGCCCCTGGCCACAATCCGGGCGGTCACCTCGGACCTGCGGGCGGGGGCGGTCTACGACGACGCCACCCGTGACGAGCTCCTGGACCTGGTGGGCGACGAAGCGGAGCGCCTTGACCGGATCGTGGCGAACCTGTTGAACCTGAGCCGCATCGAGGCAGGCGCACTCAAGCCCGACCGCCAGGCCGTGGCCCTCGACGAGCTGATCGCCAACCGCGTCCGACGTCTGGCCAGGCTGTTCGCCCAGGTCCGGATCCAGGTGGACCTGCCGGTCGACCTGCCCTTGGCCGACGCTGACTACAGCCAGCTCGACCAGGTCCTGACCAACCTGCTCGAGAACGCCGCCCGTCACTCGCCGCGGCGTTCGACATTGCGAATCGGCGCCCGGCGGCGCGATGACATGGTCGAGGTCTGGATACTCGACGAGGGCCCAGGGGTGGCACCCTTCGAGGCTGAGCGGATCTTCCAGCCCTTCCGTCGCGGCGATGGCAGTTCGTCGACGGGAGTGGGCCTCGCCATCTGCAAGGCGATCGTTGAGGCGCATGGCGGCGAAATCACGGTTCAGGGCGCTGCCGGCGGCGGGGCCCGCTTCAGCTTCACCGTCCCGGTGCGCCGTGGATGAGATCAGCACCGTCCTCGTCGTCGACGATGAGCCGGCGATCACCCGTGTCCTGACCGCAGCCTTACGTGCGCGCGGCTACCGGGTCCTGAGCGCCTCCACCGGCCACGACGCCCTCTCCTGTGTCGCCACCGAGGGGCCCGCCGTGGTGATCCTCGACCTGGGGCTTCCCGACCTGGACGGCATCGAGGTCTGCCGTCGCATCCGGGAATGGTCGGACGTGCCGATCATCGTGCTCACCGCGGAGGGCGGGGACCGACAGAAGGTGACCGCCCTGGACGAGGGGGCCGACGACTACGTCACCAAGCCGTTCTCCACGCCCGAGCTCCTCGCCCGGGTCCGCGTCGCCATCCGTCACCGACGTCCGACCGGCCAGAGGGTCGACGACTCGCTCCTGGTGGTCGGTGACGTTCGCATCGACGTCCCCCGTCGCACGGTCTCGGTCGGCGGACGGAACATCGACCTGACCCCCAAGGAGTTCGGGTTTCTCGCTGTGCTGGCCCGCCACCCGGGTCGGGTCCTCACCCACCGGATGATCCTCGAGCAGGTGTGGGGGGCAGAGTACGGCACGGAGACGCAGTACCTGCGGGTCTACGCAGGCCAGCTCCGCAAGAAGTTAAACGACGACCCCGCGTCGCCGCGGCTGATCACCGAGCCGGGCGTGGGATACCGCCTCGTCGACCGGGCCGAGGAGGCGGGCTGAGCCGCCGAGAGGGCACGATCGGGTCTCACCGGCGATCCTGTCGCTCGTCCATCCGGGCGGGCGTGTGGGCGCGGCAGGCGTGTCGCATCACACTCGTCCCGACCACGGCGGCGAGGGTGGAGGCGCCCAGCACCCCTATCTTGGCGGCATCCTGGAGGGGCCCGCCCGCGAAGGCGAGGTCGGCCGTGAATAGCGCCACCGTGAAGCCGATGCCGGCAATGCAGGCGACGCCGAGGATCATGCCCCAGTTGGTTCCTTCGGGTAGACGGGTCAGCCCTGTGCGCACCGCCAACCATGCGCCCGCCGAAATGCCCACCGTCTTTCCAACCACAAGCCCGACCACCACGCCCGCCGTCGCCCTGGCCGCCCCCGGGCCGCCCAAGGCACCGCCCCGCACCTCGACGCCCGCGTTCGCGAGAGCAAAGAGGGGGACGATGAGGAGGCTGGTCCATGGATGCAGCAGGTGCTCCAGCCGCTCGACGGGCGACACCGCCGTTTTCGCCAGGCGGGTCATGGAGTCCAACTCTGCCGGACTGGGGTCGTCGGAGAGGTCCGCCGCCCACTGACGTGCAACGGCCGCGGCGACCAGCGGCCGTGCCGGGGCCAGCAGACCCAACACGACGCCGGCGATGGTGGCGTGGACACCGGAGGCTTGGGTGAGCAGCCACACGCCGGACCCGAGCGCCACGTAGGGCGCCAGCCAGACGACGCCCGCTCTGTGAAGGCCGAGCATACCGGCGACGAGGACCGCGGCTGCGAGGAGGAAGGCGGGCCGGACATCGCCTGCGTAGAAGACGGCGATGACCACGATGGCGCCAATGTCGTCCACGATGGCCAAGCTCAGGAGGAACAGCTTCAGCGTCGACGGAACCCGAGGACCGAGCAGCGCCATGACACCGACGGCGAAGGCGATGTCGGTCGCCATGGGAACACCCCAGCCCCGTGTCGCGGCGCTTCCGGCGGCGACGAGCAGGTACAACAAGGCAGGCACGACCATGCCGCCCGCTGCGGCAATGGCCGGCATTGCGGCCGCCCGGCGGTCGCGCAGGTCGCCGTGCACCAGCTCACGCTTGATCTCGAGTCCGACCACGAAGAAGAAGACGGCCATGGGGCCGTCGTTCACCCAGTGTCGGAGATCCTCCACCATCACATACCGGCCGAGGCTCAACCGAAGCTCGGTCGACCACAGCGAGCGGTAAGACTCACCCCACGGCGAGTTGGCCCACGCCAGGGCGACCACGGCGGCGGCGAGGAGCACGATGCCCCCGGCAGCCTCGGTCTCCAGGAACTGCCGAGCGACCCTCGGCAGGCGTCGCCCTGGGAGGGCGGCTGCCGCCCCAGTCAAGTCCGAATGCCGCCCGCCTGCGCTGTCGCCGGTTGATGCCATGGGGTCGTCCTCGGTCGCGTGCTTGCACGTTGCCGACCAGGCTTCCCGGCTCACCACCCACGGTCGTGGACGACCAAATCCTGCCACAGTGGGAACGGCCGTGTCATCGGGCTGGGTCTGTGCGCTTACGGACGGCCGTACGCTCAACTCGGCCCGTGACGAGGATCTGCGCTGAACGTGACCTTGGGGGCCGATCGTTCCCGCCCGGCCGGGGAAGACCACCTACCGCATGGGCAGGGCTATTGCCGGCATGAGCGCCGATACCGGAAGAGTCGGTTCGGGGCCGAGCACCGCCGTCACCAGTTCCTCGGCGCGATCTGGGTTCAGCGGCTCGCTCCCCACCACCCGGCTGTACATCACTGCACCGGAAAGGGCGATCCCAGTCAGCTCGGGGTTGGCTACGCCGGCGTCGGCGAGCGCTGCTGTGAGAGCCTGTCGGCCACAGTCACTGAAACCTCGGTGCAGCCGTCGGAGGGTGGGATTCCGTTCGGCGGCCTCGATCAGAGCCGGCAGGATGCAAGGTGTTCCTGAGCCTGTCAGCACCAGGACATACGGGCTCAGTTGGAGCCGGGCCCCGCGACCCGCCGGCGAACTTGACGAGGTCTATCTCCGGAACCGCATCGCACGGGGCGGCACAAGTTGAGTCCCAGGAAGTGGTGTACGAGCCGGTGAGGGCCTGAGGGTCCACCGGACGCGACGGTCACCGCGTCAACCTCAAGCAGAAGTTCGACAACAACGACTTGAGGAGGAACACGGTGACTGTCCCTACAACTATCGACCCCGGCGCGTGGCTGGGCAAGCACCTCACCGGCGAGGACGGCGACGTCGACCTGGCCCGGGCAATGCTCGGCGCCTTCGCCGAGACGCTGATGTCGGCCCAGGCGTCGATGCTGTGCGAGGCCGCCTACAACGAGCGCACCGACGAGCGGGTCAACTCCCGCAACGGCTACCGCCACCGCCCCTGGGACACCCGGGTCGGCACCATCGACCTGGCCGTCCCCAAGCTGCGGGAGGGCAACTACTACCCGGACTGGCTGCTGGTCTGTTGAACGTCACGCTGGCTGAAGACGAGCCGGTGTCGTAGCGACACCGAGGATGGAGACGGTGTGAGGGCAGCCTTCGGGTTGCCCTTCGTCGCGCCGGGCGACAGCGTGCACACG
>JAHFUS010000119.1 GCA_023264975.1 Actinomycetes bacterium | reverse complement strand
TGGCTAAAGCGCGGGGTTCCGCGCGGAACGAATGAGCTGATTCATCAGGACCTCCTGGTCAGGGGCTTGTTCTCCGGGTGGTGAACGATCCGACAGTTCGTCGGGAATTCCGAGTACATTCCGGAGATCGTGTCGATTCCGGTGGTTCGCTGAAGTGGTGGTCGGGTGAGCCTCGCTGTCGTCCGGTCGCTGGACGCGCCGCGGCGAGGGGCGACGTTCGAGGAGCTGCAGGAGTTCGAGCAGGAGCTGGTCGACCAGTACGCGCTGGCCATGGTCGGTGCCGGCATCACCGACGGGCAGGTGGCGTCGGAGCGTTCGACACTGTTCAGCTTCATCGGCTTCCTGGGGCGGCCGGTGTGGACGGCGACGCCCGCTGACGCTGACCGCTATCTCGCCCGGCAGCGCAAGGAGCGCAACCTGACCCACTCGACGGTGCGGTCCAAGGCACGCACGATCGCGGAGTTCTTCGAGTTCTTGATCGCGCGCTACCAGGGCGACATCGCGGCGTTGACCGGCGTCGTGGTCGAGCAGCCCATCGACGAGTTCAACCGTCCCGCCGGCGGCAACCCCGGCGTCGGCCGCGTCCCGCCACCCAAAGACGACGTCGACACATTGTTCGGCGCGTGGGCTGAGGCGCTGCCGCGGGCGCGCAAGTACCTGCCAGCAGCACGGGACTATCTGGCGGCGTCGCTGTGGCGCAGGGCAGGTCTGCGGATCGCGGAGACGGCGATGCTCGACATCGGTGACTGGCGGCCCGACCTCGGCGAACTCGGCAAGCTGCACGTGCGCTTCGGCAAGGGCAGCCGCGGCCGCGGGCCCAAGACGCGGCTGGTGCCGTGCATCGACGACGTCGACGAGCTGTTGGAGTGGTGGTTGATCGACGTGCGCCACCAGTTCGCCGACGACTGGACCGACCCAGCCGCGCCGCTGCTGCCCAGCGAACGACGCGACCCCGACACCGGCCGATGCACCCGCGTCGGGCCCGAAGCGCTGCGGGCCGGACTCGCCGGGGCAGTCGACAAGTGGCTGCCAACGTGGTCGGGGAAGCTGAGCCCGCACGGCCTGCGCCACTTCTGCGCCTCGTCGCTGTATGAGCGTGGCGTCGACCTGAAGGCCATCCAGGACCTGCTCGGCCACGAGTGGCTGTCGACGACGACCGGCTACATCCACGTGCCGGCCGAGCACATCGAACGGGCGTGGCGGCACGCCAACGAGCGGGTCACCGCCCGCCTCGGCATCAAGGAGGTATGAACCGATGCGCTGGAACCTGCGACTGGCCGCGGCGGAACGAGGCGTCTGGAAGTCGACCGACATGCGCCGCCGCCTCGCCGAGGCCGGCTTGGAGATCAGCGCCGGGAAGATGTCGGCACTGTGGACGGGCACCCCCATGACGGTCCGGCTCGAGGACCTCGACGTCATCTGCTCGGTGCTCGACTGCGAGGTCACCGACCTGTTGATCCGCGAGCCCGACGAGGTCGCCGCCCGTCGACCGCGCAAGACGGCCGCCGCGGGCAAGCCCGTCACCGCGATCACTCCTCGGCTCGGACGGAACCGGACCAAGCCACCGGCGTGACCGGCGGGCGGCCGTGCAGCCGGTGCGCGGTCAACCCGGTCGGCTATGTCGGCCGCCAGTACTGCTACACCTGCGTGCCTCGTCGCACGCGGGGACCGCGGCCGAAGCTGTGCGCCCGCTGCGGAACCAACCCGGTCGGCTACTCCGGCCGCGACTGTTGCTACACGTGCGTTCCCCGACGCCGCCGTGCGCCGCTGGCCTGCAAGCGGTGCGGTTCGACCACCGACTTCTACACATCGGGGCTGTGCCGGCGCTGTCACCGAATGGCGCCGCTGGTCGACAGCTGCCGGGACTGCCTCTCCTGGGCCGTCACCCGCCACGACACGTGGTTCTGTCAGGCGTGCCGCGGCTGGCGGCGCCGCTACGCCGACGCGGTCTGTCCGTCCTGTCGCCGACTGGTCGTCGTAAACGAGCGGGGCTTCTGCCGGCTGTGCTGTCGCCAGGCGACCCTCGCGAACAGCCTCGACCCGGCCCACATGATTCTCGACGTCTTCGGCGTCAACCGGCAAGGACAGCAACTGTTCTTCGCCGACATGATCCTCAAGAAGCGGAACAAGCAACCCGGGGCCAGCTCCGGGCCGGCGTGCCACCGGATGATCTGGCCCGCCGGCTACCCGGTCGACCACGAGCAGCTGGTGCTGTTCGCCTGGCCACGAGAACTCAGCAACGGCATCGTGCGCCGCGTCGAACCGCCGATCCCCGCGCTCGCGGCCGCCCTGCACCAAGCCGTCGCCGACCACGCCGACCGGCACGGCTGGACTACGAGTCAACGAGACGGGACCTGGCGTGGCATCCGGGTGCTGCTCGCCATCCAAGACACCCCCGGCGCCCGGATCACCGCCAGCGAGGCCGACCTTCTCCTCGAGGTCGACAACGCCACCGTCTACCCGGTGCTGGAAGTTCTCGACTCCGTCGCCATGCTGCGCGACGACCGGCGACCACCGCTTCAAGCATGGTTCGACAACCACACCGCCGGTCTCCCGACCGTGATGCGCCACGAGCTGAGCATGTGGTTCCACGCCCTGCGAGACGGCTCGACCACACCGCCTCGGATGCGACCCCGCAACATCGAGACCGTCCGCACCAGCGTGTTCTCGGTGCTGCCCCTCGCCAAACACTGGGCCGCCGAGGGGCACGAGTCTCTGCGCGGGATCACCCGCGACCACGTCCTCGAGGTGCTGAGGACGACAACACGCCGCAACCGCACCCTCACCTCGTTGCGCAGCCTGTTCCGCTACCTCAAGGCCAGCAAGCTCGTCTTCCTCAACCCGACCGCCCGGCTGCGCGGTGACCGCGTGCCGCCCAGCCAGCCGCTGCCGATCGAGCTCGGACCGGTCCGCCACGCCCTCAACAGCGACGACCCCGCCGAAGCGGCGATTACGGCGCTGATCGCCTTCCACGCGCTGCGCAACGCACAAGTCCGCCAACTGCTGCTCACCGACATCGGAGACGGCCGCGTCCGCGTCGACGCAAACACCATCGTGATGGCCGACCCCGTCCACCAACGCATCAACGCCTGGATCGCCGAACGTGCCCGGCGCTGGCCCAACACCGCCAACCCCCACCTGTTCATCAGCACCCGGACCGCGGTGCGCACCACCCCCGTGAGCGCAACCTGGATCATCAACAAGCTCGGCGTCCTGCCCCGCGCCATCCGCGAAGACCGCATTCTCAACGAAGCCATCGCCAGCGGCGGCGACGTCCGCCGCCTCTGCGACCTGTTCGCCATCAGCGTCATGACCGCCCAGCGCTACGCGGACGTCATCCTCAGGCCCAACGAACGAGACCTCTCCGGCCCTCGTGAGAACACCACATGACCGTCTATTGTCCTGGACGAGACACCGTCTATCCGAATAGACTAGCGGTGTGACGGCTCGGGTCCTCGTCCGCAAGCTGCGCGATCGGGGCTGCCAGTCCGTCCGGCAGAAGGGCTCCCACCAGACCTGGCGCTGCGGCAAATGCCAGACAGTCGTGCCCATGCACGCCGGCGACCTCACCACCGGGACGCTCAGATCGATCGAACGGGACCTCGAGCCCTGCCTCGGGCCCAAATGGCTCAGCAGCTGACGCAGCACACGAACACGACGGAGGACAGGATGAAGACCTACACGGCACGCCTCGAACAGGAGAAGGACGGACGCTGGTCGGTGGAGCTCGAAGAGGAACCACGCGTCCACACCTGGGGCAAGACCATCGACCAAGCCCTCACCCGCATGCTCGAGGCCGCCGCCATGTGGTTCGAGACCGACGAATCGTCCATCAACCTCGTCCCCAAACCCATCCTGACCAAGACAGCGATGCGCACCATCGACGAGGCCCGAAAAGCCCGCGACCAAGCCCGCAACGCCGACCGAGTCGCCCTCGAGAAGATGCAACGAGCCGCAGCCGAACTCGCCCGCAAAGGCATCAGCATGCGCGACGCGGCCGCGATCCTCGGGATCTCGCACCAGCGCGTCCACCAGCTCCTCGCCACCGACTCGCGAGCACAGACCAACACCGGCTGACCGCCCAGGATCGATGACGACCGTGCCAGTTGCCGAACCCAAGCACGCAACCAGCACCTACCGGCCCTGCCGCCTTGGGTTCGGAACGAAACGACCTTCAGAAATCACGAACTCCTAGCCTTTTC
>JAHFUS010000118.1 GCA_023264975.1 Actinomycetes bacterium | reverse complement strand
CTGTTAATCAGAGGGTTCTGGGTTCGAGTCCCAGCCCCGGAGCCATAACCGCAGGTCACAGGGTGTTTTGGGGTCTACGGCAGTTCGTTGTCTCCGTCCCTGGTCACAGAATGGTCACGCAAACACCAGATCGACGATCGCCGGCCAGCCCCAGTTGGGTGCACGTGCGGACCGACGCGGTGGCTGGCGTCGTGACCTCCCCGACAGGCGCGGGCGGCCACCGTCGCAGGAACGCTGCAGATCTGTCCTGACGGCCCCGGTCACGAGGGGAGAATGGCGGCAACGAAGGACGTGACGTCGTCCGCCTCCGAGCCCGCCGGGAACTTCGCCACGGCGTCGGCCACGCCGACGATCTCGTCCAGGAACGCCCCGTGGGCACCCTGCGCCGGGTCCTCGGTCGTGCCCTCGACGAACACGACGGCGAAGCGCGCTGGCCGGCCGTCCGGCTTACGCCGCAGGACGCGGCCCATGCGCTGGATCATCTGCCTCTTGCTCCGGCTGGCCGCCAGGATGATCCCAAGATCGGCGGCGGGGACGTCGACGCCCTCGTCGAGCACCTGGGGCGCGGTCACGGCCCGGAGGTCGCCGGCCGCGTACCGGTCCAGCAACGAGCGCCGAGTGTTCCTGTCCAGCGCCGAGTGGAGGGCCGCCGCCGACAGCCCCTCCGACCGAAGGACCGCCGCCGCTTCCTCCGCCCCGGCGATGCTCTGGGTGAACACGATCGCTCGTTCGGCGGCCCGCACGGCCGGCGCCAGCCGGGCCAGCGCTGCCGCCTTGGCCGGCGTCTCGGACAGGAGCCGGCGGCGGTCCTGCATCGCCCACAGATACTGCCGTGCCACCCTCGCGGCGCCGTCATCACCTCCGCTCCTCGCCAGGCGGGCCACCGACTCCAGGAACAGCCCGATCGGTTCGGCCGGAAGGAGATGGCTTGCCACCAGACGGGAGCGGGCGGCCGACATCACCGCGGAGAGCTCGTCGTACTCGGCCCGCTCGTGGGGTTCGAACGCCACAGCCACCAGCGCAACCCGCACCCGGGCGATGACGCCATCGGCGATGGCGCGCCGGTACCCCAGCCGGAAGCAGGTGCCCCCGAAGTAGGGGTCGAGCCAGGTGAGATGTCCGTCATCGGCTCGGGCGTAGGTGGCGCTGAGGCCCAGCCGGCGCGGGAAGCGGGCCTCGAGGACCAGGCGATTGCCCTCGGAGCCGTACCGGTGGCACTCGTCCGCCACCAACAGCCCGCCCGGGCGGCGAGGCCGGAGATCGGCTTCCCGGGCCGAGTTCACCACGGCAACCAGCACGTCGACCCGACCGAGGCTCGCGGTGTTTGCGTCGCCCAGCAGCCCGAGGCTGACCCCCGGCGCCAGTTTCGGGGCGAGCACGCCGGACCACTGGCGGAGCAACTCGGTGGTGGGAACCACCACGCACGCCTGGCCGCGTGCCGCGACTTCTTCCAGGACGGCCGCCACACCGAGGATGGACTTTCCGGCACCGGTGACGGCCTCGACGACGCCCCGCCGGCCCTGGCGGCGCCACGCCCCGAGGGCGTCGACCTGCCACGCGTGCAACGGGGGCATGGCGCCGGGCGCCGGGGCCACCCCGGCCGCCGGCGCCGGCGCATCGGGCGCCGGCGATGGGACCACGGCGTGGGTGGTCGGCCACCACCGGGGCGGCTCGGCACCGTCGTGGTGGAAGCGCCGCGGGAACGTGGCGAGGACGCGGCTCACGTCCCCGGCAGTGAGGGAGACCCGCCCGGTCGAGCGGAGGGCGTCGCGCACCTCGACTGCCGTCCGGCCGGGCGCCGCGTCCAGGACGGCAGCCACCTCGTCGACACCACTCACCTCATCACGTTGCCGCGGCCTCCTCGCCCACACCGGCGCCACCGGCGCCGTCGGACCCGGGATCGAGGTCACCGTCATCGGTGAAGTCCATGACAACCTCGCCGGCCACCAGGTCGGGTTGGTACGACGGGTCGATGTGGCGGATGTCCCACTCGGTGATCCATGCCCGCACGTACTGTCGCATACGGTTGGACGGCAGGCGCTCGAGCCCTTCGACATCGGGCGGGTCCCAGCCGAACGCCTCGCCGTGGACCTGGCGCAGCTTGGTATAGGTGCGGTCGAGCGCGTCCCTGTCGGGCGGTTGGAGCTTCACCTGCTCGCGCTCCATGATGCGCATTCCCGCCTCGGCCATCGTGGCCAGCACGTCGTGCTCGGCGGTGCCCTTCATGCGCAGGCGCTTGGGGACGAGCTCGATGTCGTTCTTGCCGGCGAGCACCTGGGTCTCGAAGTCGTCGACGCTCGTGAGCACGGCGCACAGGGGCGCCCCCGGGTCCTCCCGATCGCCCCGCACCCATCGTGCCACCTCGCCGTAGGACCTGGCCCGCTGGAGGAACGAGTACCGCCCGATGAGCTCGACCTCGTCGAGGAGCACGACCCATCCCTCGTAGCCGGCGGCCCGGATGAGCCGGGGGACGAAGCGGAACCGCTGGAGGGCGAGGTCGCGCTCCTTGGCTGCCGCCAACCGGTAAGTGGCGCCCGCGCCGGCCTCCTTGAGCCGGCGGCGGAGGTCGGCCACCGGGAGCGGATCGCCGGCCCAGAAGCGCACGATGCGGTCGGCCAGCTCGAGGTCGCCGCGGGCGTACTCGCGCAGGAACAAGCTGGCGGCGAAGCGGCTGTCGACCGGGGCGTCGTCGCTGTGGGCCCACCGGTACAGCTCGGCGTACTCGGGCGAGTCCGGGCGCAGGCCGGCGGCGATCTCGTCGATGGCCGAGCCGGGCTTGCCGGGCACCCGGGCGTCATCGATGGCGGCCCGGAACACCTTGGCCGGGTCGTGCAGCGCCGTCTCCTTGGAGATGACGACCTTCGAGACGACGAAGCCGGCGTCGAGCGCCCGGTGGGCGAGGTGCTCGAGTACGTGGCTCTTGCCGGAGCCGAAACCGCCCCCGATCAACATCCCGCCGGGCGGCTCGTCGCGCCCGATGGCGCGGAGCGCGTCCAGGAGCTGGGTGAAGCGGTCCTCGACGCCGGTCTGGAGCGACCCGAGGGCGGCCACCGCGTCCCGGTTGGGCACACCGGCCCGCAGGGCCTCGAGCGCCCGTCGACTCTGGACGGACCCCTGGCGGCCCGCCTCGGCCGTCACGCCGCCCCCAACCGCACGAGGGAGGAGTACGGGTTGTCCCGGCGCCTGTCGCGCACCTCGTCGAAGATCCGCAGCTTGAGCGCCTGGTAGGCGTCGAGGCCGCGGTTCTGGTCGACGAGGAACTCGGGCGCGGCCAGCACCACCACGCAGCAGTGCGAGAGCTCGTCGGTGTTGTCGACGAACTGACGGAGCATCTCGTAGGCATCGAGGAGCGCCGCTTTGGTGTAGTACAGCCCGCGCCGCTCCTCCGGCCGGGGACGGCGGGCGAAGCCGAGTCGGCGCACGTCGAGTTCCAGGACGAGGCCCGCCATGCCATTGATGGACAGCCAGTGGGCCAGCGAGAACAGCATCTGTCGGGCGTTGTGGCGCCCGATCCGGCGGAAGATCATGGCCGAGCGGAGCAGGGTGATCTGGCGGAGATCGCCCCGCAGCCAGTCGAGCACCGCCGCGTGCTCGGCCTCGGTCACCTGCCCGGTGGCCAGCACCGCCTGGCACAACCGCAGCATCGCCGTCCGGAACTCCTGCACCATGGCGAAGTCCCGGTGGATGCCCTGCTGAAGGGCCCGGTTCACATCACGGGTCAACTCGCCGGCTTCCACCCCGTAGTGCGCCGCCACCGCTGCCACCGAGATGTCGTCGCTCCCCTCCGGCACGGGGTGGGAGGCCGCCGCCAGCGCGGCACGGGCGGCTTCGGTGGCCAGTGCGTTCCAGTCGACGGTGCGGGCCAGGTCGAAGAAGACCTGGTCGATCATGTGCACCCGGGTATCTGCAGCGTCGATCCGGGCCGTGTGGTAGCCGGCGGCTCCTGCCCGGTCATGCAGGCCGGCGCTGAACGACGACGCGTCATCATCGGCGGCAGCCACGACGAACTTCACCGCCGCCCCGCCGTCAGCGACGTAGGACCCGAGATACTCGTCGGCCAGGAACCGGGTGTACTCCTCGGTAGCGATCACGGCGCACCGCCGTCGAAGCTGATCCCCGCGTACACCTTCTCCTGGCCCGACCGGGTGACGGTGGTGAGCACGCCCGAGCCCCGGGTGAGGGCACTGGCGGGGAGCTGCAGCGACCGCCCGCCCTTCGTC
>JAHFUS010000117.1 GCA_023264975.1 Actinomycetes bacterium | reverse complement strand
GACGGCAAGGCGCCGCCGGAGTTCTACGGCTACGCCAAGGGCATGGAGTGGAAGCGCAACGTGCACGCCACGCACGGCACGACACTCGTCGAGTCGACCTGGGCCCACGTCGTCTTCGACGATGGCCTCGCCAAGCTCGAGCGCGACCTCAAGGCGCACGGCATCACCTTCGATTGGGACCCAGATCGTCCGATCCGCAACCAGTGGTCCCGGCCCATGAAGCATGAGGATCTCGCCAGATTCGTTCGAACGTTCATGACGCACGTGAAGTCGAACTCGTGGACCCGCCAAGACCTCGAAGACCGACTCACGAAGGAGCTCGCCCACCTAGCGGGCTACCGAAGCCGCCTGTTCATGAACGTCTACTGGCCGATCCACGAGGCCTGGCAGAAGCGTCTCCAGGCCGAGGTCGCCGTCGACTTCGAAGACATGCTCGTCCAGGCAGCGGACCACCTCGAGTCCGGCCGAGCGGCCTTCCCGTACGAGCTCATCATGGTCGACGAGTTCCAAGACGCAAGCCGCGCCCGCGGCAGGTTCATCCGAGGCCTTGTGAAACGGCCCGGCCGCTACCTCCTCGCCGTCGGCGACGACTGGCAGTCCATCAACCGATTCGCCGGGGCCGACCTCACCGTGATGACGGAGTTCGAGGAGTGGTTCGGCCCCGGCCCGCAGCTGGCGCTCACGACGACGTTCCGGTGCACCCAGACGATTTGCGACGTCGCCCGCAAGTTCGTGTCGAAGAACCCCAGTCAGTTCAACAAGCCGATGCGCTCAATCCAGAGCGATCCCGGACCTCCGGTCGAGGTGATCCGATCCGCCAGCTCCGGCACCGCCGTCGTCGACCACCTGCGGAAGCTGTCGGCCGGCGTCGCTGACGGCACCGTCCCAGCCGGGCCCGACGGGACCGTGAGCGTGGACATCCTCGTTCGGTACAACTTCCAACGCGAGGAGGTCCCACGCTTCCCACACCTCCGAGTCGAGACCCGCACCATCCACAAGTCGAAGGGCCTCGAAGCCGACTACATCGTGATCCCCTCGATGAGCGCCGGAACCTACGGCTTCCCGAGCACCATCACCGACGACCCCGTCCTCGGACTGGCGATGCCAGCTCCCGAGACCTACGAACGGGCCGAAGAACGTCGGCTCTTCTACGTCGCTCTGACCCGTGCGCGCCGGCAGGTCACACTCATCACCCCGCCTGAACGCATATCCCCGTTCGTCACCGAGCTCCTCAAGGACGAGCAGGCGACGATCGTCGACGGCAGCGGGAAGCCGGTCCGGATCTGCACTTGCGGTCAGGGAACGATGGTGCGCAGAACGGGGAGGTTCGGGGCGTTCCTCGGATGCTCCACATTCCCGGCCTGCACCAAGACGATCAACCTCACCTAGTGGAGTGGCCGCCGCCAGTCGATGAGATCAGGTGACGGAGGAGACCATGAACAAGAACTACAAGTCCAATCAGTAGGGCTGGGCTCGGCCGCCCGAGCACGAGCTCTACGTGTAGGTGATACCGAAGGTGGTCTCAGTGAGCTACTTCTTGAACTCTGGGTCGTCCAAGAAGTTCTTGAACAGCTCGGTGTCGTCGAGTTCACTGCTCCGAGTGGGCGACGGAGTGCCAAAGAGACAGATCACCGGCTTGCTGAGTGACATGTGATGG
The DNA here is from genome assembly GCA_023264975.1 of Actinomycetes bacterium. Taxonomy (GTDB): domain Bacteria; phylum Actinomycetota; class Acidimicrobiia; order Acidimicrobiales; genus JAHFUS01. The sequence goes on along the minus strand of JAHFUS010000117.1, from coordinate 2,620 downwards.
ACATGTGGGTGACGTTCGCCCTTCGCGAAGTTCGCTCAACGTCCCGGGGGTGTTCGATCACATCATCTTTCGTCACCGATCGACCTCGACTTCGAGCCGCGCTTCCCAATGGTGCGGTCCGCATGCCCATCTGGGATCGATCGCGGCGCGGCGCAGGGACGCTCCGGCAACAACCGATCTCCCAGTTCGTCACCCAGGCATCGATCGAGGGTCACTGCCCGAGGCTATCCGGGAAGACTTCCTGACTCCCGGAACGGAGGCCGATCCTTCATCTCCGCCTCCCGGCCGTGCTCGGAGGGCTGGTAGTAGCGGGTGCCGGCCAGGTGCTCGGGGAGGTAATCCTGCTCGACCCAGCCCCTGGGGTCTTCGAGGGGGTGGCGATAGCCCCGCGGGCGGACCACCTCGGGCCCCTCGGGCGGACAAGCGGAGCCTGCCAGCTATGTCGAAGAGCCGGGGCCTGAGAGGAGGGCATCGACGCCACGGACGGCGGTGATCAGCATGTCCACGTCCTTGCGGCTGTAGGCGAGCAGCTCTCGGCGGAGCGACGCCCGCGCCCGTTGCGACGTCGCCCGCCGGTACTGGCCGTACAACCAGGTCGCCTCCCGCCCGTCCCGCACACCCGACGTCCGTTCGAACCCGAAGTAGGCGGCCACCTCCTTCACTCCCAACCCGGCGACCGCCAACCGGACGCTGTCACGAGCCAGGGCGAACGCGTCCACGTGACGTTCCAACACCGCCCGGACCGCCCGGCGGGCGCCCGCCTGGTCGGCGGCACGATCGAGCTGCGGTAGGTCCGCACCATTCCCGCTCCACGTCACCACCGGCAACCCAGGATTGGCGGCGACCAGCTCACCGAGCGCAACCAGGGCCGCCTTCAGCTCGGCCCGGTCATCGGCCCAGAACTGGTGGACCCGGCCGCGACGACGGCCGTCGACCACGGCGGCCGCTATCAGCCACACCCTGGCCGGCGTGTACTCGAGGTCCACGGCGATGAACCGTCGACCAACCGGCACACCCTTGGCGAACGTGACCGGGCGCTGCTCGAGAAGGGCAACCGCGTGGTGCTGCCAGCGCGCCACCATCCCGGCCGACACGTTGCAGCCTCCCACCCGCAACCGGAATGCCACCTCCCAGGGGTCCGCGGCGACCAGGCTCGCGAAGTCGGCGAGGTCGAGGGCGGCGAGACCTTCGGTGAAGCGCGGCCCAACCGACCACAACAAACCGACGTGGCGGCGCGCTACCAGGTCAGCGACCAACGCCGCCCGCCCCGGGCCCTTGCACACCGGACAAGGGCACAGGCCCACGGGCACCACGCCGTCGCGGCGGGCAGCCCGCACACCGTCCACCAGGGCACGCACCTCGACGAAGTGGCCAGCGGTGAGCTCCACATCCACTTCGACGACCTGGTCACGCCACTCAAGGAACAAGATGCCGTGCGGGCGCACCGGCCGGGTCCGGTACGGCTCGAGGAGCAGCCAGTAGAACGCGAGCTCCAACGCATCCCGCCCCGTCGGCCGAGGACGCTTTTTGATCTCGATGGGCACGACAGCTCCCCCGCCAGGCCGGACGCCGTCGGGGATCCCTGCGAGACGCAGCTTCCGGTTCACCAACCTCGTGTCGAGGAGCACGTCGGCGTCGCCAGCGAGCAGGTCGTTGAACGTCGCGTTCTGCGGTACCGCCACGGCGTCGGCGGCCACTCGGGACTCGAAGGCCACGCCGGCGGACATCTGCGCGGCCTGTAGGCGGGTGACCGCCGCTTCGGCGTCGACGACACCACCGTCAACGAGCCAGAACGCATACGGGCACCTGGCGAAGTCGACCATGTTCGACTTCGTCACGAACCGCTCCCGCTCGACAGCCGACGACGCCATACCAGCACCGTACGACGCACCTGTGACACGAATCTGGCAACCCGTCCACCACGGAGGCACCCTGGGCCGAACAGCGGCGATCTGTAGCAGACCTGGCGAAGACCGACCATTCAGCGCTCGTGCAGGCGCGCCGCGAGCGCGGCCATCTCCTCCGCGACTGCCTTGCCCCACGTCTCATCCGCGGACAGTTGAGCGATGCGGCTGCGGGAGGGCGGGGCACGATTGCCCGAGCATCCCCGCACGCCCCGCCTCCGGCATGGTGGCCGGAGCTCGAGGCGGGCCGCCGCCGATGATGATGATTCGGAGTTGAGCGGCTGCCAACGGTCGGAGGTGAGCCTGGTGTCAGCGGAGTTGAGCTGCTGACACTGCGGACCTCGGACTTGAGCCGCTGACAAGACCACGTGGTGAGCCTGGGTGTCGACGAGGCCCAAGATCTGGCACAAGCATTGACTGACCTGGAGCATCCGACCAGGGAAGCGCTGCTGATCGCCGGTTCGAGCCGGTGCCAGTTCGCCCGCAGCCGCCGGGTTCATCCCAAAGTGTTCTGGGACGGGACGTTCGGCGAAAGCCGACATCGAGTTGGCGTGGCGGAGATGCACGAGTGGCAGTCTGCGCGAGCAGTTCGGGTAGTTCGCCTCCCACTCTCGTTACCGGCCGTCGCTCGTGTCGCCTATTCTCGGTGGCGTATTCGTCTGAGAAGCCAGCGAAGACCGGGTCGCCTTGGCGTTGGAGCACCTTCAGTCGAACTA
>JAHFUS010000072.1 GCA_023264975.1 Actinomycetes bacterium | reverse complement strand
TGAGCTCCTCAGCGGCAACTGACACCGGCCGCCCGCCGTGCCACAATCGCGGGGCCAGACGGCGACGAGCCGGACGGCAAAACCAACCGAACGAGCCTCCGTCAAACCCAGGCCGATTCACGTACCGAGCGCAACCCCGGTTCAGTTCCCACCGACGGGCAGCTCAGGGCGTACGCGCCAACGCCAGCGCCACGCGACGGAGTCGTTGCGAGCTTCCGCCAGCGCAGCCGCGAGGTCGGCTTTACTTTCGATCTCTCCTCGTAGCTCGCACCAACCGCACAGGTAGACACACCGGGACCGAGCGGCACGTTGGGCGCACCCACACCGAGCAGAACGTGGCCGCGCGGACTGGTTGTCTAGCCGCCCTATGCTCATGCTTCGCGCAGCTTGAGCCCGGGGGAGGCAGTCAGGGATGAGCAAGAACGCACGCCTGTTGTTGTCGGCCATCATCGGCTTGGCCGGGTGGTTGACCACGGGAAGCACGCCCGTCATCGCCGCACAGGATCGCACCGAGCTGGCGAGCTCCGACCGAGACGGACATGCGGTCGGGAGTTCTTCGTTCGGCCCGACATCGCTCGACCGCAGCGGTCGCTTCGTGCTGTTCCAGTCGGACGCTAACGGCGTTGTCCCCGGCGACGTCGACGGCGACCGCGACCTTTTCCGGAAGGACCTCGCTACCGGAAAGGTCGACTGGATCAGCGTCGGCGTGGTGGGCCACGCCTCCAACGGCGACATGTCCGGCGATGGCCGCTTCGTCGTCTTCTACGCCGGCCGCACGTACCTGCGTGACCTGGACCGACGCACCACCACCGTGGTCGACGGGCGAATTCCGTATCCCGTCGACGCACCGGCCGTGAGTGACGACGGCACGAAGGTGGCCTTCGCCGAGTCGAGCACGCTCCACGTCGCCGACCTCACGAGAGGTACCGTCGCCGACATTCCCGTTGGCAAGGGCTCCTTCGTCGACCTCACGCCGGATGGAAAGTGGCTCGTGTTCGAAGAGGATGACGGGACCACCGCCCGGATCATCCGCCTCGACCTCCACACCGAGGATCGAGTCGTCATCGATGAGGTACCCAGCGGACCCGGCGCGGGACCGGTCTTCCCGTTCGTCAGTGACGATGGGTCGGTCGTCGCCTACACCGTGTTCACCAACGGCTTCAGCGACCTGGACGGCTTCGTGTGGGAGGGCGGCGCCGTCCAGCCGATCTCCGGTGCGCCGGTGAGCGCCGCCGGTGGGCTGAGCGCCGCCGGCCAGCATGTGCTGGTCGTTGAGGCGGCCAGCGTGGCGGTCGCCACCGCCGCCCTCGGGATCCTCGACCGCACGACCGGCGACACGACGCCGATCGGCGAGACCGTCGACGCATGGGCCATGGCCCTGACCCATGACGGGCGGACGGTCGCATGGACGACGACCGATTCGCTCGCGCCAGGCGACGACAACGGCGTCGCGGACGTCTACGTCACCCGCCCGGGATGGCCGCCGCACGGACGAGGCCAGCGGCCTGTCGCCACGCCGGGCCGCTCGGCCTTCTCGTGGGTTTTCGCGTCGTAAGCGCCGGAGGAGCCTGAGCCGCCGGGAGTGGCGACTACTCAGCTCAACGGCGCGAACAGCACCAGCACGCCTAATGCCGGATACTTCACGCCTTCCGCTCGACGCAATCCACGTTGAGCGGAACGCAGTGCCGCACCGATCCGGAAATCTGGAGCGCCGACGCCTCGACGTTCGCGTCGAGGATGTCCGACGAGAAGGCTTCAGGGCACGCCGGACGCCGGTGAGACCACCACGAGCATGGCTGGCACGAGGCGGCCTACAAGCCCAGATCGATCCCGTGGTCCAGCGACGGCCTCGACCATGCCAGCCAGTCCAGCGCGACCGGGTCGGGTTCCAGCTGCGCCCGGATGTCCTCCCACTCGATGGCTTGGAGGCCCCGCGTGTTGTCCTCCTGTCCAAGCCGATCGGGCTCGACCCTCCACTTCTCCCGGTAGGCCTCCACCGCCCCGGCATCGGCGAGCCAGTCGTCGCGGGCGTGCGGTTCCTCGGGTGGCGGGCCGACCAGGCGCACGACGTGGGCAGGCAGGTCCCGCTCGGCGGCCAGGGCCAACTCGGCTCGGCGATCGGCCACCCGCTCGCTGAGGTCCGCCTCCCAGGCGACCTCGGCCGGGTGCTCGTCCAGCCACGCCTCTCGTCTCGTCGTCGCCTCGCGCGCCTCCCGGAAGCGCCCGGTCACGTCGGCCTCGAGCGCCTCGGCCGACCGCAGGACGACGGTGGCCGCTTCGACCTGGCGTTCGGCGTCTGACATCCGTCGGAGGCGGATGTCGAGCTTGCTCTGCGCCATCTCCACGGCGACGGCGTGAGCACGGCGGCGGACCAGGCTCGGACGGGCCGCCAGGGCGTCAAGTTCCGCCCGCGCTGTCTCCACCGCGGCGGCAGCCCGCTGAAGCTCGACCTCCGCCCCGTGGAGCTTCCCCCGGGCGCCGGCCGGGTCACGCACTCCGAGCTCGACAGCCAGCTCTCGCAGCTCGCCGTGCCGGTTGGGCCCCGCTTCGCGGCTGATGTGCCGGCGCACCTCCACCAACTGGGGCACCAGCACGGCAAGGTCCTCTGTGCGGCCCAGCTCGGCCCGCAGTACCTCGGTGGCCGACAGTTCCGCTCCGGATCGCCCGAGGGCGTCGGCCAGGGCCTCGGCCGGGCTTGGTGCCTTGCGCCAGCCGTGTTCGATATCGCCGACGTGGTCCACCACCATGCAGGCGGTGTTCTCCCGGCGTCCCCTGGTCATGGCCACGTACACCAGCTCCGCTCGGGCGGCGTCGTCGAGCACCACGACGCTGCGGTCCACGGTGAGGCCCTGCGCCGTGTGGACTGTCACGGCGTAGCCGAGGCACAGGTTCTCCGACACGTAGGGACCGGGGAGCACCACCCGTTCCCGGCCGTCGGCGTGCTCCACCAGCAGGGCGCCGTCGTGTCTGCGCTCGACGACCACCCAGCGGTCCCCGTTGCGCACCCAGGCTCCCCGGTGGTGAGGAGACGCCGGTCGTTCTCGGTGGTGACCACCTCGTCGCCCACCCCGGCCACCTGGGCGCCTACCGCCACGCCGGTGGCCTCCACCTCGCCGGCCGCCACCCGCACCGCCCGGGCCCGCATGGCCAGGGCGTCGACGGTGACGTGGTCCTGGGCCAGCACCACCACCGACTCCCCGGCCGAGCGGGCGCCGAGCCAGGAGGCGAAGGCGGCCTCCACCATCTCCTCGCGGTCACCGCCCACCAGGCGTCCGTGGCGTTCGTACTCGTCGACCACACTCGCGTCGCCCTGACGCAGCCGCAGCGACGCCTCCGCCTCCCAGGGCTCGACGAAGCGCCGGGCGTCGGTCAGCTCGGCGGCGTCGGTGTCGGCCACCAGCAGGCGGAACAGCCCGCCCGCTCCCACCGCCCCGAGCTGGCGGTGGTCGCCCACCAGCACCACCTTGGCCTGCGCCGCCTCCACGATCGCCACCAGGGTTGCCAGATCGGCGCTGGCCACCATGCTCGCCTCGTCGAGCACCACCGCCTCGCCCTTCCGCAGGCGCCAGCACGGCTCGGGGTCGACCTTGGCGTTCTCGCACAGGAACTTGGCCAGGGTGTCGGAGGCCAGTCCCGCCTCTTCCGTCAGCACCCCCGCCGCCACCGCCGAGACGGCCAGACCGCGGACGGGAACACCCGACGCCTCCCAGGTCAGGCGGGCCGCCCCCACCGAGCGGGTCTTCCCCGCCCCTGCCGGGCCCACCAGGCACACCAGCGCCTCGCCACCCCCGCACACCCGGAGAACGGCCAGTGCCTGGTCCTCGCCCAGCCCCCTGTCGGCCACCGCCGCATCGATGGCGGTGGCCGAGGCGACGGCTCTTCCTGCCTCCCGGCCCCGCCCGGCCGCCTCGATCACGGACCCTTCGAGGGCGAGCGTGGTGCGGGTGGTGAAACGGGCCCCGCCGTGGCGCTGGGTGGTGGCCAGTCCGTCCCGCCGGCACAGGGCGACGGGGACCTCCACGCTGGCCGGCGCCACCAGGCGCACAATCTGGCGGTGGGCGACCACGGCATCGGTGCCGGCCTCGATCCAGGCCCGGGCCTCGTCGGCGGTGGCCACCAGGCCGGGAGGCAGACGCCGGGCCATGGCCTTGATGGCGTCGGTGCGTCCCCACGTGGAGCGCTGCTCTCCCAGCTCGGCCACCACCTGGGCCACCACGTCGGCGCCGGCGTCGAGGGCCAGGCTGCGCTGGGCCGGCGAGCGCCCGAGGGCCTTGCCCAGCCAACGCTCCGGCGCCCATCCGGCCCGACGGCCATCGCCCGCCAGCGCTCCAGCAGCGACACGGTGGCCTCGGCGATACCCCCCTTGTCCGGGCGGGTCTCCAGGGTGGCCACCTGGAACGCCTCGGCCCGCTCCTCGTCGGTGAGCGAGCGCCCCAGGCGGGCCTCGGCGGCCGCCACCCGCTCGGCCCCCCGTACCTCGATCTGGCGGCGGCGGGTGGAGAACATCCGGCACAGGCCCTCCGGCACGCCCACGATGTCGGCCTGGCCGTTGCGGTCGACCGGCTCCCACTCGACGCCCAGGCGGGCGGACAGCTCGGCCCGGATGGCGGCCTGGTAGACGCTGCCGGCCGGCTTCTGCATGGCGAACACCTCCCGGCCGTCGAGGGCCCGCCAGCGGCCGTCGGCGCAGCGCACCTTGTTGGAGACCAGGAGATGGGTGTGCAGGTCGGGGTCGACGGCACGCGAGGTCCGGTGGACGAAGGAGGCGACGATCAGTCCGTCGGTGTCGACCTGGAACACCCCGGCCTTGCCGGCCCGGGAGAACCCGGCGTGATCCTCCAGCAGAGTCACAGCGGCCGCCACCGCCGCCTGGTGGGCGGCCGCCACCTCGGCGGCGACGTTCGGCGTACCGAGGCCCCACAGCACCGAGACGCTCTTGGGGGGCGACAGGGACAGGGAGTACCCGGCGACCCGATCGGTGGAACGGTGGTCCCAGGGCGTGCCCAGGGCCTCGCCGGTGACGGGATGGCGGCCCTGGCCGAACAGGGCGCCGAGCTGCGCTGGGTCGACCTCGCCGTCGAGGCCGAGGGCGGCGGCACCCGAGCCCGTCCAGTGCCCGGGCGCCTCGCCCCGGCCGGTGAAGTAGTCCTCCAGGCCGAGGGCGACATGGGCGGCGTAGTAGCGCCAGGCGGCCGGCGCCATCTTGGCCAGGCCCAGCATGTCAGCCCACCACCGCGCAACGTTGCCGTGCGCTGGCAGCACCGGAGGGTGCAGGGGTGTCGAGCAATGATTCCATCGTGGCGGTGAGTATGGACTGATTTCAATTGCTCGTCTAGGGATTCTCTCAACCTTTTTGCTAATGTAGTGCTGGTGGCTACTAGGGGTTATTCATTGTATGAGGTGGTCAGTCCTGGACTGTGGATGGCACGCAAGTCCGTTGCATTCCTTCGTTGTCCGGCTCGTGGAAAGCCATGGTGTGAAGCGGGCCTTGCCCTCCCACCCCGTCCCGCGCTAACCCTGGTCGCGAGAACCAGCGCGGGGCAACGCGGACAGGAGTCGTGGCAGGTCTTCGGTGATCGTCATCCACAGAACGTCCAGGTCGATATCGAAGTAGTGGTGGATCAGCCGGTCCCGCATTCGTGCCGCAGCCGTCCATGGAAGTTCCGGGGCCGCCCGGGTTGGCAAGCTAACCTGCTTGGCAGCCTCGCCGACGATCTCCACAAGTTTGGTCAGCCCGAGGCGGAGCAGCTCGTCGTCATCGAGATCCGCTCGGCGCTTTCCGGCCGAGTATGCGACGGCCTTCTCGGCAGCGTCGCGAAGATGGCGAAGTCGGATCAGGTCGTCAGGCGGCGTCATACACGATCCGGGCGGAGGCGGCGACCTCGTCCCGGAAGTACCGGCTCAGATCGCCTTGCGTCCTCAAGTCGACCTCTCGGCCCAGAAGCTCGCTCAGCTCGAGCTCGAGCTGAGCCATGCCGAGGAGGCCGGGGATCTGGTCAGGCTCGAATTCGACGAGCAGGTCGATGTCGCTGGTGGGCGTCAGCTCGCCTCGGAGCGCGGAGCCGAACAATCCAAGTCGCCGGACGCCATGACCCTCACAGAAAGCGCGCAGAGCCTCGTCTTCGACAACGACCCCGGGCGCAAGTTCCATGTCGCAAGTGTCGCAGATCTTCGTCACCTGACCGCCGAGCTGCCGGCGGTGCTGCGATCGTGCGCGCCGATTATCGCTGAGGCATCCTTCGAGCGGCGTCGCCGGCCGGCGCATCGGCCGCGTCACCGGGCTTGCTTGTGCTGATCGGCGCGGACGCCACTGAAAGACATCGACTGCCGCCGGAGAGCAACAGATTGCGAGCGGAGTATGGGGGGCGGACGCGAGCTTGGGCCAGTAGTCGTCCCTCCGCCCTCTTCTTTGTCGCGAAGTGAATCTGCGGCGGCCACTACCTGCACGGGGCAGAAGACGAAATTCGAGATGTTTCCGGTCTTGAACGCGATTCTCCCGCCCCCTCACGCACCTGTAGTGGAGCAACGACCCGGGATAGGCCCGGGCTTGCACGTAAGGAGGGCCAACTTGGCCACGATGACAACCGTCGAGCCGGCAGGGGCGCTACTGAACGGCCACGACGCTGCCGACCCGGCGCCCCAGCTGCCCTACCTGATCGACGCGACGACCCTGGCGGCCCATCTCGGAGTCACCGTGCGGACCATCCGCCGCAAGGTGGCCGACGGCGAGATCCCCTACATAAGGCTGGGCAGCATCATCCGCTTCGACCTAGCGGAGATCACCGCCTGGATCGACGCTGCCCGGGTCGCCCCCGACATAATCCGTTGCGCCGCCTGCCAGAACGGGACGCTGCCGTGAGCGTGACTCCCATGAGCGGCGACCAGGAACGGGTCGTCGAGATCGGCATCGAACGAACCCGTCGGGACGGACGGCGCGTAGGCGAGGGCGTCGTTCTGCTGCTCTCGATCGAAGAGGCGGCCCGGGCGCTGGGGCTCGGACGGAGCAAGACCTACGAGCTCATCGCCGTTGGCGAGCTCGAAGTGGTCCACATCGGCCGGTGTGCACGGGTGCCTTTCGACGCCGTAGAGGCCTTCGTCCAGCGTCTCCGGCAAGCTGAGACCCCTCAGTAAACCCTTTACATCATCTGGAGTTTTGTCCTACCCTGGCCTCGATGCCCGTTGGGCTGGTGGGACTGAGTGAGGTTGCGCGGATCATCGGCGTCAGCCGACAGCGCGCCCTGCAGCTGGTGCGCGACTACTCCGACTTCCCGGCGCCCCTTGCCTCCCTGGCGGCCGGGCGGGTCTGGGACGGGACGGCCGTCGAGACATGGACGAGAGCACACCCGGAGCGGCGGCCCGGCCGTCCGCGCAAGGTGACCAACCCGAAGGGGTCAGGAGACCGGTAGCAATGAGCGTGACCCCGCGGAACACCAAGAGGGGCAAGGTCTACGAGGTCCGGCTGCGCAGCCCCGAGGGCAGGGAGGTGTCCCGAACCTTCCGCACCAAGAGGGAGGCCCAGGAGTTCCAGGCCGCCCAGACGACGGCGGGGGCACGTGGGGCATGGGTCGACCCCTGCGGTGGGACGGTGACCGTCCGCAAGGTGGCGGAGCAGTGGCTCGACTGCAATCCGGCCAAGCGGGCCTCGACCCGGGCCCGGGACGAGAGCGCGCTTCGGACGCACGTCCTGCCCGTCATCGGCGACCGGAAGATCGCGTCGCTTGCACCTCCCGACATCCGCCGCCTCGTCAGCGCATGGAACGACGGCCTGGCCCCTCGATCGGTGAGCCGGGTCTACGGAACGCTGCGGGCGGTGCTGAACTTCGCGGTCGAGTGCGAGGCGATCGCGCGGACGCCGTGCCGCGGGATCCGCCTGCCCGCTGTCGACCCGGCGCGGGTACGCATCGTCACTCCCGACGAGCTGGCCTAGCTCAGCGAAGCCATGCCATCGGAGTACGCGGCCATGGTCTGGGTCGGGGCCGTCACCGGCCTGCGGTGGGGTGAGGTGGCGGGCCTCCGTGTCGGTCGCGTCGACCTCCTGCGTCGCACGATCTCGGTGGCCGAGCAGGTCACGCGCGGCACGGGCGGGCGGCCGGTGGTGACCGCGCCGAAGTCCAGCGCAGGTCGTCGGGAGCTGACGGTGCCCGCTGCGCTGGCCGAGGTGCTCAGCGCCCACCTGATCAGTCGGGGGATCACCGGCGCCGACTCGGACGCCTTCGTGTTCGCCGCCACTGAGGGCAGACCGCTCGACTATGCGAACTGGCGCCGGCGTGTCTGGCTGCCCGCGGTCGACGCGGCGGGGCTGCAGGGACTCGGGTTCCACGACCTCCGTAGGGCGAACGCGACGGCCATGGTCCGCGCCAAGGTGGACGTCAAGACGGCGCAGGTCCGCCTTGGCCATACGGACCCCGGTTGACGCTGGCGATCTATGCTCAGGCGACGACGGAGGGCGACGAGGAGGCGGCCGAACGCCTGGGCGACCGGTTCATGGGTCGGAGCGGGCGGAACGGTGGCTGACCTCTCGTCCACTGGCGACAGGTCGATCACCGACCAGGACGGCCGCCTCGTGCTCACCGGGCCGCTCGCCCGGTGGATCACCGAGAGGGCCACGGCCGAGGGCAGGACAGAGGCCGACATCGTGGCTGAAGCGTTGGCCGTGCGTTGGGGCGCCGAGCTCGGCGACGCCTACCGCCAGCTCTGGCAGGCCGGCGAAGGTGTAGACGAGATAGCGGCCGACAAGCTGGTCGACGACGAGGTCTACCGGCCCCGCCAGGAGCTCCGCCGGTCCGGTTGAGGCGCATCGTCGTCGACGCCGGCGTGCTCTTGCCGGCGTGCGCTGGCCCGCGAATCAGCGCCGATTTCCTTTGTCTCGGCCGACAAAGGACCTCACCGCGCTGAGTGAGATTCTCCCGCCGGTGAGGACCCCGCCGACGTGCCTCGAAGCCCTCTCCAGCGAGCTAAAGGGCTGACCGATCGCGGGATGCTGCGAAACCGTTCGCGGGATAAACGCGGGATGAAATCGGCCTGGCCGACTCCGGGGCGCCGCCGCAACGCCCTGACCAGCACCTTCGTGGTCGGGAAGGCGGGATTCGAACCCGCGACCTCAGCGTCCCGAATGGTGATCCTGAGGATGGCGACGGACGCTGACGGACCGAAAACAGCAGGTGACGAGCGTGAGACAGCCGGAGCGGACGTCGGCGATTGGCATCGGATGTGCCATCCTTGTGCCATTGGCCTGATCGAAGCTCACCGCGCCGGGGCGTGGTTGCGCCGGTCTCGTTTGCCGCAGTGCGGCGGGAAAGGGTGTGGACCCCCGACGGCACGTCAATTCAAGCAAAGGGCTGATCGTGGTGTGGATGGTGTGGATTTCTGTTCTCTGCCCAAGTCGTGCGTCTCCAACACCCTGCGGCGATCCACCACGTCACAACTACTCCACCACCGACCGGTACGACCGCTCTGGCGATACCCCACCCTGACGCTCGTGTGAGTTCGACGAATGCAGTGACAAGAAACCCAACTATAATAAGGCCACCCACGAGTACCCAGGCGGTGTTGCGAAATGTCGTCCACTTCATGGTCTGCGTTAATCGCCGGCACGCACGGTGACACTAATGAAAGCGTCACCGTGGCGTGTCACGAGATTCCTCCTTACAAACCTTCGGCTAGCCGCACGTGAGTGTGTAACCGTCAGGAAGGTCGAACTGGTATTGGGCGTAATTGAGGTACGCGCCGTTCGAGCCGCCCAGCCAGTCCACGAGAGAATCCGCTTGGAGGCCTGCATTGAACACCGTTCCTTGTGCTTGGGCGGAGCCAGCTAGCTTGATGTAGGGGCGGTAGATATGGCCCTGCTGGAACGTGGCTGCATACGTCCGGGTGTTGGAGCTGCTGTAGTTCTTGGATGACTGGCCCGATTGCAGGTGCGTGCTCTCGATCGACGTCTGCTCCTGGCCGGTTGTCTCATCAAGAAGGCCCGTCTCGATCTGCATTGTTCCAGACGCGTTCGTCGTGGCAAAAAAGCTCGTCTCAGTGGCGGTGGTTATGCTTCCGCCTTCGAACCACGGCATGACGACTCGACCATTGACCGTGGAAGGCGCGCCGTTCCAGACCAAGCGGTGCCCAACGATCATCGTTACGTAGGCAATGCGGTTCTGATAGACGGCCGGGAACGCACTGTGCGCGTGTGCCGATGCCTTGGAACCGAGATTAGTGGTGTAGCCATACAGCGCATCGCCGGACCCGGATCCCGATGCATAGCGGGTATCGTAGTACGTACACGACTGCGTACTCGTCAACGCCGATGGTCCGGAGGCGTTGCTCGCGCTCCCCGTAGTTCCGCCGCTTGCAGGCGGTACTTCGAAGCTCGTCGGTCCAGCTACAGGATTCGAGGCTACGGTAGAGGGGTCTGCGGTCTTGCACAGACCAAGGAGAATCGGATCACCGCTGGAGGGGCAGGTCGCTGCGGAGCTAGCAGCAGCGCCAACGCCAGGTATGGCTCCTACAGCGACAAGGGAGAGCACGAGCGCAAGGCCGAGCGACTTCGCGGTGCGCCGTCGTTGATTGGTCACATAGTCCTTTCGGTGGAGACGAGCTTCCGGGATCGGAGCATCCGGTCCGGAGTTGGTCCGTTAGTGACGCAGTGTGTCCTCGGTGGCGAGGGCGATCTGCCAGACCTAGTACGTTCAGTGTAACAGCAACAGATGGGCGCTCGAAATAGCACATTCTGTCGGTCTTGATCCCGTAGAGAAGATCCTCACACGCTGGCGAGGGTCCGCGGGTCATTCCGACGGGAGCAGTAGAGCGCCGGACCAGGTGCCGTGTCGGATTGCGAGCCGCAACGGGGGTGTCGGTAGCCTGCGCCTCCGGAGTCAGTCCTTGTGTCGAGGGGAGATGCGGGCGGGTGTACGGGCTGGTGGTCCGGTTCGAGGTGCTGGAGGGGCACGAGGCTGCGTTTGACGATCTCGCGTCAACGACGCTGCGTTCGATCGAGGCTGAGGAGCGGAGGACGGCGATGTACCTGGCCCATCGCCTGCCACAGACGCCGGCCGTGCGCGTTTTCTACGAGCTGTACGACGACATCGACGCGTTCGAGGCACACGAGCAGGCCGCGCACGTGCGGCGGTTCCTGGAAGAGCGCGGCCAGCACCTGCGGACTGATCCTGAGGTGTGGGTGGTCGAGCCGATGGCCGGGTTTGTCCGACAACGCCCGTTGCCAGGTGTCGCGCGGCCCTGACGCCTCGTTCGGCGCTCGGGTCAAGGAGCTGCGGACGAGAGCCGGCCTGAGCCAGCAGAACCTCGCCGCAACGGTGAAGCGGTCGGTGAGCTGGGTGTCGCAGGTCGAGCGGGGCGAGCACGAGATCACCAGCGTCCTCGTCCTCCAGCAGCTCGCGGCAGCGCTGGCGGTGCCAGCCGGCGAGTTCGTGGCCATGGTGCTGGGCGAGGGCGAGGAGGACGTCCGGGACCGGCCGTACGTGGAGGTCCTGCGCCTCGCGCTCGCCGGTCACCCGGTGCCCGAGGCCCTGGTCGGTGAGCCGATGCCGTCAATGGCGGCGGGCGGTGACCTCGCGTCGTTGGAGGCGGAGACGGCGCGGGCGTGGGCTGCCGTGCATGGGTCGAAGTATCAGCAGCTCGGCCCCCTACTGGCGAAGCTGATCCCGAGGCTCGAGCGAGCGACCAGGACACTGGCCGCGGAGGACCGACCGCGTGCCTTCGAGTTGCTGGCCGACGTCTACCAGGTGGCCTCGGCCATGCTCATGAAGGTCGGCGACCAGGGGGCGGGGTGGATCGCCGCCGATCGGGCCATCGGCACCGGTGAGCGGTGCGGCGATCGCCACCTGGCCTTGGCGGGCCAGTACCGCATGGCCCACACACTGGCCGGTACCGACGAGCGGGTCCTGGCGCTGCACGTCCTGCGCCAGGCGGTCCGGGGTGCGTCCGCCGTGCAGCAGTCCGACGATCCCGGGCTCATCTCACTCGTCGGAGCGTGCGCGCTCCTGCTGGCTGTGCTCGAAGCCCGTGAGGGTGACCGGAAGTCGGCCGAAGGACATCTCCGCATCGCCCGCTCGCTCGCACGACGGCTGGGAGAGGATCGGGACGACTACGGCACCGAGTTCGGCCCCACCAACGTGGCAGTGCACGCCGTGGCCGTCGCGGTGGAGCTTGGCAACGCCTCCGACGCGATTGCGCTGGCCGGCGAGGTCCAGATTGCGAGGCTCTCTCCGGAGCGCCAGGCCCGCTACCTGGTCGACGTGGCCCGCGCACACGCGCAGCGGCGTGACCTGGCGGCGGCGGTGAAGGCCTTGGAGCAGGCAGAGTCGATCGCGCCCGAGGAGGTGCACGAGCTGGGCCTGGTGCGGGCCTTGGTGGGCGACTTGGAGCATTTCGCCGGCCGGCGGCGAGTGCCGGGGCTGAAGCCGATACGCCAGCGACTCACCCACAACTGAACCACAATCTTGTTGCGAGTCGCAGTCCTCTCGTAGTCGGCGACAGCACCCCTGGATACGGTCGCAAGCACGGCCGGACACCGGTCGGATACCGATGAGGCGGCGGCATGGTCGCCTCGTAATCCGAGGAGGTGCAGTTCATGAAATTGCCGATCGACACCACCGGCATGACGTTTCTGGCAGCCGGGACGCCTGAGCCCGTGCGGGACTTCGACTCGAAGGCCGCCAAGGTCGACGAGAACGGCCAGGCGATCTACGCAGTCCAGGTCGTCATCCTGGTCGACGGCGGCGCTGAGGTCATCAGCGTCAAGGTCGCCGGGGAGCCCAAGGCCCTGGGCCACGGAGCGCCGGTGAAGGTGACGGGGCTGGTGGCCACGCCATGGAGCATGGACGACCGCAGCGGCGTTGCGTTCCGTGCAGCCCGGATCGAGCCCGCCACCGGCGGGACGGCCCGGGCCGCCTCGTAGGGAAGGCGGTTCCGGCCATGGTCGAGGTCCTGATCGCCTTCCTGCTCGGTGCCGCCGTTGGGCGCCCGCTGCTTCGAGTCGCCGTTCGAAGGGCGCAGCAACTGCCGGGGAGGCTGTGGTGAGCGCCCAGCAGGAGGGCTTCGCCGAGGTCGTGGTCGGAGCCGTCGCCCGTACGACGTGGGCGTGGCGGGTCGAGCTTGCCATGCTCGGCGTGGTCGCGGTCATGGCCGGCGCCACCTACGACGCCCTCGGGCCACCCTGGCATGTGGTCGCCGTGATCGGCGTCGGACTCCCTTTCGGCTCGGTACCGGTGCTGCGCCGCTGGCTTGTCCGTCTCCTGCACCGGAGTCATGTGCGGCGGACGTGGCTTGCCGCCGTGCGGCGCCTGGACATCGCGTCGTTCCAGGAGCGGCTGCCGGTTGTCAGCCGGGTTCGAGAGGTCCCCGCCGGGTACCGGCTCGAGGCCCGGGTGCCGCCTCGGGGATGTGTCGACGACCTCGTGCGGGTGGCGGAGCGCATCGCCGCCGACCTCGGCGCCCGCGATGTCCGGGTCCGCCGCTTCGCCGAGGACGCCGGCCGGGCCGAGGTGGTGGTCGTGCGAAGGGACCCCCTGGCCGCTCCCCAGCCGCTTCGCTGGCCGTTGGCGACGGCGGAACGAACGAGCCTGTGGCAGCCCGTCCCCGTCGGTGTGGACGAGGACGGGCGAACGGTGTCGATGTCGTTGCCGGAGCACAACCTGTTGCTCGGTGGCGAGCCCGGCGCCGGCAAGTCCGCCGCCTTGTCGCTGCTGACCGCGGCTGCCGCGCTCGACCCGACCGTGAAGCTGTGGCTGCTGGACGGGAAGCTCGTGGAGCTCGCCACCTGGGCCGGCTGCGCCGAGCATTCGGTGGGCGCCAACGTGGCCGATGCCGTGGACGTGCTGCGAACGCTCCAGGTGGACATGGGAGCGCGCTACGCGCAGCTCCTGGCCCAGCGTCGCCGCAAGGTCGGCCCGGATGACGGCCTCCCCCTGAACGTCGTCGTTTGCGACGAGCTGGCCATGTACCTGACCGTCGGCGACCGTAAGGAGCGTACCGAGTTCGCCGAGGTGCTCCGCGACCTGGTGGCCCGGGGCCGAGCGGCCGGCATTATCGTGCTCGCCGCCACCCAGAAGCCGGCGACCGACATCGTGCCGTCCTCGCTTCGCGACCTGTTCGGATTCAGGTGGGCGCTTCGCTGTGCCACCCGCGACGCGTCCGACACGATCCTCGGCGCCGGCTGGGCGACGCTCGGGTACTCGGCAGCCGAGATCGACGCCGGGCTGCGCGGCGTGGGCTACCTGCTCCATGAAGGGGGCGAGCCGACCCGGCTCCGGTCGTTCTGGCTCGACGACGACAGCCTGTTCGCCGTCGCCGACCGTGCCGAGGCGGTTCGCCGCCAGGCGGCGGAGGCCGGCGAGTGACCGGTGACGCGGTGGTCAAGTACCTGTTGGCCCGGGCCGCCGATCCGGTCGCCCATGCGCGATGGGCCGAACAGGCGCGGTCCACCGGATGGTGCTCCTGCCCCGTCCGGCTGAGTGGTTCGACGGCCAGGGTCGACGCCGGGACCGGCGAGGTGACGAGCGCGTTCACGACCGCCGACGAGCCGGACGGCACGCTCCTGAAGGCGTGCGGCCAACGGCGGGCGACGGCGTGCCCCTCGTGCTCGGTGGTGTACCGCTCCGACGCGTACCAGCTCGTCGCCGCCGGACTGCGCGGCGGCAAGGGTGTGGCGGAGGAGGTGGCCACCCGGCCCCGGGTGTTCGTGACCCTCACCGCGCCGAGCTTCGGACCGGTCCACTCACGCCGTGAGCGTGCCGGCGTTGCCCGGCCATGCCACACAGGCCGTCCCTGCCCTCACGGAGCCCGGATCGCCTGTGACCGCATCCACCCGCCCGGGGACCCGGCGCTCGGTACCCCCCTGTGCTCGGCGTGCTTCGACTACCGGGCGACGGTGCTGTGGAACGCGAGCGCCACCGAACTCTGGCGGCGGACCACGATCGCCGTTCGCCGCCGCCTGGCAGCACGTCTCGGCGTGCCCAGCCGCCAGGTGTCCCGCCATGCCCGGTTGTCGTACCTCAAGGTGGTCGAGTACCAGGCACGTGGCGTGGTCCACGTGCACGCGGTCGTCCGCCTCGACGGCCCCGACGGAGGCCCTCCCGTCGGCATGGACGTCACCGACCTCGCAGTCGCCGTGACCGCCGCCGCCCGCGCCGCGAGCGCGCCTTGGCCTCCTGGCGCCCTCATCGGCGCCGCAGCCCGGTGGGGCGACCAGCTCGACGTGCGCCCCATCGGCGGCGCCGACGCCACCGATCGGACCGTTGCCGGCTACATCGCCAAGTACGCGACGAAATCCACCGACGGCCTTGGCCGCCTCGATCATCGCCTCCACCCCAGTCAGCTCGCGACGCTTGATCTCCCCGAACACCTCGCCCGGCTCGTCCGGACCGCCTGGGAGCTCGGTGGCGAGGACGTACTGTCCGGGCTCCGCCTGCGGGCGTGGGCGCACACGCTTGGCTTCCGAGGCCACTGGCTGACCAAGAGCCGGGCCTACTCCACCACCTTCGGTGCCCTGCGGGCGGCGCGCGTCCTGCACGCCGCGCAGCGCCGGGGCGAAGAGGTCGACCCGGAGAGCATCGCCGTGAAGGACTGGCGATTCGTCAGCCGCGGCTGGGCCAACTCCGGTGACGCCCTGCTCGCCGCCACTGCCGCCGCCCATCGGGTCGAGGCCCGCCGGCACGCCCGGCAGGACCGCCACGACACCAGAACCCAACGAGAGGAGAACCATGGACAAGCTGCTGCTCACCCCTGAGGACGCCGCCCGCGCGCTGTCGATCGGTCGCTCGAAGCTGTACGAGCTGCTGGCTACCGGGGCGCTACGCTCGGTGCGCATCGGCACGAGCCGGCGCATCCCGGTCGAGACGCTGGCTGCGTACGTCCACCGACTGACCGGACCAGACTCCTCGGTGCACGAACCGTTGGAGTCGGGGTGCGCGCAGGACCCCCCGGCTGGCTCGACACCGCCGGGTGCCGCCGGAACCCTGGCAACGGCGGGGTGACAACGTGGAGGTCCACGACGACGCCTCGGATGTCCTGGAACACAAGGTCATCGCCGGAGGGGGCGGTCAAGGGCGCCCGCAGGGCGAGCCAGGGCCGGCACGTAGTGTCGGCCGGCGGTTCTTGATCGACCCCGTAGGCGACACCCAAGGAAGCCGGATGTCGCCTCCAATCGGCGAGCTTCCCTTGCGTGTATCAAGGTTAATGCGTATGCTGCTGTTCGTGGGCGCACCCGTGGCGGGGATCGCCGAGATCGCCGAGCTACTCGGCGTGAGCCGCCAGCGAGCAGTCCAGATCGTGCGTGACTACGCCGACTTTCCCGATCCCGTAGCGGAGTTGGCGTCGGGGAGAATCTGGCACCGACCGTCGGTCGAGGCATGGATCACCGCCCATCCCGACCGCAAGCCGGGTCGGCCGAGGAACGAGCGGACGTAGGTAGGCAGCCATGAGCGTCGACCGTCGAGAGACCAAGCGAGGCACGCGCTGGGATGTTCGGTTGCGAGCCCCCGACGGCCGCGCCTACAAGCGCACCTTCGCCACCCGGAAGGAAGCCGAGCGGTTCGAGCGAGCCGAGCTGGGATCGCGGGACCGGGGCGTATGGGTCGACCAGCGCCAGGCCGCCCGTACCTTCGCCGACGTGGCCGAGGAGTGGATGGCATCCAACCCGGCGAAACGGCCCAGCGCCCGCGAGCGGGACCGCAGCGCCCTGCGCACCCACGTCGCCGAGCCCTTCGGCCGTCGCCAGGTGGGTTCGATCACGCCGGCCGACGTCCAGCGCTTCGTCAACGGCCTCGCCGCCGGCCGCTCCCCCCGCACCGTGGGGCGAACGTACGGCGTGCTTCGCGCTGTGCTCCACTTCGCCGACGACCGTGACTACATCGGCCGGTCGCCGTGCCGCGGGATCAAGCTTCCCAAGCCGGCGAAGGCCAAGGTCCACGTGTTCACCCCGGACGAGCTGGTCGCCCTGGCCGACGCCATGCCGGCGCAGTACGCCGCCATGGTGTGGATCGGTGCGCTCCTCGGCCTGCGATGGGGAGAAACATCCGCCCTCCGGGTCCGCTCGATCGACTTCCTGCGGCGCACGGTCAAAATCGACGAGACGCGTCTGCGGTCAGCGGGCGACGACAACGAGTTCGGTCCCCCGAAATCCGAGGCCGGTGAGCGCACCCTGGCCGCCCCCGCTCCGCTCCTCGGGCTGATCGCCGACCACCTCGGTCGCCTCGGCCTCGGCGTCGCCACGCCCGACGCTCTGCTGTTCACGGCCCCGGAGGGTGGCGCCCTCGACTACACCGCATGGCGGCGCCGGGTCTGGTGCCGGGCTGTCTCCGAGGCGGGCTGCGGCACGTTCGAGCGGGCGAGGGTGAACGGGAAGCACACTCGGGACCGCTTCGATGGTCCGGGCTTCCACGATCTGCGGAGGACCTCGACGACGGCACTCGTGGTCGAAGGGGTCGACATCCGCACCGCCCAGGGCCGGCTCGGGCACTCCGATCCCCGGCTCACCCTGGCCGTGTACGCCCAAGTTGTTCCCGAAGCCGACCGTCAGGCGGCCGACCGGCTGGCTGCCCGGTTCCTGCCGGCGACGCTGCCGGCGACGGCACCGTGTGCCATGGACGTGCCATCGTCGACGGCAGCCGAACCCTCCGACCGGCCGAGCAACGTCGTTGACCTGCCCCTTCGTGGTCGGGAAGGCGGGATTCGAACCCGCGACCTCAGCGTCCCGAACGCTGCGCGCTAACCAAGCTGCGCTACTTCCCGTGCGGTCGAGCGTAGCCCGGCCAGTCCTGCGCCATG
>JAHFUS010000071.1 GCA_023264975.1 Actinomycetes bacterium | reverse complement strand
CTTGCCTGGGTGGTGGATATGCCACCGGCAGAGATGGAAGGGGCCGAGGTTCCGCTAGGTCAACGATCGACGGGCTGTCGGCCAGACGCCTGAGACGTCACTCCTGGAGCGCCGCACCCGAATCAGATGGTCCGCACCGCATGACCAGCGCAAAGGCTCGCTCTCCCCAGAGTCGAGTGCTTGTTTCCCCCGAGTAATCCCCCAAGACCTCGATTGCGTTTTCGGTTCCGTCGACGCGCATGTCAACACAGATGAGGGATTCGCAGGTAGCCGATCCAGGGCGTGAGGTGCTCGAGTTCGACCTCGGCGTGCGCGTCTACCCGCCGTCGGAGCCCGGTGGCTACTGGCGGGTGCGGTGGGACGAGGGACGGCGCCACCGTGACACCACCGCCCGCTCCCAGGCCGACGCCATCGTCAAGGCTGGCGATCTTGTCGAACGGCTGGCGCGGAGCGCGCCGACCGAGCTTGGGAAGGCTCGCGGCGCCGACCTCGTCGCGCACTATCTCGACCCCGCCCGGCGCCCGCCGCGGGTGGCGTGCTGGTCTGATCGGCACCGAGACGAGCAGATCCGCTACTGCAACCTCTACGTGGTCCCGATCATCGGCCATGTCGCCTGCCGCCAACTCACCAGGGCTGACTTCCAGGCCATCATGGATCGCGCTCCCACGCGATCAGTCGCCCAGCACATCCGGCGCTGTCTCACCGGCCTGGTCGCCGCCGGCCTCGAGGAGGGCCACCTGCTCGTGCGCCAGGATCTGCTCCGCGGCGTCCGTTGGTCCGGCGACAACCCCGTCGAAGCCACCGACAGGGCGGTCACCCGGGCTGAGATCCCCTCCGTTGAGGCCGTCCACGCCCTGGCGCGCACCACCGCGGAGCAGACCGGCGTGTGGTGGCGGGAGCTGCAGATCCTGCTGGTCGCCTACAGCGGCATGCGCTGGGGTGAACACGTCGCCCTCACTGCCGACCAACTCGACGCCGGCCAGCGCCGCATCCACATAGAGCGCCAGGTCATCGAGACCCGCAGCGCACTCAAGGAGACGCTGCCCAAGAGCCGACGCCGGCGGACCACCATGTACCCGGCATCGACCCCGGGCAGCATCGACCTGGCCGCCATGGTCGAGCGCCGCCTCGAGGAGCTGGGCGACGGGGGGCTGGTATTTCCTGCACCCCGCGGCGGCTGGGCCCGCCGCTCGAACTACGGGCGCTGGACCTGGGATCCCGCAGCCACGGCTGTCGACTGGCCCCGGGCCGGTCGAGCCTGGGCGTGGACCTTCCACAGCCTCCGACACGTCTTCGCCACCTGGGCTCTGCATGAGGCCCGAATCCCCATCGAAGACCTCTCCCGGTTACTCGGCCACTCCTCGACTCGCGTCACCCAGGACATCTACGTCCACATGCGAGATGACATGTACGACCGCTTCTTCAAGGCAACCGGGTAGTTGAGCACAGGAGCAACGCAGAGGCGCTGAGGCGGAACTGCGTACGACGCTGGCTCTTGCCAACGCCATCTCGCGATAAGGGCAGTTCTCGCGAGATGGTCCACCACTGAAGCTTCTTCCAACCCTATGGTGACTCGCCATGAGCAGTCTCGCTGACCCGGTGGCGACGCCCGCTTCGTGTGTAGTGGAGCCCCGTGTTCCCGCAGTCGTAGGCAGCCTGCCCCGCCCGGCCATCGAGGGCCTCGACGACCGGGCCAGCTCCACCCGGCGGGCGTACGCCGATGACTTCTCCAATTTCGCCGACTGGTGCGCCACGGTTGCCAGGCAGGCCCTGCCGGCCAGCGACGAGGCCGTGTGCCTCTACGTCACCGCCATGGTGGCGGGCGCCAACGCCGCCGGCTATTCGGTGGCCACGATAGAGCGGCGCCTGGCCGCCATCACCTACGTGCACGAGGTCAACGGCTTCGGCGTGTCGCCGGCCCGCCACCTCAAGGTCCGCGAGCTCATGACCAGCATTCGGCGTTCCTACGGGCGGGCGAAGGACAAGCGCGACCCTCTCACCACCACCCAGCTCGCCGCCATGGTCGCGGCCCTCGATCTCGGCGGTCTCGCGGGCAAGCGGGACCGGGCCGTGCTGCTGGTCGGCTATGCCGGCGCCTTCCGGCGCTCGGATCTGGCCGGGCTCACCGTGTCCCAGTGTGCCCGCCATGGCGACGACTATCTCGTAGCCCTGGGTGGGCCCGGCGCTGATCATCACGCCGAAGGTCGGATCATCGGTCTTCCTGCCTTCGCCGGCTCACCGCTGTGCCCGGTGGCTGCGCTGGACGCGTGGCTCGACGCCGCCGCCATCACGGAGGGCCCGCTGTTCCGCAAGGTCACGCGCTACCAGACCATTAGCGAGGCCGCCCTCAGTCCGGCCTCGGTCGCGCTCATCGTCAAACGGTGCGCTATGGCCGCAGGGATCCCGTCCCAGCGCCTGGCTGGCCACTCTCTGCGGGCGGGTCACGCCACCACTGCGGTGGCCAACGGCGCCCCCGACCGGGTGATCATGGCCCAGACCGGGCACCGCAATGTCGACGCCTTGGGCTGCTACAGCCGCCCCGGCGACCCGCTCCGGGACAACTCCGCCCGCTACCTCGATCTGGAGATGTCATGACCGCGTCCGTTGTGCCCCTCCCCGAGCCGAACGGCCCCCGACCCCGGCGCCGCCAGCCCACCGCCACGTCCAGCTTCGGCGTGGGCCGGCGGGAGAGCCACGACGCCAGCGGCTTCTACGATCGATTTGCGGCTCCGGTGGTGTCGACCGACAAGGTCCTCGGGACCCGCCATCACCCCGTCGACGTCCTGGTGACCGGCGATGCCCGGGTGATGAGCGAGGTCGACGACGCCACCGTGGCCCTTGTGGTCACGTCGCCGCCCTACTTCGCCGGCAAGGAGTACGAGGCGGCGGTTGGGGAGGGCCACGTCCCGGAGAACTACCGGGCCTACCTGGAGATGCTCGGCGATGTGTTCGCCCAGTGCGTCGACAAGCTCGAGCCCGGCGGGCGCATCGCCGTCAACGTCGCCAATCTGGGGCGCCGGCCCTACCGGTCCTTGTCGGCCGACGTGACCGACATCCTCCAGAACCGGCTGCGCCTCCTGCTTCGGGGCGAGGTCATCTGGCGCAAAGGACGAGGGGCGGCCGGTTCCTGTGCGTGGGGATCCTTCCAGCGGCCGGGTAACCCGGTGCTGCGGGACCTGACGGAGCGGGTCGTGATCGCCAGCAAGGGCCGCTTCGACCGGGCGCTTACGCCCAAGCAACGCCACGCGCAGGGCCGGCCGTCGAGCGCCACCTTGTTCAAGGACGAGTTCATGGAGGCGACCACCGACGTGTGGGAGATGGCTCCGGAGCGGGCCAGTCGCGTCGGACATCCGGCCCCCTTCCCGGTCGAGTTGCCCCATCGCCTCATCGACCTCTTTACCTACAGGGGCGACCTCGTGCTGGACCCGTTCATCGGTTCCGGGACCACAGCGGTGGCTGCGGTGCGCACGGGCCGCCACTACGTCGGCTACGACACCGATGAGGGCTATGTCATCGCCGCTCGGGAGCGCGTCGCCGACGAGTTGGCGCGCGTGGCCGAGGAGGACAACCGGAACCGCAGCCCGTCTCGTACGGTGGAGCGCCGTGCCATGCCCAGCCTGGCCGACCCGGGGGAGAACCTCCAGGCCCGGGCGGTGCGCGAGGGCCTCCGGGCCGAGGAGCTGGCGCTCCTGCTGTTGGAGCAGTGCGGTTTCGCCAGGGTGCGTGCCGATGTCCGCTACCCGCGACTCGGAGTGGAGGTGAACTTCGTCGCCCGTGATGCCACCGGTCGGGACTGGGCCTTCGATGTGTCGGGGGGCTTTACGACCACCCCGGCCGGACTAAAGCGGGCCGAGAGCCTGTGGAAGGCACTGGGCAAGGCCGCTGTACTGCATGAGGCCCACCCGGGCATTCCGTTTGTATTGCTGACCACGGCTTCCCCGACTAAGGGCAGCACCGGCGCCGCCGCCCTGGGAGCGGTAGTCGGCCCCGGCAAGGCCGTCCACGACGTTGTCGAGCTGCTCAGTGCGGACAGCCATGACCGTCTCCACCGCTACGCCAGCGAGGGGATCCCGTCGTGACCGGCATCGCCTGGGCCGTGGTGTACGACGATCCGGCCCAGGTCTTCGTGGCCAGCGACGAGTTCGTCCTCACTCGCGTGCTGGCCCTGAAGGTCGTAGCCCGGGCCCATCCGACCAGCCTGGGCGATGCCGACCTTGGCCAGATTCGCGCGGCCCTGCTCGACGAGCGCTGGAGCGACGCAGTGGCCCACTGGATGGCGGCCACCGATACCCGTATCGACGCCTTCCCCGACGAAGAGCTGTGGACCGCCGAGGCGGTCGACGAGGAACTCGTGTCCCTGCATGTGCGTCTTTCTCCCATCTTCGAGGATCCCGCCCCGCCGGGTGGCTGACCTCACCACCATCACCGAGCTGGCGACAGCCCTGGGCATGTTGGGGTATCCCAGCATCGATGTCGCCCTGACCGCGCGCCCGCAGGCCATGGTCAACCTCACCAGCATGGACTGGGAGCGCCTGGAGCAGCTGCTTGCCAGTGGCGGTCACGACGTCGCCTTCCGAGGCGGCTTCGACAACGGCGCTGCATTCCTGGCCGCTCCTGGCGCGCTACGGGGCCGGGTCCCTGCGCTCATCGAATGGAAGGGCAGCCACAGGGCGCCCGGCGACGAGACTGTGCCGGCTGACCTGCGTGTCGACCACGTCTACCTCGTCAGCTGCAAGTACTTGTCCAGGATCCTCCACAACCGCTCGCCCAGCCGCGTCTTCGATTGCCTCTTGGGGCCGGGCGATGCCGACGCCACCGACTGGTACCTGCGCAGCGCTCCGGACCACTACCAGGCCCTCTATGAGGCGGTGATCTCATGCATCGGACACGACGCCTTTCCCGACCGGGTCGAGGATCTCACGGCAGCGCAACGTCGGGCGCTGCAGGCCTCCCTCCGGGCCCGGAGCTGGCCAGCGGCTGCGCTGGTGCCGTATGCCGAACTGTGCCAAGAGGTCAGCGTCTACACCGCCGGCCACTGGATGAATCGAATCGGCGGCCGCCCCGCGCAGGCCGAGGCCTTGCTCTGGCGGCTGCTGCGCATCATGAGCGCCCCCTACTTCATCCTGGGCAGTGACGCTCGCCAGCCGTTGCGGTTGCGCATCGACACCCCCTGGGACTGGCGCCAGCGCTACCAGTTCCGACGTCTGACGATCAGCGCCGCTCCCGTCGGCCAACCCCAGGTGGCCTGGAGCGCGGAATGCACGGAGAAGGCCACCGGCCACACCAAGACCGTTCGCGGTCACGTCGAGATCCGGTGGAGCCATGGTCGATTTGCCCAGACACCGGAGGCCAAGGTGTATCTCGATAGCCCTCACCATGACGTCCCGGGCTACGTCGGGCTGTAACCGCGGGCTTCGCTCAGATCCCGTGTGGGTCGTCCCAGTGCTCCGCAAGCCCATCCGGTCTCCACCCGGTCATTCTGGCATCGGCGCCACCCGATCACTTGGTGGCCTGCGTCCGGACGTGCGAAACCGGACGGGGCAGCGATTTCGCACTGGCTTGCCGACTGCGACCGACAACGGCGGCGCCATTCCAGATCTCCCCAAATCAGACATCTCGGGACGCTGTCACACCGGTGTTCCACAATGACGCTGTGGGAAGCGCGGATAGGGAGTCGACGCAGCCAACCCCAGCGGACGACCTCTACCCCCGCTGGCAGACGACCCAGCTCCTCGGCCCGGTGTTCGCCATGGTCGAACGGGGCGCCCCTCGGGCCGACTTCGACCATGAACGTTACGACCTCGCCCAGCTGGCCCTGCGGACCATCGACTTTGTTGTGGTCAACCAGGCGTCGGTGGACGGCTCCGTTGGCCTGGACCGCATCCTCGACCACCTGACCCAGGCCGCGCGAAGGATGGGCCCCGACGACCCAGTCCGCCCCTGGTCCCGGGTCGCCAAATTGGTCCTCAACAGCCTCCTAAACGACGGGCGCCCCCACGTCGCCACGTGGCGGGAACCTGCCGCCAACGGCGAGGGGTGGTCCGAGGCCCGCCCGTTCCGGTTCCGGCTGCTGCGCCTCGTCGAGGGCGACACCGGCGCCGTGGTCGCCGCCACCGACGAG
Organism: Actinomycetes bacterium; assembly: GCA_023264975.1. Lineage (GTDB taxonomy): Bacteria > Actinomycetota > Acidimicrobiia > Acidimicrobiales > JAHFUS01. The sequence continues at coordinate 11,710 of JAHFUS010000071.1, read as the reverse complement.
GCGATCGTGCTTTACCTGCGGGCCTTGCAGACCGATCTGGCCAACCAGGCGATGGCACTGAAGCTGATGGTCGAGCTGCAGATGGCAAAAGGCGAGTTCGACCGGGCCCTGTTCAGCGCTCGGGACGCCACCAAGACCGCTCAGGGGCTGTCCGCCAGTCTGCGCGAGAAGCTGGACGATACCCGCCGCGATGTCCGTAGCGTCGACTGGTCCGGGGAGATGCCAGGCTGGCTGACCGAGGTCCTCGACCAGCTCGGCGACCAGCTGGAGCGGGACCGTCAGCTCAAGGAGCTCGCCGTCCGGGCCGGCGAGGATCCCGACGCGGCCCCGGCGTGCCGGGCGATTGTCGACGAGGTCCGCCGCTCCGAAGACGTGTGGATCCGGCTCGAGAGGCGCCTGCAGGGCGCCATACCCACCTTTCTGTCTGCCCAGGAGGCGCAGCGGTTCCACGCCCGCGGGCTCGGCGCCGCCGTGGATCTCACCGACGACGTGCTCCGGCCGGCGCTGGCCGCCGCGTCGGCGGTGTTCGATCTGGCCACCGACGCCCTCGCCGCCGCATTGCTCCCGCCGTCCTGCCCGCCCCAGTGGGGTGTCGACGAGCTGGCCAAGCAGCTGCTGCGCGCCCCGGTGACCTGGGAGCGCAGCGACGCCGTCGTCGACGATCCGGGCGACCTGGGCGAGGCCGTCGGCGACTCGGTCCCCGACGATGTCGCCACCGTCGCCGCCGAGATCCTCACCGCCGCCGGTTCCCGGGCGGAACCGAGTCGGCTGTCCGCGCTGGTGGGCGAGGCCCGGGTCCGGGCCGGCGAGGTCGCTGCCCCGGACCGCCTGCTCGACATCGTGTGGGGCGCGGTGCTCTGGGTCTACGTCGCCGACCGCGACGCCAGCCCCGACGAGTTGCCTCGCCGAGCCGACCTCGCTGCCGCAGTACAGGGACTGGTCGCAGTCGCCGACGACGTCTCGCTCGCCGACGACCGTTTCCACGGCCCTGACCTGTTCGTGGCCGCACCGGCGGTGTTCGAGTTGGCTGACGTCGAGGCAGCGCTTGAAGAGATCGAGGTGGTGGCATGATCCGAGCCGATGCCGCGGACGCTGCCCGCCTCGTCCGCTACGGGCTGGTCCCGACGAACCGGCCGACGCCGACCTCGGAGTACCGCAGCCTGCTCGACCGGTTCCGCACCGATACCGAGTTCGCCGAGGATGTGCGCGCCGTCGCCGAGGGGTTCGGCCTGTACGTGCGGGCGGCCACCACGCTCGGCCTTGTCGTCGTCGGCGACCTGGACGGCCCGTTCAAGGTCACACTCGACAACTGCGGGCTTCCGCTGCGCTCGGGGTCGAACCGGTTGCCCGACCGGCGCTGCTTCGGGCTCGTGCTGACCGCGCTCAGCGCCTTTGCGTACCCGAACGGCGAGGCGCTGGCAGAGACGTCGAACCCGACGGTCCGCCCCGCCGACCTGGAACGCTTCATCACCCGCCAAGCCGCCGCCATCGCCGGAGCCGTAACCGACGACCGCGCCGACGAACTCGACAGCCTCGACGTCCAGCTCGGTGAGGCGGCGCTGCGCTGGCTGGACCTACCCGAGGTGTTGCCAGGGGACCGGGGCCTCCGGCGAGACTGCCGGCGGGCGTATGTGGTGAGCCTGCTCAACTTCCTCGTTGACGCGGGCCGCGCCCGCCGCGAGGCCGCCCTGGCCGACGACGGCGGCGACGCCTACACCCTCAACGACCGGTTCCGGGCTGGGCTGCTCGAGGTCGTCGAGACCGTCGCCTTCGAGATCTATGCAGCCGGCCGCTCCCGTGACGCCGTCGAGGAGCCCGTGTAGGTGTTCCGTCTCCGGCGCTTGTACTTCGACTCCATCGGCGTACGCGACAACCGGTTCTCGGACCTGACCGTCAGCCTGGCCGACCTCGACGGCGATCCCGCCGACACCATCGTGTGGCTCCGAAACGGCGCCGGCAAGACGACGATGCTGTCGCTGCTGCTCGCCCTCATCCGCCCTGACCGCCGGGATTTCCTCGCCACCCGGGTGAAGAAGCGGACCCTGGAGGACCTCGTCCTCGGTACAGACACGGCCCATGTCGCCGCCGAGTGGGTCGACCCGTCCGGGCAGGTGCTGTGCACTGGTGCGGTGTACGAGTGGGACGGCCGGGCCCGGCCCCGAGACTACAACTCCAGCGGGAAGGACCGCCTGCGCCGGATGTGGTGGGCCTTGCACCCGGACCCGAGCGTCGAGGGCGCCGCCCTCGACGAGTTGCCCTTCACGCTGCGCAGCCGGGGAGGGTCGACCTGGCGACCTTCCGCGCCCACATCCGCACGTTGGCCTCCAAGGGCGTGAACGCCGTCGTGGCTGACGATTCGATCACCGACTGGCATGCTGCGCTTCGGGAGCGACGCTTCGATCCGGACCTGTTCCGGTACTTCGGGGAGGTCAACGCCACCGAGGGCGGCATCGACGCACTGTTCTCCGGGATCGATTCTGCTGGTGCGTTCGTGCGCTACCTGCTAGCGGCCGCCGCCAACGAGGAGGCGACGCAGCACCAGTCCGTAGTCGCCGAACGGGAACGCGAGCGCGACGCGGCCGGGATGGAGGCGGACCGGGCCGAGATCCGGGCCGGCCTCTTGCGCGACCAGGCCGGCGTTCTGCGCGACGTCGAGGTCGCCCCGATTGCCGTCGGCTTCGTGAGCGACATCGACGCCGACGTCCGCGCCCAGGTCCACGACCTGGCCGCCGATGTCGACGAGGTCGACGGCGTGTACAACTCGGCCATGAGCACCCGGTTTAAGGCGGCCGAGGCACTGCGGACCTGGGCCGGAGCCGACCGGTTCTCCATCGTGGCCGAGGACGAGCACGGACGGGCCGTCCGGCTGCTGCGTGAGCTGTTCCGTGGCGACCAGCTCTTCGAGCGGGTGGCGCCACGGGCAGGCGAGTTGGCGGCCGACCTGGAGAACCGGCACCGCCTCATCGGCCAGCTCTTAGCCGAGGTCGAGATCCACAAACGCAATGTGGTGACCCGCCTGGCTGCACTGGTGGACGACACCCTCGGCGACTTGGCCCGCGCCTCGAGCCTGTCCGAGCTCGGCGACGACATCGGCCCGTGGGCCGGGCAGCGGTTCTTGATCGTCGAGCCCCGCCAGCGTCCGACAGCGGAGCAGACCGAGGTGCGCGTCGCCGACCTCATCGACCGGATGGTCAGCGCCGGCCGGGTCGAGCTCGACACCATCGAGTTGCTGTGGAGGGCGACGGAGGCGGCTGTCACCGACGGCTTCCGGGCCTCGGTGCTCAAGCCCGCCCCCGACCAACCGACCGGCCGGACCCCGGTGGAGGACATGCGCAAGTGGTCCGGGGGCGAGAACCTGACCGCCTCGCTGATGCTGTTCTGCGTGATGGCGAAGCTGCGGGCCGAGAAGCGGACTGGGACCCGGGCCGGCGCCGCCGGCGGTGTCGTCCCGCTCGACAACCCGCTCGGCAAGGCCAACTACCTGCCGTTCCTGGAGCTGCAGCGCAAGGTCGCGGCCGCCAACGGGGTGCAGCTGGTGTTCTGGACTGGGATCGGCGACCTCGGTGCGGTGACGGCATTCCCCCGCATCGCGGCGATGCACAAGCGCCCGTCGACGAGCCGCCCCGGCGTCGCGTACGTCACGGTCGATGACGACGCGTCGTTCGCCAGCCGCAGCCAGGTCGTCGACGTCGTCGCCGCCGGGCGCCGTGACGACTGAGACCCTGTCGCCGGTGGCCGCCGCCATCGCCGACGCAGTGGCCGGTCATCGGACCCGGACTGTGCCGATTGCGGTGATCCTCACCGCTGCGGCGTCGGTCGACCACACCGCGGCGTCGATGGTGGGGTGGCGGGCCCGGGTCGTCGACGCCGTGGCCGAGCTGACCGACGCCGGACTCGTGACCGTGCCCAAGACCCGCTTCGACCGCAGCGCGTCCCCGCCGCTGCCGGCGTACGTGACCCGGCCGTCGCCGCCGTCGCCCGACGGCCTGGCCGGCCCCGTGGTGTGGCACGCGGAGCTGTCGTGGGCCGCGGAGGCGGCCGACGCCGGGCTGCTCAGCACCGGAGAGCGCCGCTTTCTCGCCCAGGTAAACCGGTGGCTACCCGTCCCGGCGGGGCGTGGTCGTCCCGCTTCGGGAACGCTCCCTGGACGTCTTTGGCGACGAGAAGGCGCTCGAGCGGCGGCTGCTTGGCCCCCTGTTCGGGCCGGAACGGCTGAGTTTCGCGTTCTTGGAGTGCGAGCCGGTGTGGCCGCCGGTGCACCAGCAGGTGTTCGGCTCCGGCGCCTGGCTCCTCGTCGAGAACTACACCACCTACGTGTCCCTGGCCCGCTGTGCGGCTGCGTCGGGGTTCGGAGGCCGGGTCGCGTGGGGCTCAGGTACCCAGGTCGGCACCCGGCTGGCGGCGCTCGCTCTTGCCGCCGACGGGCAGTCCCCGCCAGCGTTGTGGTACTTCGGCGACATCGATGCCGGCGGGTTCCGCGTCGCCCGGACCGCGAGCCGGCGGGTAGCGGAGCTGCATTTCCCGCCAATGGAGCCCGCCCGGCCGCTGTACGCCCTCGCTGTCGAACGCGGGCGGCGACGGCCAGACCCGGACAGCCCGGGCGCCGCCGACGTCGCCGAGTGGGCGGCCCGATGGGTGGGTGGTGCCGTCGGCGACGCCGTCGCCGACGTCGTTGCAGCGGGCCAGCGGATAGTGCAGGAGACAGTCGGCGCCGAAGTGCTTGCCGGCCGGGCCCTGGACGTGCTGCTTGCCTGATTCTCGGGCGCTCGCCTCGCCTGCCGGCGGCCGGGCGCGGAGGCGGGGTGGCAAGGGACCGAGGGTGAGAACGGGTCATGGAGGACCGATGCCGGCGCTGAGGACTGGCGCCGGGCTGGTCACAATGGGACCGCGGAATCTCCCAGTCCCTGTCTGGTGGATCCAGAGACAGCCATGCACCCGAACCGCCAATGGCCGCGGATCAAGCTCGGCGGAAGTGGCGTCATAGACGACCTCCCCGAGGACGGGCGGGAGGCCGCCCGCCCGCGCCTGTCGGTCGATCGCTTCCACCACCCAGACCCGTCGTGACATCCGAGCCGTGCGGAGCTCATCCTCGGCAGCGGAATCGAATCCCCGATGCGCCAGCTCGTTCTTGAACCTGTTCGAAGTGCGCGCGAACGTTCGGAGGGCCAGGCGGTCCTGGGCGACCAGATCGGCAATCGTCTCGACCCCCCCCAAGGTGCGGGGCCACCGCTGCAGATGCACCTGCCAACTGTGCGTAGGCGTGCTCTTCGGCGTTCTCCGGCGGCAGCCACACCTTCGGCGGAAGGGGGACAATGAGAGCGTTCCAGGTGCCGTAGTGGTGGCCAGTCGCGGGGTCTGTATCGGCGAAAAGGTCATCGACCCACAGGTACGGGCCGCGCTGGTCATCGTGGCGGACGAATCGGATCCACCCGGGCTTTGCCGGGTCACGGATCCACCCGACGATGTTGAAGGCGTGGTCCGAGGCCGCGACCATCACTGGGAACCCGGAGTTGAGGTGGCGGCACATGACCGCCACGAGCCGGGTATCACCTGCCGGCGTGTTCTGCGCCGAAGGCGGGTGCGTCCATGGCAAGGTCGGCGCAGGCAGGTCACCGGGCTGATAGAAGAGCGGCGACAGCCCGTTTTTCCGGATGATGTCGCTCATCTGTCCCAGCGTCAGACCTCGGGTGGGGACCTCCCGATTGGGCGAGAGGCTGGCGTCGATGCCGGTGGCGAACTGGGCCAGTGTGCGCCGGTCGAGGTCGCCGCGCAGAGACGCGCTCCGGTGGCACACCCAGGCGGTCACGTGAGCACACGCTCCGAGCTGGGCGTCCTGCTGGGCAAACGGGACGCCGGAGACGGTTATGGGTGTTCCGAACAGGTGGACCGTTTCGGGTACGGCACACCGGACGGCGTCGACCATGTCCGGCGGAGGAACCAACATCGCATGGCACACCGGCCCAGTGGGAACGGGTCTTACGACGATGTAGCCGAGGTAGCCGTGCTTCTGGGCGTCGACCCGGCTGATGTCGGCGGGTGAAAGGTCAGCGCGGAAGAAATGGAGTCGGTGAGTGGCGTCCGGGTAGGACGCGAACGCGGTCGAGTAGTGCGCGGAGTACTCGCTGCGGTAGTCGGCGTCAAGGTAGCGGGTCTCGACCAGGAGGGACGTGGAGGCGTTGGAACGAGCGACTTCCAGGCATCGGGCGAACGGGCGGGGGTGCCCGGCGGCGTACCTGTCGATGAGACTGGACCAGTCGGCATCAGTGGACAGTCGGCGCAGCTCGCCCGGATCGGGTTCGTCCCATGTGCTCACGCGACCGACCCCTGGTTGCCTTCCTGCGCTGCTCCGACTGCCGGTCGGCCGTAGTCGTTGAGCTCGTCGACAAGGTGGTACATGAAGGAGCGGTCCTCGCGGCTCATGTTCACGAAGTCGACCTCGCAGACGAGGGTGAGCGAGCCGCCTGACGGCAGCTCCGTCCGGACCGCGTTCCTGTGAGTGGGCACGGGCTGCAGGGATGGGAGGTCGGCGCCAGGAGAGGGAACGGCCTTGGAAGGACGCTTGCGGACCGTCGTACGTTGCGCTGGCGGCCGGAAATGTGGCGAGAGCGGCACGTCTCCGGCGGCGGCGAGGTTAAGGAAGAACGTGATGGCCTTACGGAGCGTGCTGCCGGTGTACCCGGACGGCTTGAAGCTCTCGGCGAGCTGCGCGGCCGTGCCCTTGCCCTCAGACAGCTCCATCTGGTTTGCGTAGTAGCTGGTGAGAATCTCGCGGTAGATCGCCTGACGCGTCTCGTCTCGGGTCGCCCCCACCAGCCGGTCCGTGACCTGGTTGGCCTCGTCGATGAGGCCAAACTCTCGAAGCGCTGCCAGTACCTGGGTCTGAACACCGTTGGCGATGCCAACCATCAGGGACCGGTCGATCCGGGGCGGGATCGGCTTCGAGCCGAGGTGGGTCAGGAACGAGTTGAGCGTGCTGAACGCCGGGTACGGCGGGGTGAACGCCGGGGCGCTCGCCTCTGCCATAGGTTCGTCTGCCATGCCTAACCTCCAAATCCCGATTCGTGCCAGATAAGTCTGCACCGTGGCACGTGCCTTGGCAAGACTCGTGTGGACTTTAGCTTGGCAGGCAACGTGGCATCGGCCATGCTGAAGACGTGCCCGAACCGATCCGACCCGGTGAACACGTCGCCGCCCGCACGGCCACCAACGAATGGGTCACCTTCCGCGCCGTCACGGGGGTGGAGAAGGGAACCGACTTCCAAGTCGTCTGGGTATGTTCCGAGGCGGACTGGGAAGACGCTCGCAACGGCGACCACCGAGTGAGGATCCCGTGGCCCGCCGATGAAGTTGTCGTCGTCGACAGCAAGGAACCTTCATGAGCAAGCCAGCAAAAACCACACCGCTGCGCCAGCAGCGCAAGGAACTCACATCGGTCAACAGCGACCCGAGATCCCTCATCGGCGAGGAAGCGCGGAAGGCTGTTCGTGCCGGTCTCGAACGGATGGCGAAACAACACAGCGCCGCCGAGTCATCGACCGCTCACTACCGGCTGCGTTGACTGAGTCCTCACCGATGGTGGTTTGGCTGGGTGACCTTGCCTCAGGGTCGCCCGGCGTGCGGTACAGCAACCGATTGGGTCAGCACGATGCCGTCAGACGCGCCGGTGGGGCCGTAGCGGTTGGCCACGATGTAGAGCGTGCGGCCGTCGTCGCCTCCGAGCATGCACGCGAAGCAGCCGCGGTCGACGCTGATGGAGTCCAACTCCTCGCCGCCTTCGGCGACACGGGTGCACCGCTGTCCGGGAACGCTGGCATACCAGATCGCCCCTTGCGCGTCGGCGCAGATGCCATCGGGGGCGGAATCCCGTCCGAGGTCGGCCCACACTCGCCGATCGACGAGATCACCGGCGTCGGTGATTGTCCAAGCGGTCAGCCGATCCGCGTGGGACTCGGCGACGACGAGGGTGTCGTCGCCGAGCACGAGCATTCCGTTCGGGAACCAAACGTCGTCGGCGACTTGGCGGCTGCTCCCATCGGGATACACGACGGCCACGATCCCCGCCTTGCGCTCCTCCCACGGCATCGAGCCCGGCATGTCGACCCACGCCCGACCGGCACCGTCGACGACGATCTCGTTGAACGGCTTGCGGGCCGCTCCATACGGCGCCAGGTCTCGACCGGCCACCAACCCAGCGGGCGTGGTCGCGACGAGCCGCCCATCGGAAAGCCAGTCGATTGAGAACGGCATCCCCTCCACCTGCGCCACGACCTCGCGGGTTCCGTCGGCGCTGAACGCCAGCACCGCACCGGCCAACCAGTCGCACATCCAAAACCGGCCGTCATGCCACCGAGGCGATTCACCCATAGCGATGTCGGTCGCAAAAACGTCAGCCACAGCCGAACATGGTCCCACGGCGACTTCTCATCGGTCCGCTCGCGCAAAGCTGACCGTGACGACGACGAGCCTTGTCGAAGCGATGCCAGGCCGCCGCTAGGGGCTACTACCGGCGTTCGGGGCGGTTCAAGGTGCCGGTCGGGGCCCTTGGAAGCGGCCCAGCGGAACGCCCGACTTCGGCACCGGCGCTGCGCACGGTAACCACCGATGTCGCCCGCGATCTGCGTGGGCGCGAACGCGGGTCAACCGCCCAGCCGCACCCGTTATGGCATGCCGTCGACACCGCACAGACAGCGGAGCCCTTGGCAACGCTGGGTGACTCCGGACAGGCTCGGCCCGCGGAGATGTCCGTGAAGGCAAGGACTCGCGCTGCTCACCAGCGTAGGGCGTTTGGCGACAACAGCCGAGACGCGCGATATACGCATCGTGTGCGAACGACATTTGGCCGACGCGAGCCGGGCTTGTCGATTACTTGTTGCTGGTCGGGGTTGGTCTCCCGTCCGCTACAGAAGAAGTGGCCGTCCCACGAGCCCGTCCCAGCCCGGGTCGACCGGCCCTCGAAGTGCACCGCCGAGCTCGTCGAGCGTGAGATCACCCTTCCACTGGTAGTTGCACGCTCCACAAGCCGTGACCAGGTTGGTCATCGTGCTACGTCCACCCGCTGCCGCCGGAAGGACATGGTCCGCTGTCATCTTGAAGACGCGGTCGATCGGCCACCCGTTCGCGACGGAAACGGGCGCTCGCGGGAAGACAGCGGGTAGCTGAGCCCACACCTTGCTGAAGAAGGCCGCATCCGCCACAGGGAGCCCGCAGTACCGGCAGTGCCACCGGTCCCTGTTTCCGACGGCGGCCCTCAACCTCGGAGCGACGTTGCCCACCTTCTCTCTAACGGAGCCAGTCTCTGGACCGATGTCGCGCGGACCGTGGTTCGGCATCGTGGAGGCGTTCATCCAGTACCGGTGCGCTTCCTCGATGGGCATCGCGTAGAGCGCCGCTCGAGCGCCATCGATGTCGGCGGCCTCGATCAGGTCGGCGATCCGGGTCAGATGGCGCGCGCCAGTGAACAACGCGTCGGGCGGGTCGATCCTCGGCGGAGCTCCAGCAGCGGGGGTCACGTCCCACGAGTCTTCCACTACAGGGCACGAAGAGCGAAGCCTTCGGCCCCACACCGAGCGAGTCGGAGGCAACGTAGGACGGCGCTGTCGAGGCGCCCGAGTACGGCACAGCGCGGGGCGCCCGGTAATGACGCCGCATCGGCTCCGAGGAAACGCTCCGTCCACGCGTAGCTCGCGTCTCCGGCCGGCCCAGTGGCCTACGAGATTGGCCGACCTACTCGCTGGCCGACGAGGCGGCGGAGGCGGGTCGCCGGCGGAGAATAGCCGTTCAGGTCGGCTCGGTCGCCGTCTCACCCCTCTGGCTCCCGTGCACGACTCGACCGAGGTGCTCCGCCGCGCGACGGTCAGCCGACCGGCGTCCCTTCGCGTAGTGCTTGGTGAGCACTTGCGGACCGTGGCCCTGGCGCTGGGCCACCATGCTGATGTTGAACCCCGAGTCGAGCAGCTCCGAGGACGTGAAGCGGCGAAGGGCAAGGATCGAGCCGTCGAAGTCGAATCTCTGACCGCGCGCAGAGGCCGCCTCTCGTTCAGTGGCAGCGGCAACGGCTTTGATCGCCCAGTACTCACTGCGGTCGAGGCGGGCGCCGATCTCGCTGAACGACATCCCGCCCCTTGGTCTCGGCCCAGGCCTACCTGCCGGCCGCGGGGGTGGTTCCTCGCGGAACAACCGAAGAGCATCGTTCTCTAGTGCCACGGTAGCTGGGCGCTTCTGGTCGATCCCGAGGTGTAGCTTCAGCCGCGCCACCCGCCGGGTGAGGTAGTCGGTCGGCATGGGCGTGGACCCGTCGATGCTGAGCGTGAACACGAACGGGTCGGCAACGAGCTGAGCGCCGACGACGCCAACGCGCTCGTCCTGCTGATCGCAGACTCTGCGGAGCATGGCGAGGGTGGCGTCATCGACGTAGAGGCTGCGCTCCCTGCGAGTCTTCGTTCCCTTGACTCGGATCCCGTCCACGGCTGCATCGACGGTCAACCTACGTTCATCCCATCGCACCCGGGATCGGCGAAGCCCGACCAGCTCACCGCGGCGCATCCCCGTCACCGCGCCGAGCGCGAGTACCGGGGCCACCTCGGGCACCACTTCAACGGCGGCGGCCAGTAGTGCCGTGAGTTCCTCGATCTCGGGCGGGATGCGCTCGGGTGACACGTAGGTGCTCGTCGGCACTTGGAACTCCGCCATGGGGTTTCGTAGCGTGAGCCCTCGCTTGCGCGCCCAGCGGAAGAAGGGCATGTACAGGCTCTTTGCCTGGTTGAGGCTCGAGCCGCTCAGGCCGGCGGCGCGCATCCGACCGAAGAGCCGATCCAAGGTTGCCTCGTCGATGTCGCGCACGAGCCGCTCACCGACGTGAGGAGCGAACCACTTGCGGTGCACCGCCCGGTAGCCAGTGATCGTCTTCTCCTCTCGACCCTTCTCGTCGCGCAGATGCTCGGTGAGGAAGCGCTCGACGGCTTCGTCAAGGCGCAGCGAGACGGCCTCGGCGCTCGGGCGTCCAGCCGATCGGACCTCGGCGACGAAGTTGGCCAGCTCGTCGGTTGCCTCGCGGGCAGTGTGGACGCGCACCACACGGTGCACGCGCTTACCCTTGCCATCAACGCCGGCCGGCGCGGTTGCGGCCAGTTTCCACACGCCGGGACGAACCTGGCGGATCGATCCGGTGCCCTTCCGGGCCCGCGGCGCTGGCCGCGCTGGCTCGGGCATGCCTTCGACACGCAGGTGGTCGATGCGAACGCACGCGGGCTCATCCGGGCAGGCATGAACCTTGGCAGAAGCGGGAAGTGGGCCGCTGGCGAGCTCCCACGCGTAGCGGTGCGCGGTGACCTGGCGACCTGCGACCTTCAGGCGGCCGGTCCGCCGTTGCGGGTTGACCGCGCCGGTCCAGATGTGGTGTTCGCCTGATCGGTCAACGAGCGCTTCGAAGCGGTCCCGGTCCATGGTCGTCTCCTCGGAGGAAGCCCGCTTGCAGCGGACTCGTGAGTAGGAGCGGCATGGACGGTGCCGTCGACCGGTGGACCACAGGGTACCAGCCGGGTGTATCGCGCCGGTGTATCGCCGGTGTATCGCGCCCGAGGGCGCGTATCCCGCTCGGATACACCGGCGCCTCAGAGTCCCGCTGGAGCAAAGACTTCCTGCTCAAGAGGCGATTCCTGCTAGCGCGCTCGGCGGGATTCGAACCCACAACCTTCTGATCCGTAGCAAGTTG
>JAHFUS010000070.1 GCA_023264975.1 Actinomycetes bacterium | reverse complement strand
GAGCTCCTCAGCGGCAACTGACACCGGCCGCCCGCCGTGCCACAATCGCGGGGCCAGACGGCGACGAGCCGGACGGCAAAACCAACCGAACGAGCCTCCGTCAAACCCAGGCCGATTCAGAGCTGGTCAACAAGGTGGTCCGCTTGGGCGGCCGGGTCGGTGGGTCGAGGCCGGGACGCAAGGTGATGACGCTGGTGCATGCCATCGCGGCGGGCGGCTCGCACATCGACCACGCCGATGTGCTGCGCTCGGGCGGCACCCAGCGGGTGCTTCCGTTCCAGGTGATGGCCCCATCCACGCTGGGCACGTTCCTTCGGGCGTTCAGCTTCGGCCATGTGCGCCAGCTCGAAGCGGTGGTGGGCGAGACGTTGCGCCGGGCGTGGGCCATGGGCGGCGGTCCGGGAACTGCTCGCCTGGTCGTCGACGTCGACTCCACCATCTGCGAGGTGGAGGGCTACAAGAAGCAGGGCGCCGCCTTCGGCTACACCAGGGTCCTCGGCTACCACCCCATCGTCGCCACCCGGGCTGACACCGGCGAGGTGCTGCACGCCCGCATGCGCAAGGGCTCGGCCAACACCGCCCGGGGCGCGAGGGCGCTTCGTCGACGAGGTGGTGGCCCGGGTGCGCCGGGCCGGCGCCGACGGCGAGATCGTGGCCCGCTTCGACTCGGGGTTTTGGTCCAACGACACCATCGTCGCCCTCGGTCGTCTCGACGTGCGCTACACGATGGCCATCCGCACCAACACCAAAGGCCCCGACGCCGCCATCGCCGCCATCGCCGAGGACGCCTGGGTGGACATCGACTACACGCCCGGCGGCCAAGCCCACGTGGCGGAGTGCACCTACAAGGCACGGCGCCTCATCGTGCGCCGGACCCGGCTCACCGACCGGCGCCAGGCCCAGCTGTGGCCGGACTGGCGCCACTTCGGGTTCCTCACCGACCTCGTCGGCAAGGCCGCCGAGATCGACGCCTTCCACCGCCGCCACGCCGTTGTGGAACTCGCCATCCGCGACCTGAAGGAGGGCGCCGGGCTCGAGCACGTGCCGTCGGGCAACTTCAGCGCCAACAGCGCCTGGCTGCAGTGCGCGGTGCTGGCCCACAACCTCCTGCGATGGACCGCCACCCTCGGCCAGCCCGCACCGGTGGATCGCCTCACCGTCGCCCGCACCGTGCGCGTGCGCCTTCTCGCCGTTCCCGCCCGCCTGGTCAACCGGGCCGGCACCTTGGTCCTCCGGGGACCATCCGGCTGGCCGTGGGCGCAGTGGTTCACCCGGCGCCTCGCCGTGCTGCGTAGCCTGCGGCTTTCCACCGGCTGACGGGCTCCTGCGGCCGGGCGCGCCGCCGACGAGACCTGCGCTGACATCCAACGGACGCATGATGTCTTGACCAAGCGCGCCGACGCTCGGGGGTCAGTGCCGGCCAGATCCGGCCCTCCGGCGTATCCAGCCCTCGGCCGCTATGACGTCGTCAGCGGCCTCGGATCGGTGGATTGAGGCTTAGACGATCCAGCGGTTGCCGAACCAGCCGGTGGCCCGACCGGCAGCCAGCTTGTCACAGCGGCCCAGACCATGTCGCCGAAATCGTTCCCGAGAAAGCCGTTGATCACCGCGCACCACGGCGAAGGCATGGAGTCGATGTCGACGATAGCGGAGAGTCGGCCGTCAGGGACAGCGGCGAGGAGGTTCTTGGCAGGGTCGGCCAGGGGATGCATTCGCCGAGCGGGGCAGCCGGGACGATAGCTGCCGTGTTGTTGTCCATCGTCACAGTGTCCCGTGCTGGTGGGACTGGCACACATGGGGTTGCGGCGTCCCCCGTGGCGACGGCAGTGCTCCATGCCAGCGCCCTCCTTCAGGTTGCGTATGGCGAGTTCCACAGCAGCTGTCGGTGGAAGGCATCGACCTCACCTCCACGGCGGCGCCGGCCAGATCGGCGATCTCCTCAATGGGCCGCTAGATCTCTTTGTGGATGTCCTTGCTATTTGAGATCTCCGTCGTGCCAGCGCTCCATCAGCCGAGCGAAGGTCTCCCATCGGAGGCTGACGCTGTACTGGTGTTTGGCAGGACGCCAGTCGACCGATCCCTTGCTGATGAGCAGTTCACCGAGCGCCTTCCCGTCACTCTTGATGGTGACGCTGAGGTCGGTGTTCACGACCCGGTGGGCCGGCAGGTTGGCTTCAATCTCGTGTTTCGGCATGGCCTCACGATAGGTCGGCTCTTCCCGCCTTGACCGGACTCATTCTGCTCGATCCGACGCCGGTGAACCCCGGACCGGAGCAGCTCACCGCCGTTGCCTTGGACATGGGGCTATGACCTTGCGCCCGTTGACACGCGTGTCTTTTCACCCGCCTGACACCAACGTCGATCTCGCCTGCTGACACCTGTTGTTGAGCGCCACTCGTTCTGATCGCCAGGTGCTCGACGTCGGGCGACTCATGTCCCGGGATCAAGATTCGCGCCGAGATGGAGTCCTTGTGCACCTCGAGGCCGACGTAGATCGTGTGAGGGTGGAGCAATGGGCGCGGCTGGCTCCTTCCGTATGTCGGCTCTGCCCACTCAGCTGGCGGATGATCCACGCAGATGCGGAACGGAGCCGGCCGCTCCATGTTGACTAGCATCTGCTGTCACCCTTTGCATTTATGTACGGTCTGACTCGCAGCTTCAGGAAGCACCGACAAGGAAGGCGTGGCGAACCCGTGGCCTTACATTCGCTGGGCGGAGGATCGGGCGCTGTCGCCGCCGCAGCGCACGCCGCCTGCGCCCGGTTCCGGGGGACGGAGCCGCTGGTCATGGGGGTGACGCGCCGAAAGCTGGCCGAAGAGGTCGGATTCGCGGATGAGTCCGGAGCGATCCCCGAGGCGCGATGGATGCGGGCCATGACCTTCGAGCGGCTGGTGCGCGACGCGCGATTCGCCAGTGAGGTGGCCACTACCACGGTCGGGCGGCTGGGACTGGAGCGACCGACCGAGGTCGTGATCGTGAACGCCCGGGTGAAGGTCGACCGTACCGCCCAGATGCTGGAGCAAGCGGACGCCCGGGCGGTGGCCGAGGGGGCGGCGACGATGATCCACGACCTGGCCGTGCCGTTCGCCGGGTTCGAGGACGCCCAGGCGACGGACGTCCGGCCGGACTTCGCGGTGGTGGCGCGGAAGACCAAGGCCGAGGGGCCGGGGTCGTGGCTAGTGGTGGGCGACAGCAAGGACTACGAGCGGATGCGGTCGCGGGTGGAGGACACCCGTCTTCTCAAAGGGTTCTTGCAGGTGGCGGTAGGGGCAGAGTCGTGCGACAGCTGGTCGCGGCGGCCGGCTGACATGACGGTTCACCGGTACGGCGTGCTGGCTGTACCCCGCAACGCCTTCCTGCAGCCGGAGGCGCTGGTCGAGTTGCTCGACGACCACCGGGCCGAAGTGCGGCTGCGCGTCGCCGAGCGGCGGGCTGAGGCCGCAAAGGCCAGGTACGACCAGGCCCTCGGGGTGGAGCCGTTCGTGGCCGGCCTGGTGCCGACCTTCGACCCCGGGAGCTGCCCGAGCTGCACGCTGTTCTCCTTCTGCCGGGACGAGCTTCGCCGCTCCTCGTGCGCCAGCGACGTGCTGGTCGAGGTCGGGGTTCCCAGGGACATCCGGCAGCACGTGGCCGGCCTGGTCGACGGGACGGGAGCGGTAGGGCGGGCGGCGCCGGCGTCGGTGGTGGCCAATGTGACGGCGACGATCCAGGGGGTGGCGCAGGCTACGGGCCAGCGGAGGGTCGACCAGGCGGGACCGGCGGGGACCGTCAACGTCGTGCTGGCCAAATCGGACGCCGCCGCCCTCGGCGTACACGGAATGGCCGTCCAGCGAGTGACGGCCAAAGGCAGGGAGCCTTGGCAGGTCAAGGTCTTCGACGTCCCCCAGTCGGAGGCCACCCGGCGGGCGATCATGCGGATGCTGGGCCAGGCGCTGTCGTCAGCCATGGGCGAGATTCGCAAGGCGAACCCCGGCGCGCCCAGCCCCGTCCACCTGGTGGTGCCCGACAAGCCGACAGCCGACATCCTCGTCTCCATCGCCGACAACCTGGCCGGGCTCGAACTCAGCCGGCTCCGGTGGGAGCGGGACAAGAAGATGGGCCGAAAGGCTCTCACCTTCAACGGTGAGGAGGCGCAGATCCCTAAGGCCCTCTCGGAGGGGGACCGCACCGCCGTCTCGTTCCTGCTCGAGGAGGATCGCGCCCGGGCGCTGACACTGCGCTCCCCCATCGTCGACGTGCGGGCGGCGCTGGCCGGCCACCTCGTCGCCGGCGGCCCGGCCACCAGCGCCTACCGCCTGGACTACCTTGTGACCTGGACTGCCGTCGACCCCGCCTCCCCTGCCGACCACCGCAGCCTGGCCGACACCATCGAGGCGGGCGAGCACACCCCCGGCGCCCGGCTCACCAACCGCCGCTCCGACGCCATCCACCAGGCTCTCACCGGCCCCCGGGGCTCGGGTCGCCGGGTCGGGCCGGGGCCGGCCGACCCCAGCCGCTACGCCGCCCTGGTGAGCGAAGAACTCGAGTACAAGCGCGTCACCCTCGAAGGGGCCCTCGACGCCCTCGACGCCCTTCCCGACTCGACGCTGCGGGAGGTGCACCGGGCCATCGAGGGTGACGCCCAGCTGGTCTGGCGGCGGCGCCTCTCCCTCCACGCCTCCGACCTGGTCCGATTCGGCCGCACCTACCGCCACTGGCGGAACTCGCTGGTGCCCACCATCGAGAGCGACGCCCGCTGCCACGACCAGCTCCTGGCCTTGGCCAGCCCGCAGGCGGCCAGCGACCTGGCCACCGACGCCGGCGCCCGCGAGGTCGTCTTCGCAACCGTCGTGGCCACTAGCCCGATCGAGCTCGACATCGAGTCCCGCCGGGTCGGCGACGGCACCCGGCTTGTGCTCCTCCACGTCAACGGCGCTCCCTGCGTGGAGGCCCCCCACGTGCAGGTGCTCGACCAGGCCGGGAGCTTCCGCTTCGCCGGTCTGGCCCTCGGCCCTCTCTCCGGTGCCCGCCCCGGCGGCGACGGGCGGGTACAGGCCCAGTGGGCACCCGCCGCCAACGGCCCCGCGCTTGCCCCCGGCGACCGCCTCGTGCTGGCCGACGTCACCTGGTTCACCAATAACAAGAACAACCAGTACCTAAACGTTGACCGGCCCAAGCCCGACGAGATATCAGCCCCCAAGCGGGATTGCGACTCCAACTCGTACGTCAGCGACCCGGTCGACCATCAGTACTGCTGCCGCCCGCACGAGGCCAGCGAGGCCGACTGGTCCGACGAGCTGGCCCGCCGACGCGCCGCCGGCGAGCTAAACCCAGAGGTGTGGCCGCCCGTCCGGGATGGCGACGCCTTCGAGACCCCGCCGGTCGGGGCGCCGGTCGGCGACCCAACGGCGGAGCCCGCCACCCCGGTGCCGGAAGGCTTGACGCTCGACGACCTGGACTGAAGCCGTGCCGATCACCTTCTACCCGCCCACCTGCCCGGCCGCTGCCGGCGTCAACCACGCACCCGCCGCGGCGGGCAACGCGGCGGCCTCCGCCGAGGCGACCAAGATGCTGCGCGATGCACTGTCGGGCGCCGCCCCGGTTGACCGGATCCTCCTGAAGGCGGCCGCCGGGGCGGGCAAGTCATACGAGCTGATGAAGCTGATCGGCGACGCCGTCAAGCATCCTCGCTGCACCCGGGTGGCCGTCATCGCCTTCACCAATAAGCAGGTCCACCCGCTAGCGACCGCCCTCGGCGCCGCCCTCGGCCAGGACCGGGTGGGCCTGCTGGTGAGCAGGGAGCGCCTCGTCGACGTGCCCGCCGAGGCGCACGCCCGAGCCACCGTGGTCAACTCGGTCACCGACCTTCCAGGCACGTGCACGGTGTTGATCGCCACCTGCCACCGCCTCGGCGCCATTGGCGAGCTGAGACGCCAGCAAGCCCACTTCGGCACCGGCTGCAACGGGACGCGGCCCTTCGACGTCCTCTTCGTCGACGAGGCGTGGCAGCTCGCGCACTACCTCTTCGACAAGGTCGCCAAGGCAGCGCCAATCACGGTCGGCGTGGGCGATGTCGGTCAGCTCCCGCCGCTCGAGATCGGTGCCAACCCGTGGCGGGGCGACCCGGGTTACAACCCATACCGGGCCTGGCCGACCGCCTACGACGGCGACGCCCGCACCTGGGCCACCGAACTCCCCGCCGTCTGGCGGCCAGCCGCTGGGCAACTCGCCCTCTGGCGGGCGTTCTACCCAGAGTGGGCCACCCTCAACTGCGTCGCCGCTCCCGGGGACCGCGTTCTCGAGGCCGGCCACCTCAGCCGTGTGGCGGCCAAGGTGTGGAAGCAGGTCGGCACCGGCGTTCCCACCATCCTCGAGGTGGCCGGCCTGCCCGACCCGGAGGCGGCCGACATCGACCTGCCCCTCATGCAGATGGCCGAGTCCCTGGTCGACGAACTGCTGACTGCCGGCCTCGTCCTTCGCCAGGCCGTCTACGACGGCACCGGCGCCCCCACCGGCGGGCAGCTGGCGGCCACGCCCCGGGCCGACCATCCCGACCCGCTCATCGCCATACTGGCCACCCGCAACCAGGCCGTCGACGACGCCGCCGACGTGGTGGCCCGCCTGCGGGACAAGCACGGCCTCAACGACAACGACGTGGTCAGCTCCACGGTCGACGCCTACCAGGGCCAGACGAACGGCATCACTGTCGCGCTCCACCCATTGAGCGGGTCGGCGCAGCTCGACGAGTTCAACTCGGCCTTCGGGCGCCTCGCCGTCACCTGCACCCGGGCCACCCACGGGCTGCTGGTCCTCTCACGGCCCGGGCTCGACCAGCTCCTCGGTGAGGCGCCGGCCCGACCTGGCACCCCCTTCGGCGAGCCAGGGAACCGGCAACTGCCCCGCCAGACCCATCAGCGCATCCTGTCCACCTTCGCCCGTGGCACGCTGAGGGTCCCCACCACCCCGTGACGGAGGCCCCGCCGTGTCCCGCCTGAACGACCTCATCCGCCAGGTGCGGGCGAAGGAGGCGGCGCTGGCCGACGACATCGAGCGGGAGGTGGCGGCCTTGGCCGACCGGCGCGGCTTCGGGCTGAACTTCGAGCGCCACGTCCCCGAGGCGGTGGAGCTGCCCGGCCGGCGGGTGCGGCGAGGCGACAAGGTGCGAGTCCTACCGCCCCGGGGCACAGCCGCCACCAAGGCCCACGACCAGCTGTGGCGCGTCAACGCCGTTGACAACGGCGCAGGCGGGGCGGTTTCGACCCTGGCCACCCTCGACGGGACCGAGACCATCACGGCCCCCGTCGCCGACCTGGTGGTGGTGGCGGAGTTCCGGGACCCGATCTACCCAGGGCTCGTTTCCACCGGCAAGGTCGAGCAAGGCGGCGACAGGCCGTTTCACACGGTGATCAACGCCGAGAACTACTACGCGTTACAGGCCCTGCTGTTTACCCACCGCGCCAAGGTCGACTGCATCTACATCGACCCGCCCTATAACACTGGTGCGCCGGACTGGAAATACAACAACCGCTACGTTGAGGGAGAGGATCTCTATCGCCACTCCAAATGGCTCGCTTTTATGGAGCGCCGCCTTCTTCTCGCCCGAGAGCTGCTCAACCCCGAGGACTCAGTCCTGATCGTGACCATTGACAACAATGAAGGAGGCCGTCTTGGCCTCCTTCTGGAGCAGACGTTTCCTGACGCTAGGATCAACATGGTCACGTCGGTCATCAATCCCCGAGGGAAGTACCGCGCCAACGAGTTCGCTCGCTGCGAGGAGTACATCTTCTTCGTACTCTTCGGCCGAGCGGTCGTGGTCGGGGAGCCCGACCCGGACTACGCCGAAGGGGAGCTTGTGCCTTGGCGGACGTTCCGGAGGAGTGACCTCAGCTCAGCTCGGGGGACGGCCAAGGGTGGGACGGCCCAGTTCTATCCGATCTATGTCGACGGGTCCGGCCGAGCGGTTGAGATCGGAGACGCCCTTCCGCACGGCGTTCCTCGCGCCACCGCCTCGACTAGGCCGAGATGCGAGGCGGTCTTCCCCATGCGGGACGACGGGACCGAGATGAACTGGGGCCTGACCGCGCCTTCGGCGCGCGCCCTGCTGAAGCGCGGCTACATCAGAATCGGGCGGCGCACGGCGGACAAGCCGCAAGCGTACGAGGTGTCGTACCTCACGTCCGGGCGCATCAAGGACATCGAGTCGAACCGGGCAGTCGTCGTGGGTGAGAACCCGGACGGCAGCGCAATCGCTCGTTACGAGACCTCGAAGCTCAGGATGCCGACGTCGACCTGGAACCGGCCGTCGCACAACGCTGAGGTCAACGGCACCGAGCTATTGAAGGCACTGCTCGGCGGGAAGCTCTTCGACTACCCGAAGTCGTTGTATGCCGTTGAGGACGCGCTGCGCCTCTTCGTCGGCGACAAGCCCGATGCCCTTGTGGTCGACTTCTTCAGCGGCTCCGGGACGACGGCGCACGCGACCATGAGGTTGAACAAGCAGGACGGCGGCCGGCGACGCTCGATCATGATCACCAACAACGAGGCCTCGGCCAAGGAGGAAGCCGCCCTCCGACAGCGGGGACTTCGGCCCGATGACGCGGAATGGAAGCGCCTCGGCATCTGTGAGCTCATCACCGTGCCACGCCTGAAGGCCGCGATCACCGGGCAGACGCCTGCCGGACGGCCGGTAACCGGCAACTACCGGTTTATCGACGAGTTTCCGATCTCGACCGGTCTAGAGGAGAACGTGGAGTTCTTCGAGCTGACCTACGAGGCGCCCTTGAGGGTCTCGAGCAACCGGGAGTTCCGACGGGTCGCGCCGCTGCTGTGGATGCGGGCCGGCTCCCGAGGGAAGCGTATCGACGACCTCCCGAAGGGTTGGGCGGTCGTCGACGCCTACGGGGTGCTGGCCAACCTCGACTGCTTCGACCAGTTTCTGGCCGTGCTGGCGGCCGAGCCGGGAGCCGAGGTCGTGTTCATCATTACCGAGGAGGACCGGCTGTTTGAGTCGGTCGTGCGCGAGCTGCCGGAGCACGTCGAGCCCGTGCGCCTTTACGACGCCTACCTCCGGAACTTCGAGATCGAGTCGGGGAGGGCGGCCAGGTGAAGTTCACCCTCAAGGACTACCAGGAGGACGCGGTCGAGGAAGTTCTGCGGAACCTCGAGCGATCCCGCACTCAGTACCACCGGGACGGGAAGGAGTCGTCGTTCTCGTTGACGGCCACCACCGGGGCGGGCAAGACGGTGATGGCCGCCGCCGCCATCGAGGCGCTCTTCTTCGGCAGCGAGCGTTTCGACTTCGAGCCCGACCCAGGGGCCGTGGTTATCTGGTTCTCCGACGAGCCGAGCCTCAACACTCAGACCAGGATGCGGCTACTCGAGGCGAGCGAGAAACTTGGCTCGTCCGACTTGATCCCGATCCAGCCGCCGTTCGCCAAGCCCCGCCTGGAGCCCGGCAAGGTCTACTTCCTCAATACTGGGAAGCTGACCAAGAGCTCGCTGCTCACCCGAGGCCACGTCGACGATCCCAACATGATTCCCGAGCTGCGGATCCAGCCCGACCTGCAGGGCTGGACGATCTGGGAGACCATCGCCAACACCATCGCGGAGGACGACCTGACGCTGTACCTCGTCCTCGATGAGGCCCACATCGGGTTCAACACCAAGACCACGACCGACAAGCCAACGATCGTGCGCAAGCTTGTCAGCGGGCACGCCGGCTTCCCGCCCATTCCCATTGTGTGGGGCATCTCAGCGACTATCGAGCGGTTTGACCAGGCCATGAGCGAGGCCGATGCCGCCAGGACGCGGCAGGCGCTGCCGATGGTGACAGTCGAGCCCAGCCGGGTGCAGGACTCAGGCCTGGTGAAGGACACGGTGCTCGTCGAGTTCCCGGCCGAAGCGGGCGTGTTCGACACGGTGCTGGTACGACGTGCCGCTCGGAAACTGCGCGAGTCGACCGAGCGGTGGCAGGCGTACGCCGCCTCCCAGGGCATGGCCGACGTGGTCCGCCCCCTCTTGATCCTCCAGTCGCCCAACACGCCTGACCCTGACCAGCTTGGGTGGGCGCTGGAAGAGATCTTCCGGGAGTACCCCGAGCTGCCGAACGACTGCGTCCGCCACGTCCTGGGAGATCACACCGTGCAACACTTCGGCGGGTGGGGAGTGAGCTGGATCGAGCCCGAGCGGGTTCAGGACAGCGACTGGGTGCGGGTGCTGGTGGCCAAGGACGGCATCTCGACGGGGTGGGACTGCCCCCGGGCCGAGGTGCTCGTGTCGTTCCGGCCCGCTACCGACCACACGCACATGACCCAGCTGCTTGGCCGGATGGTGCGCAACCCGCTGGCCCGCCGGGTGCCGGGCGACGAGCGGCTCAACTCGGTCGACTGCATCCTGCCCTTCTTCGACCGGACCACGGCCGGCTACGTGGTCAAGTTCCTCACCGGCCAGATCGACGCGATGCCAGGCGCCGGCAAGAAGGTCCTCATTGACGGCCGCCCGCATGACCCCAACCCAGCCATCGCGCCGGAGGTGTGGGCCTGCTGGGACGCGCTGCCCACCCTGACCGTGCCACAGAAGGGGGCGAGGCCGGTCAAGCGGCTCGTCGCCCTGGCCCAGGCGCTGTCGGCCGACGGGGTCCGCCCCGGCGCACTCAAGGAAGCCGAAGACCAAATACACGCCGTCCTCGACGAGTTTGGAGGCCGGTACGACCAACTCCTCAAGCAGGCCGTGGCCGAAGTGTGGGCGGTGCGGGGTCAGGCCATCAGAGGGACGGTCGGCTCGGACAAGCTCACCTACTCCGACTTCGCCGAGCGGGCCGACGACCGGGCCATCCGGGTTGCCTTCGAGGGCGCCAAGAAGGCCTTCGGCGCCGACATCGCCCAGTCGTACGTGAACCACCTGGCCGGCCCGGAAAACCCCGACGCCGACGACGACGGGCTGCGGGACGCCTATGTAAAGGCCTCGGCGCTGGCCACCGTCTTGGAGATCCGCCAGAACGTAGACCAGAAGGCCGACGGAGCGGCGTCGAGCTGGTTCGTCGAGCACCGGGACGCCATCAGGGCGCTGCCCGACGACCGCCAGCAGGAGTACGAGGCCATCCGGTCCTTGGCCACCAAGCCGCAGCGGGGCGCCCTCGTCCGGCCCAGGTCCCGCCTGGAGGACTACAAGGTCTTGGCCGACGACGGCCAGATCAGCGAGGCCCGGCTCGTTCCCATGCACCTCATGTCCGGCCTCGACGGGATGTTCCCCATCGGGGGCCTCAACGACTGGGAGCGCCAAGTGGTCGAGACTGAGCTGGCCCGGCCCGGCGCTGCCGGCTGGTACCGCAACCCGCCCCGGCCAGCTGTCGACTCGCTCGGCGTCACGTATCGCGACTCGGCCGGCAACTGGAGGTCGATGCACCCCGACTTCATCTTCTTCCACCAGATCGACGGGGTGATGCGGGCCTCGGTCGTGGACCCCCACGGCCATCACCTTGAGGACTCCCTGGTCAAACTCAAGGGCCTGGCCCGCTTCGCCGAAAACTACGGCTCCGAGTTTCACCGCGTAGGGGCGGTGGCCAAGGTCGGCAATGCGATGCGGCTCCTTGACTTGCAGTCCGACGCCACCCGCCAGGCGGTGCTGGCCGCCCAGGGCGCCGTCGTCGACCTCTACGCGTCGCCGACGGCGGCGGCGTATCACCTCGGATAAGGCGCTTGGCGGTGCGCCAAGTGTGGCCGAGGGACAGTCCAGACGGCGGCCGACACGACCGGGCTCGCCAGCGAGGGGGCCGAGGACTCCTCACCGACCTGTCCGCCTTGCATTCTCGCCACCTCAAAAGGTCTGCCAGGCCACCAGGGACGGCAACTTAGCTGCTCCGGGGTTCGGGGCCGGCGTCCCGGCCGGTGGGGAACGACGGACCCGGGCGCAGGTCCGGGCTCTGTTCTTCGTCAAGTCCGCCGCTTTCGCCGCCGAGCCGCGGGCCGCCCGCCTCTGGGGGCGGCGACCGG
The DNA here is from genome assembly GCA_023264975.1 of Actinomycetes bacterium. Taxonomy (GTDB): domain Bacteria; phylum Actinomycetota; class Acidimicrobiia; order Acidimicrobiales; genus JAHFUS01. Next base: position 5,863 of record JAHFUS010000070.1, on the reverse strand, counting down.
TGTGGTCGGAGACGCCCGGACCCTGCCCGCCGAGCTGCGCCGACGGTGACGCTACCGTCGCAGTCTTCTCCGCGCCGTATCCGCCGCAACCGACGCTCTTACGGGCGAGGTCGCCTACAGGCCCTCGAAGGCCACCGAGCCCCCGAGGCGGTGGAGGCGGACCTTTGGGCCGGGCTGGTCGCCTGTCCCGGCTGCGGCGGGCGCCTGGCGCGCTGGGGCTTCGGCGCCGAGCGCGAGCTGCGGACCCTCGCCGGCGTGCGGCGGCTGCGGCCACGCCGGGCCCGGTGCTCGTCGTGTGACGCCAGCCACGTCCTGGAGCCGGCCTCGACCGTGGTGCGCCATCGCGACACAACCAGGCGGGCCTGGGTCTCGACGCCGAGCCGGCGGCGCTTGTCGGGCGACTCGTGACGGCGCGACCCGAGGCGCTGCACCAGAACCGCGGACAGCGCGATCAGCAGCACCACGACCAGGACGACGGCTAGCCAGTAGACGACAGGACCAGGGAGGTTCGAGCGCGCCGGCTCGTTCCATGCGAGGCGTGGATCGCCTGCATGGCCGGCGGTCTTGGCGCGGCTCGTGTCGAGCACTCGGATGACGTGGCGGAACATGACGGCCCCCGAGCGTGGGATGCGAGCGGTACTCCTGCAATCGCTGTCCGATCGGGAATCGTGCAAGTCCAGCTGCATGTCCTATGAAGTCCCGTAGCGAGCCGTGTGCCCTCGTACCCGCCTGGGACACTGTGAGGCGCATGGTCCCCCGCCGCTACACCTCCGTCATCGCCGCCATCACCGTGGCCGTCACCGTGGCCGTCGCCGGCTGTGCACCCCGGCCGGGATCGGCCACCAAGAGCCCCACCAGCACCTACTCCGCCCCGGCCCCCACCACCGCTCCGGTGGCGAGCACGGCGCCTGCGGCCCCCACCAGCACCGCCGGTCCTCCCGCCGGGCCCGCCACCACAGCAGCGGCCGACGGCCGCACGCAGGCCGGGACGGCCGCCGCCGCTCTCGCGACCTTGGCCGTCAAAGGACGGGCACCTCGGACCGGCTACGACCGGGACCTGTTCGGGCCGGCGTGGGCCGACACGGACCATAACGGCTGCGATACCCGCAACGACGTGCTGAACCGCGACCTCAGCGAGCGAACCTGGCGAGCGGGCACCAGGGGCTGCGTCGTGCTCTCCGGCGTCCTGGCCGACCCCTACTCGGGCACCACCATCGCCTTCACCAAGGCCAACGCCTTCGCCGTGCAGATAGACCACATCGTCGCCCTCTCCGACGCCTGGCAGAAAGGCGCCGGCAGCTGGGACGCCGACACCCGCCGACGCTTCGCCAACGACCCTCTCAACCTCCTCGCTGTCGACGGGCCGCTCAACCAGGCCAAAGGCGACGGCGACGCCGCCACCTGGCTGCCGCCCAACAAGGCGGCCCGCTGCAGCTACGTCGCCCGCCAGGTCGCCGTCAAAGCGGCCTACGGCCTGTGGATGACCGTCGCCGAACACGATGCCATCGCCCGCGTGCTCGCCGGCTGCGACGGAGAAACCCTCCCCCGTTGAACACCACGCCTCCGCCGGCGCTCGGAGATCGCTGACGCGATCGCAGTGAGGCTGGCCATGGGGCCTGCGGTGCGGGTGGTGGCGGTGGTCATGGCAGGACCGTGCCGGCTTGCTCGGCAGATCCAACCGGAGGCGTTCGCTCAAGGGCGTCGGATCGAAGCCAGCGCCGCCGGGGACGTGCCCGCCCGCAGGTGGCGGGCGCAGCGCGATGAGGCCGCCGGACAACATCCGGCGACCTCATCTCCTCAGGCCGCGCGGGGCGGATTGAGGTACGACCGTCAGCATCGGCCGCTGCCGGCAGCGACCTGCTGCAACCAGGCCCGCCTTGCTCCACAAGCGTCGGCGCCGCCCGGCCGCATCTTGAGCGTGACCGTGAGTTTCTGCCGGCTCCCGATCGAGCGGCCAGCATGATGACCGGGGGCGCATCAGGGCAGTGCACCGGCGGTTCGCCCAACCGCGGAACTGACACCCCCGGAAGTTTCCTGCGAACGGTGTCAGTCGTGAAATCCTGCGTGGCTGACTACCCGACCACGCACCCTGGTCAGAACGCTGGAGCCTCACCAGAACCTCGAGTCACGGGATCGCCGGGTGCTCAGCGAGGCCGGAGCGGCCCCGACCGTCGTCGAACCCCCGTAACGCACCACCCCGGACCGGTCGCACCACGTACACGGCCTTGTTGCGTTCAGCCCCCGAAACCGACCCGACCGGCTGGGGTCCGTTGCGGGCCCGCTGGAGCTTCGACCCGGCCCGCGTGGCGGCCGCCCGGTACCTGCACGGCGCATCACCGGGACCAGGAGAGGTGGACCTCGACCACGAAGGCGTCGTCGAACCCGACCACGTCATCGTCGGTGATGTCCACCTCGTCGACGGGCTCGTCGTCGGCCAGCTCGTCATCAGCCCAACACGTCGGTGGGCTTACCGACGAGCTCGTCACCCGCCCCGTAGGAGACGATGCCGAGGCGCTCCACCGACGCCGATCGTCTTGTGGTGGGGACGTCAGCAACCGGGGTCGGGCCCAGTCATGAGACCTCGACCGGCTCCTCAGTGACAGTCCGATCCCAGAGGCCCGTGTGATGAGGGACAGCGTCGGACGTTCGCAGACCGAGGCAGTAGAGGCTGGCGCGCTCGAACAGGCGGAACTACCAGATCGCCTCGTTCATGTGCGCGAGATGGAATACGCCTATCTCGGACAGCCTGTGGAAGTCGTCGAGGGTGAGGCCGGTGACTCCCTCGAACAGCTGCGGCCGCAGCTGCGTTAGGTCACCTCCGCCGGGGACAACGACATCGTGGTCGGATTCCGATGATGCCGCGGGTCACGGTCAGTCCCGCCGATCGGACTCAGCGACCCCCGGAAACGACAGGAGACCCCCTTTTGGGTTGTGTGGGGCTACGGCACCGGCCACTTGTAGAGCTGGTCGTTGTACTTCCACGCCACCATGCTCGGTCTGGTATTCGGTGTCTGATAGGTGATCCAGCCTCGTACACATTCGTTGGCGTGAAGAAAGAGATCGCTGCCCGGAAACTGCGGCATGGGAACGTTCCCGTGGGTGATTGACGCTGGCTCGGCCTGCGTGTTGTCGGCGTACTGGAGGATGAAGAAGTCGTCGTTGCTGAAAGCGGGCGGGTCCAACTGTTCGGGTCCGGCGCAAACCGGCGCGTCCACGGCTGCCCACACATACTCCGAAGGACCCCCATCATCCTTCGGCTGAGGCCCGGTTGTAGCGACAGGCAACTTGAACGCAAACACGGTGACCTTGCCCCGGCTCTTGGCGTTCTGCACGTTGTCGAGGATCACGTCCTGCGACCGTCCGAACTGCGGAGCGGTCGTCGTGGTGGTGGCTGCCGTTGTTGTTGTCGTCGTAGCCAGCGTGGTTGTTGCCGCTGTTGTCGTCGTAGTCACGGCGGTGCGGCTGCTGCCGCCACACGCGGACATACTCAATAGCCCCGCCACCGCCATCGTGGCGACCGCTCCTCTTGACACGATGGAACCCTACTAGAGAGGCGTGACGCGCGGCATCCCGTCGGAGTGGGCCACACGGGCCAGCCCCGTCTCGATGACGATCAGGCCCTCGTCGTCACCGGGACTGGTGGTGATGTGGTCTTGGAACGACAGCACCAACACGAGCTCGGGCCGCTGCTATTCGTCGGCTCTGACGATGTCGATCACGAACCACCCGTCGATCAGCGCCCAGCCGGGCCGCAGGATGCGCTCCGGGTAGTCGGGCGGGAGCCACAGGTCGACGATGACGCTGTACGGCATCGCGGTGCCCTCGGCCGTCGGACCTGCGGCATCGTCGGACGCCGCGCATGCGGCGATGCCGACATAGCGCAGCAAGGGCTCGACATCGTCGCGAAGCCATTCGTCGCCCCGGGCGATGAGCTGGTCCACCGCGGTGGCGGCCGCCGCGATGATGTCAGCCTGGGCGGCCGGTGGCACCTTCAGCCTTCCCTCTCCGGAGTCGACGCGCCCAACACGGCGGCGGGGAGGTGGACGCATCACTCTCATGGGTTGCGTGACAGTGCTACCGAGTAAGGCAGCTGCCCGGGAGGGACACGGTTGCGGCCCCATGCGGCGACTGCGCAGATCCAGCCGGCTGATCCTGACCGCCATCCCGATGGCTGCGCGACCGTCTCGCAAGAACGCACCAGCCGCGTGTCACACGATGGCCCAAATGTGTCGCTCCCGATGAGCAGGCTGCTCCGACGAACTGCAGATTGCGGATTGGTGCAGCGGCCGCCGCCGTACGGTAGGCAGCATGCCAAGATCCATGGTGCTACCTATAGTCCCGAAGACGTCGAGGTCGAAAGTCCCGAGTGGATCGCGACCGAGTACAGCCAACACCTCCGTGCGCGATCTCGCCGACTGGAACCGTCGGTCGCGACGACTGCCGACCTACCCTTGCGTGGCCGGAGACGGCGACCCAGGCGGCGTGCCTGGACAGGAGGACAAGCAGTGCCCGGGATGGCACAACAGCAGCTAGAGCGCAAGCGCCGCCATGCAGTCGAGACAGCTTCGCCATGGCTTCCCATCAGCCGCATTCAGTAGCCAGCGGTGTGGAAGTGGTGAGCCATGACTGAGCAGAGGTGGTCAGGCCGCGGCTGGACGCTCAACGTCACGACGGGCGAGGTCACCTTCAGCGGAGACTCCGGCAAGCTGACCGTCGAAGCGATCGATGCAGCCGAGCTTCGAGTACGCCGCCGCTGGTTCCGTTGGCGCCTGGAGCGCGGCGAGCATCGGGTCGGGCGCCTTCGCGGCATTGGGAGCGTGGACGCGCGGGCTGCAGAACTTGCCATCAAGCGTGTCGCACTCGCTCAGGACGTCGAAGGGGCCGTGGTCTGGAAGGCCGCGGCGACCGGGCTGATCGCCGCTGGCCTCAGGGCGCAGCGATGGATTTCGCTCGAAGGGGTCAATGAAGTGCTCGGAGGGCGACCGAATCCCGGACTCCTGGAGCGTCTCCAATCAGCGGGGCTCCTGTCGGTCCTCACCGATGCCGAGCGGGAAGCGGTCGAGACGCTTGACTTCGATCTGGAGCAGGCAGCGGCTGACGCAAACGAGCAGATCATGGCCACCGAGCTGTCGACCCGACGTCGGTTCTTCGACACAATCGAAAAAAGCCCACTGACCGAAGAACAGGCACGCGCCGTGATCTGCTACGACAACCGGGTCCAAGTCCTTGCGGCCGCCGGGTCCGGCAAGACATCGGTCATGGTCGCCCGCGCCGCTTACGCCGTCGACCGAGATTTCGTCCCGCCGGACAGGATCCTGCTGCTGGCGTTCAACAACGCAGCAGCGGCCGAGCTCCGGCAACGAGTGACCGCACGGTTCGCGGCCGCAGGCATCGACTCCACCGACGTGCGCGCCTCCACCTTCCACTCATTCGGACTCGACGTGATCGGCCAAGCGACCGGCGAGAAGCCGCGCCTCGCGTCCTGGGTCGACCAAGGCCGCGATAACGAGATGGTCCTTCGGATCGTCGACGAGCTGTCCGACCAGTCTACCGAGTTCCGACGAGACTGGGACCTCTACCGGCTTCTCTTCGCGCACGCTCCGACCGACCTCGCCGCCGACGAACCAGACGGCTACGACACCGACAGCAAGAAGCAGGGCTACCAGACCTTCGGCGGCGAGATCGTCAAGAGCCACGGCGAGCGCCTCATCGCCGACTTCCTCTACCTCAACGGCGTCGACTACGCCTACGAGCGGCCCTACGAGTTCAAGGTCGCGGACCCAACGCACTCCCAGTACCACCCGGACTTCTACTACCCCGAGAAGAATGTCTGGCACGAGCACTGGGCCCTCGACCGCGACGG
>JAHFUS010000009.1:37702-68341 GCA_023264975.1 Actinomycetes bacterium | reverse complement strand
GAAAAGGCCCGCAGGGAGCAGTCAAACCAGCGGGGATCGGGGCCCAGAACGGCTCTGAGCGGCCCAAAATCCTGCCCAGGAGGGTGGTCGCAGACCGATCCCCTTTTTCACCGGGAAGTAGCTAGTGGTCCGAAGCACAGAGCGGACCCGCGGGGACCAGGCAGGTGGTGACGCAAGTCGTCGTCATTCGGGCGTCCACCCTTGATGAGTCTTTCGGGCTTGCCCACCCTCGACCCTTGGCGAACCTTCACCCGGCACGGAGCGGCGCTCGGACCCCGCCATCCAGTACCTTACAGCTCCAAAGAGGTAAATGCCTCAGTGTTTTCTGCCGATCAGTTCGGGGAACAGCCACCTACGGCACGACCGGCATACCGCAGTCGGGTCATAGTGGCAGACTTAGGTGTACGTGTCGCCCACCCCGGACCACGGTGGCGCCTCCAGTAGAGGAGAAGAAGCCTTGTGGTCAGCGCCCATGACGCCCCAGGGCATGCACCGGCGTTGGCGGCGGTGCTGTTGGTGGAGGACGACGAGGTGCACGCGCGCATCGTGGAGGCGTCGCTCGCCGGTGCCAAGCTGTCCAACCCGATCGTGCGGGCTCGCACGGGCGATGAGGCAGTCGCCTACATCCAGGACTCTGAGAACGGAAAGCCGAACGCCTTCCCGGTCCTGATGTTGTTGGACCTGGAACTGCCCGGGCAGTCGGGGCTGACCGTGCTCGAGAGGCTTCGGGGTTTGGGCACCCCGGCCAAGGACTGCCCGGTGATCATGATGAGCGGGTCCCACGACGACGCCGTCATCGCCAAGGCGCGCCAGCTCGGCGTGCGCGGCTACCTGATCAAGCCCGTCGCCTTCGACGCCCTGGTCGATGTCGTCCACCGGCTCGACATGCATTGGGCACTTCTCCCCGGCGACGGTTCGTGAACCTTCGCTGCCGCGCGCTCGGTCGAACCGAAGGAGTGACCCTGTTGCTCGGAATGATGGCGTCGGCCACGGTGGGAGCTTGCGTCTTTCGCAGTTCCTCTGCCTTCTCGCGCGATGTCCCGCAGGCCGGGGTCACCCAGGACATCGCGCTGCGACCCAGCCTGTCGCACCTGCGGCTGGAGGAGGCGCTCGGGGGTGGCGGGAGCGTCGACATCGAGGACGAGGTCTACGGGAGAACATCGACCGGGCCAGCCAGCTGTGTGAGGCGATGATGGACGGGGGGCCCACCCGGTTCGGCCGGATCGAACCCATGGGCGGCGCGGCGGTCAACGCTGGGCTGGCCCGGCTCTGCGGGGGCATCGAAGAGTTTCGCGTCCTGGCCGCTTCCCGGCTGGCGTCCGTCGCCACCAGCGGGGCCCGTAGCAGCGACGACCGGGCCTACGATGCGCCCTCGAGCGCCTCTTGCTCCTTGCCGACGCCGACGGCGCCACCATGGAGCGCCAGATCCGCTCCGACCGTGACGGGACCAACCGCGTGGGTGTGAGAACCATGCTCCTGCTGGCCGGGCTCTTCGCCGCCCTGAACGGGCTGGCCAGGCGCCGGCGCAAAACCACCGAGGCGAGGGCCGCGGAGGAGGCGGCGCTGCGACAGGACAGGGAGGCTTACCTGGCCACCATCGTCGAGGGCTCCAGCGATGCCATCCTGCGCGCCACCCTCGACGGCGAGATCCTCACCTGGAACTCCGGGGCGCAGGAGATGTTGGGCTACACGGCCGAGGAGATGGTGGGCCGGTCGATCAACGAGATCGTCACACCCGCCGACGCCGATCGTCAGGTCGAGTTGACGAGACAGATCCGCCTCGGGAACTCCGTCGCCTGTTCCGAGGGGACGCGGCTGCACAAGGACGGCACGTCCGTGGCGGTGGCGATGACGTTCTCGCCCATCTGCCAGAACGGCTCCGGCGTGGTGGCAATGTCCTGCATCCTGCGCGACATCAGCGCGGCCAGGGCTTTGGAGGAGGCACTGGAACTACGGGCCTTCTACGACGAGTTGACCGAGCTACCGAATCGGGCGCTGCTTCGCGATCGCCTCACCCACGCGCTCGAACGTGCCACACGGTCCGGGCGGTTCCCCGCCGTGATCCTGGTGGACCTGGACAACTTCAAGGCCGTCAACGACAGCCTCGGCCACGGCGTCGGCGACAGTGCCCTCGTGGTGGTGGGCGCCCGGTTGCGACGGGCGGTGCGCCCGATGGACACCGTCGCCCGGCTCGGTGGCGATGTATTCGTCGTGCTGGTGGAAGACCCGGAGCCCGGCGCGACCATACGAGCGGCGACGCGCGTGCTCGCCTCCTTGAAGGCACCGACCGATGTCGGTGGCCACACCGTGGTGTTGCGCGCCAGCGCCGGTATCGCCGTCGGCCGGGTGGGACAGGGCGCCGATGAGCTGTTGGGCAACGCAGACGCCGCCATGTACGCGGCCAAGGCGGCCGGCAAGGGCCATTGGCAGGTGTTCGCTCCCGAGATGCACCGCGCGGTCCTGGCCCGCCTGGAACTCACCTCCGAACTGTCCGGGGCCGTCGACCGCGACGAGCTGTTCGTGGTGTACCAGCCGATCGTGGAGCTGTGCAGCGGTCGGATCCTCGGCGCCGAGGCTCTCGTGCGCTGGCAACATCCCACGCACGGGCTCGTGTCGCCGCTCGACTTCATCTCCATCGCAGAGGAGAGCGGGCAGATCGTCGACCTCGGCACCTTCGTCCTCGGTCAGGCGCTCGAGCAACTGCGCCGGTGCCAACGTGACGACCCCTCCTTCTATCTGACGGTCAACGTCTCGCCCGTCCAGTTCCGCCGCCCCTCCTTCGTCCGGATGGTCACGACGGCTCTCCGCCGAGCGGGAGTCGACCCCCACCGTCTCGTCCTCGAGATCACCGAAACCGGCTTGATGACCGACGTGGAGGCGAACATCGTCACGCTCACCGAGTTACGCGGCAGCGGCGTCAGGATCGCCATCGACGACTTCGGGACCGGGTATTCCTCGATCGCCTATCTCAAGCGTCTCCCTGTCGACATCGTGAAGATCGACAAGTCGCTGGTGGACGGGGTGGCCACCGAAGCGGGGATGTGGGCTCTGGTCCAGGCCATCTTCGGGCTCATCTCGGCGGTTGGCCTCGAGACGGTGGCCGAGGGGATCGAGGCGTCGGCTCAGGTGGCGCACCTGGAGGCGCTCGGGTGCACGCGCGGGCAGGGGTACCACTTCGCCCGACCTCTGCCGGGCGCAGAGCTGGAGGGGCTGGTCACCGCGTCCACGAGCCTGCCCCAGCCGGCGTCACCGGCCGCCACCCCGCCGGCGGCGTGGCTCCACGCCCCGCCCGCGTCGGCGTGAGACCTGGGGACCGGCCCGGCCCGGCCGCCACCGCTTCGAAGCCGCGCCGGCTCCGGCGCCTCGTCGCCGGCTTCGTGCTGGTGAGCATTGTGCCGGTCGCCCTTCTGGCCTACGCCAGCACCACCCTGGCCGACCACGCCGTGCGAACGGAGGTGAATACCCGGCTGCGCACCACCTCCAGCGTGAGCGCCGCCTACCTCCAAAAGGACCTGCAGAGCCTGGCCGAGCTGGTGGAGTCCTACGCCAGTCGCCCCTACCTTCGGGCTGCACTGGGCGCCGGCGACCCTGCCGGCTACGACAACGACGCCGTCAACCTCCAACTGGCCGCGCTGACCCAGGCCCGCAGCGGCCTCGCCGGCGCCTTCCTCACGCAGGTGGACGGTCGGCTCACCAACGTCGTTCCGGCCACACCGGCGATCGTGGGCAGGGACTTCAGCTTCCGCGACTGGTACAAGGGCCTCACGACCACCGGCCGGCCCTACGTCTCCGAGGCCTACAAGACCGCCATCGTAGGGAGCCCGCTGGTGGTGGCGGCAGCCGCCTTTGTCCGGGCGCGCTCGGGCGAGGGGGAGCTGGGGCGACCGCTCGCCATCCTCGCCGTCACCTACCGGCTCGACTCGATCAAGGCGCTGGCACAAGAGGTCGCCAGCACCCGTGGGCTCCGGTTGGACGTCACCGACCAGCACGGCCTCGTCGTGAGCGGCCCCGCGCAGGGACAGACGACGGTCCGCTCGCGCCGGGACGACCCCCTGGTCGCCGCCGCCCTCCGGGGCGGCTCAGGGGTCACGATACGGCGCGACGGTGGCCGCGAGGTGCTGGCCGCCTACGTGCCCGTGCGCACGGTGGGCTGGACGGTCACCGCCTCGATCCCCACGCGCACCGCCTTCTCCGGCGTGGCGCGCCTGCGAGCCGCGGTCCTCGCGATCGCAGGGGTGCTCGTCGTGGGAATCCTGGCCGGGCTTTTTCTTCTCGTGCGCGTCCAGCGCCGACAGTGGCGGGTGGAGGACGACCTGGCCCTGGCACGGGACCAGGCCATGGACGCCTCGCGCATGAAGTCGGAGTTCCTGGCCACCATGAGCCACGAGATACGCACGCCGATGAACGGGGTGCTCGGCATGACCAGCTTGCTGCTCGACACCGAGCTGGACGCGACGCAGCGTGATTTTGCCGAGACGGTGCAGTACTCCGGCGAAGCCCTGCTCGCCGTCATCAACGACATCCTCGACTTCTCGAAGGTGGAGGCGGGCAAGCTCGAGTTCGAGTGCATCGACTTCGACCTGCGCGGCGTCATCGAGGACGTGGCCCAGTTACTGGCGGACTCGGCCCAGAACAAGGGCCTGGAGCTGGTGTGCCGGGTGCCGCCCGACCTGCCCCCCGTCATCCGGGGGGACCCCGGCCGCGTGCGCCAGGTGCTCACCAACCTCGTCGGCAACGCCGTCAAGTTCACCGAGCGGGGCGAGGTGGTGGTGCGGGTCGGCGTCGTCGATGATCGCGACGACGAGGTCACCATCCGCTGCGAGGTCGCCGACACCGGCATAGGCCTTCCACCCGAACGCAGGGACCGCCTGTTCGAGGCCTTTTCCCAGGCTGACGCCTCCACCACCCGTCGCTACGGCGGGACCGGGCTGGGCCTCGCCATCTCCGCCCGCCTCGTCGAGCTGATGGGCGGCACGATCGGCGTCGACAGCGAGGAGGGCACCGGCAGCACGTTCTGGTTCACCGCCCGCCTGGCCAAGGGCTCCGAATTGGTCACGCGACTGCCGAGCCCCCGCAGCGATCTGGCCGGGCTGCGGGTCCTCGTGGTCGACGACAACGCCACCAATCGCGACGTGCTGGAGCAGATGCTCTCGGCGTGGGGCATCGAGGTCGCCACGGCCGAGAGCGGGGCAGTGGCGTTGCACCTCCTGCGCGACGCCGCAGGGCGCCAGGATGCCGTTGACCTCGTCGTGCTCGACTTGAACATGCCGGAGATGGACGGCGTAGGCGTGGCCCGCTGCATCGCCGAAGACCCGTCGATCGCCGGCGTGCGCACCGTGCTGCTCACGTCGTCGGCCCAGCGTGGCGAAGCTCGAGAGGCGAGGGGGGCAGGCGTGGACGGCTTCCTGGCCAAACCTGTGCGCCAGTCCCACCTCTATGACTGCCTGGCCACCGTCATGGGTGACCGCGACCGCGTGGCGCCGCTCGTCACTCGCGATCGCCTGGTCGAGGAGCGTGGAAGGAACCGGGCACGCCTGCTGGTGGCCGAGGACAACACGGTGAACCAGAAGCTCGCCACCCACCTGCTGGAGAAGATGGGCTACCGCGTCGATCTGGCGGCCAACGGCGAGGAGGCGGTGCGCGCGGTCGCCCTGGTCGCGTACTCGGCGGTGCTGATGGACTGCCACATGCCAGAGCTCGACGGCTACGAGGCCACGGCGGCGATCCGCCGCATGGAGCTGGACGGCGACCACACGCCGATCATTGCCATGACCGCTTCCGCCATGGAGGGGGACCGCGATCGGTGCCTGGCCGCCGGGATGGACGACTACGTGTCCAAACCCGTGAACACGCGGGAACTCGCTGCCGCCCTCGAGCGTCACTCCCGCGGAAACGGGCACAGCCCGCCGGTCGACGCGCCTCTGCGATCAGGGGGTACGGGTGATGACCTCGACGGCGCCGTGGTCGCCAAACTGCTGGACCTGGCGGGCCAGTCCGGGGACGACCTTCTCCCTGAGCTGTCGCGTATCTTCGACGGCCAAGCGGCCAAGTGCCTGTCGACCATGCGCGAGGCGGTGTCCGTCGGAGACCCGGCCCGCCTGGCGGAGGCAGCCCACGCGCTCAAGGGCAGCGCGTCAAGCCTCGGGGCCCGCCAGGTCGCCTCCAGCTGTGAGCACTTGGAGACGATCGGCCGCGCCGGCCACCTCTCCGGAGCCACGGACCTGGTCGCCGGCCTCGCGCCACAGCTCCAGCGCTTCATCCAGGCATTCGCCGCCACCAGTGCCGGGTGAGCCCGCGAGGAGGTCTCCTGCCGGCAAGGTCCTCACGGGCCTCGGGCGATCGGCCTGAGTCCTGACTGGTCAGCAGCCGGTCGCGTCGCGAAGGCCCTGGCACGCTTGCGCCAGTCGAACGAGGGCCGAGCTGAACGAGGAGCCGCCGGAACGACGCCTGGTTCCTCCGCCGCTCGATGTCGTCGCCCCCGCGGCGAGCACTCACCACACTCGCCGCCGACGCGGACTGCAATGCGAGGCGGGGCACGTCATCCTGACCCAGGTCCCTAAAGGATCTCCCGGGAGCGCCCGCCGGAAACGGCCCGGCGGACCCGGGTGCGGCCGACAAGCTCGAGCGCCGCTGTGACGATCAGGGCGAGGAGTCCCACGGCTAGAAGGAATTTCGAGGCTGTGTTGGCTGCCGAAGTGTCCTCGGCACTCTTTCCGGCACCCAGGACGAGCCCGGCCACGAAGAGCACGGCAGAGATGGCGATGAAGGGGACATAGGAGCGTCGGTTCACGGCGCTTTCCTTTCGGTTGGGGATGAGGATCACACTGCGCCCCCGGCCCGCTGCTGTCATCGGAGCCCGCCCGGTGCTCGAACCCCCGGGCTAGCCCTGATCCCTGCGCTGCCGTGGCGTGCCACCATGAGCGCGATGGGCTCCGAACGCGGGCAACGCGCTGGAAACGGGCTCGTAGGCGTCGCGTTCGTTCTCGCGGTGGCCGGGCTTGCCTATACGGCAATCGCCGAAAGCCGATTGAGGGCGACCGGCCGCGCCGATCTGGTGACGGACCCGTCGGAGGCTGTGGTCTACGGGGCGGCATTGGTCAGCGCTGCGGCAGTGGGCCTCGTCGTCGCCGTCCGCCAGCGTCGTCACCCTGTCGGCTGGCTCTTCCTCGCCTTGGCGCTGTCGCTGTCGGTCGGGGGTGCAGGCGACACGTACGGGCTCGACCATGCAGTCGCGCGCGGGGGGCGCGGCGCGGCCACGCTGCTCGCCCTGGTAGCCGGCCAGGCCTCCTTCATCGCGTGGTTCGGGCTGCTGGCCGCGATCCTGCACCTCACGCCGACCGGCCGCCCCCTGGGCCGGCGCTGGGCTTGGGCCCTGGCGGTGAGTTCCGTCAGTGCCACTGCCGCTCTCTGCGCCAAGGCGGTGCAGGACGCCAAATTCGACCCGCCTTTCGACGGGCTCACCAACCCCTGGGCGGTGCCGGCGATCGGGGGCGTCGTCGATGTGATCGCCGGCGTCGCCACCCTGCTGACGATGTTCGGGATGGTGGCCGCTGGCGCATCGCTCGTCGTCCGGTTCCTACGTGCGGCCGGCGTCGAACGTCGACAGCTGCGGTGGCTCGCAATCCTCGTCGTCCCCCTTCCCGTGGTCGTCGTCGTCTCCTACGTGGCGGCGGTCACGGGTCTCGACATGCTGCGTACGGTGGCCACCGGGAGCTTCGTCGCCCTGATCCCCATCGCCGCCGGGCTGTCCGTGCTGCGCTATCGGCTCTACGAGGTCGACCACATCCTCAGCCGCGCTGCCGCCTACGCCCTGTCCAGCGGTGGCCTGGCCGCTATCTTCGGGGTCCTCGCCGCTGGCGCCGGCCGCATCCTCGCGCTCTTCGTCAGCGACACCGTCGTGCCCGCCGTGCTGGCAACCGTCGTCACCGTCGTCGCCGCCGCGCCGTTGCATCGGCGCCTGCAGGACCTGGTCGACCGTCGCTTCGATCGGCGTCGCTACGACGCCCATCGCCTGGTGGCCGAGCATTTGGGCGCCGCCGGCCCTACGAGGAGCATCGAAGCCACCCTCGCGGCGGCGCTTCACGACCCGACGCTGGGCCTCGCCTACTGGCTGCCCGCCGATTGCCGGTGGATCACTGCGGAGGGGCGACCTGCGACCGTCGAGCCCGGGGACATCGAGCTGTCCCGCAACGGTGCGCCCGTGGCCCGCCTTCGCCTGGACCGGGCCCGCGCGGACGCCAGGCTGGCGTGCGAGCTGGGGTCGGAGGCTGTGGCCGAGCTGGACAACGTGCGTCTGCGGGCTGAGGTTGCCAGCCAGCTGGAGGAGGTCCGCCAGTCGAGGGCCCGCATCGTCACCGCCCAGGCCGCCGAACGGCATCGCATCGAGCGGAACCTTCACGACGGCGCCCAACAACGCCTCCTCGGACTGGCCATGCAGTTGAGAGCGGCTCAGATGGGCACGTCAGCGGACGATGCGTCCGACCGGCAGGTGCTCGACCGCGCTGTCAAGGAGATCGGGGCGGCCGTGCGCGAGCTGCGCGACCTCGCCACCGGCCTCAACCCGGCGATCCTCGCCGACGGCGGGCTTCCCGCCGCTCTCGACGATCTGGCCGGGCGGGCCCCGCTTCCGGTCGATCTCGATGTGCCCCCGGTACGGCTCGCTCCCGCAGTCGAGGAGGCACTCTGGTTCGTGGCCTGCGAGGCGGTGGCCAACACGATCAAGCACGCCGGGGCCGGTCGTGCCCGGATCATGCTGGTCGCGGGCCATGGGACCGCCCGGCTGGTCTGCGCCGACGACGGGATCGGCGGAGCCGACCTCCGCGGAAGCGGCCTGCGAGGCATCGCCGACCGCACGGAGGCGATCGGGGGGTCGCTGCGCCTGCACAGCCCTCCGGGCGAGGGCACCACGATCGAGGCGGTGATCCCGTGCGAATCGTGATCGCGGACGACTCGGTGCTGTTGCGGGAAGGCTTGAGCCGCCTGCTCGCCGAGGTCGGCCACAATCCGGTGGCCGCCGTCGGCGATGGCGAGGCGCTGGTCGACGCGGTCGAGGCCCACCAACCGGACCTTGCCCTCATCGACATCCGAATGCCGCCGACCTTCACCCACGAGGGAGCGGTTGCCGCCACCGAGGTGCGGCGCCGGTGGCCGGCGGTCGGCATCCTCCTGCTCTCCCAGAGCATCGAAGGCCGGTACGCCCTCGAGCTCGCCCGTTCCCATCCGCAGAGGTTCGGCTATCTGCTCAAAGATCACATCCTCGACGTCTCTGTCCTTGCCGACGCCATCGCCACGGTCGCCGGCGGCGGCACCGTGCTCGATCCCGACGTCGTGGCCCAGTTCCTCGGGCGCCGCTCGACGCTGGAAAGGATCGACGCCCTCACTGCGCGCGAGCAGGACGTCCTCGCCGCCATGGCCGAAGGGCGCTCGAATCGGGCCATCGCGACGCGGTTGTCCCTCACCGACAAGACGGTCGAGACCCACATCGGCAGCATCCTCACCAAACTCGACCTGCTCCCCCAACCAGATGATCACCGTCGGGTGCTCGCCGTGAGGGCCTGGCTCGACCGGACGGCGCCGGGCGGCAATGACGATCGGCGCCGGCCGCCTCCTTGACGCCCGCGACAGGTCTGGCGTGAGGAGTCGAGGGTCGTAACCGGCGGTACGAGAACGGCGTCCAGCCGATGCCGCCATGGCCCGTCGCCTGCGCTTCCGTCCGGCCCGCCGTCCAACGAGTAGCCCTGCTTCCGCCCTGTAGTCGCCCTGCCCCGCGCCCAAGCCCGAAGACCTTGAAGTTCACATGTCGTGTATTCGTATTTCTAGGTAAGATGGCGAAGTCATGCTGGCCCGACCCATCGACGAGGAACGACTGCGCGACGCCCTCGACCGGGCGCCGATCGTGCTGCTCACCGGGCCCCGCCAGGCGGGGAAGTCCACCCTGGCGCACCGAGTCCTCGCGCCGCCCCCGTCCCACGTGTTCGATCTGGAGGACCCCCGGGACCTCGCCCGACTCGCGGAGCCGACCCTCGTGCTGCCCGGCCTGGCCGGCACGGTTGTGATCGACGAGGCCCAGCGCCGTCCCGACCTGTTCCCGATCCTGCGGGTGCTGGTCGACGAGGACCGGCGACCGGGACGCTTCCTCGTCCTCGGCAGCGCGTCGCCCGACCTCGTCGGCCTCGCCGCCGAATCCCTCGCCGGACGGGTGGCCCTCGTTGAGCTCGCCTGCTTTCGGGTCGCCGATGTTGGACCCGGTAACCTCGACCGCCTGTGGGAGCGGGGGGGGCTCCCCCCGTCCTTCCTCGCCGCCGACGACGCTGCGTCGTCGGCGTGGCGAGACGACTACGTCGCCACGTTCCTCGAGCGTGATCTCGCCAACCTCGGGTTCCGGCTCCCGGCCACCACGATGCGCCGGTTCTGGACGATGGTGGCCCATTACCACGCTCAGGTGTGGAACGGCGCCGAGCTGGCCCGGGCTCTCGGGCTCTCCCAACCGACCGTGTCCCGTTACCTCGACGCCCTCACCGACGCCCTCGTCCTGCGACAGCTCCAGCCGTGGTTCGCGAACATCGCCAAGCGCCAGGTGCGATCACCGAAGGTCTACGTCCGCGACACCGGCCTGCTCCACGCCCTCCTCGGCACCCGCGCCAGCCACGACCTCCACGGCCACCCGAAGGTCGGCGCCAGCTGGGAGGGGTTCGTGCTCGAACAGCTCCTTGCCCTCCCCGGCGTGCGGGACCCGTGGTTCTGGGCCACCCACGCCGGCGCGGAGCTCGACCTGCTCGTCGACGTCGACGGCGAACGGGTCGGTGTGGAGGTCAAGCGCACCGCCCAGCCCCGGGTCACCCCGTCGATGCGCCACGCCCTCGCCGACCTCGAGCTCGACCGCATCGTCGTCGCCCACCCCGGCGCCCACCGCTTCCCCCTCGCCGACCGCATCGAGGCCGTGGGCGCAGCCGAGCTACTCAGCGACGGCCTCTGGCACGCGTGAGCCGGCGGTGCGACTGCGCCCGTTCATGGCGTCAACCGGCGGCGCCCCCGCCCCTGGCGGGTGGCCCTCTTGGAGTTCGCCGATCGCCATGATTTCTGAAGGGCGCTTCGTCGGACCACCGGAGGGCGAACACCTCGCCCCGTCGCATGCCTGCGCTCACGAGCACGGTCACGGCGTCGGCCATCTCGGCGTCCCGCCTGGCCGCCGTCGCCAGCGCCTTGCGAACTTCGTCGGCGCCCGGCGAGAACGGCTTCGAGCGGGTTTTAATGGAGCGGACGACGGGATTCGAACCCGCGACCCCAACCTTGGCAAGCCCATTTCGGTCGTGTCGGCTTGTGCCGTGGAGCACGCTTCCGCAGGTCACAGTACGTTTCCTTGTCCAGCCAGCTGACTCCTGTCCATCAAGTTCCAGGGCGTAGATGGCCAACGGATGGCCAACTCACGGGGTCCCCGGCCCGCGCTCGCCGTGTGTTGCCGTCGGCGTCGCAGGCGGGATCAGCGCTTCCCCGCAACGAGCGGACGGTAAGGAGATGGATCTGCCGGTCGACCAACCGGAGCGGTAGTTGAGGGGTCGGCTATCGCCGGGGACGCAGGCCGGGTTCGCGTTGGTGCCGCAATCGGATCTCGTCTCACCGAACGCCTGCCCGCCGTCGGCACGCGGCGCGGCTTCGGCGTGCTGCTGATCGGCTTCGCCGCCTACTTCGTCGCCCGACAGCTCACCACCTGACCAAGGCGGGCCGGCTTGGCCGCTCGTAGGCAGGGAGTGTGTCGCCCGAGTCGGGCCCGTGGCGAACTCGGCCAACAAGGCTCGGCCGCGCTGGCCGGTGTCGCCTCGTTTTTGTGCCGCGGTGGTCGGCCGAGCATGTCGTGACAACCCATCGGATGAGGCGAGTCGTCGGTCACTACCGTCGGCGGTGCGGCCTGTCGCTCGGGGTGACGGAGGACTCGGCGGGCCGGGATGGTGGGGCGACGGCGCCGGCTGGGCGGGTCGGCGCGTGGTCGGCGAAACCGCCGACGAGGTGGTCGGCATGGAACAGCGCCTCCTCCAGCAGCTGGCGGACGTGGACGTCAGCGGCGGCGTAGAAGATGCGGTTCCCGTCCCGGCGGGTCGTCACCAGCCGGGCCAGGCGCAGCTTGCCTAGGTGCTGGGACACCACCGACGGGGCCACGCCGGCCAGCTCGGCCAGGCGGCCGACCGACTGCTCGCCGTCGACGAGCAGCCACAGGATGCGCAGTCGGGTCGGCTCGGCCAGCATCCGCAGCGTGCCCACGGCCACATCCACCTGCTCGGGCGTGGGCATCTCCCGGGACTGTTCGGCTGTCTGCGCATCAGTGCACATAGCGGTAGTCTACCGACCACCCATGGATCAGCGCCGTACCTCCACGCCACTCCGCCACGACGAGGCCGGCCATCGCCGGGCCGCCAACCGGGCCGTCGGGGTCTCCGCTCTGGGCCTGGGCGTCACCGGGGCCATAGAGCTTGCCCTGGCCATGGGTAACCGGATCGGTGGGGCTGCTGGGTGACGCCCTGCACAATCTCTCGGACGTCTCGACCAGCGTGGTGGTGTTCATCGGCTTCGCCGTGTCCAAAAAACCGCCGAGCCGGCGCTACCCCTACGGCTACGAGCGAGCCGAGGACCTGTCCGGGCTCGGGGTGGCCCTGGTCATCTGGGCCAGCGCTGTCTTCGCCGGCGTGGAGAGCTACCGCAAGCTCGTCAGCCACACCGCCACCACGCACCTGGCCATCGGCATGGTCGGGGCCGTGCTCGGCATCGTCGGCAACCAGGCCGTGGCCCGCTACAAGGCGGTGGTCGGCAAGCGCATCCAGTCGGCGACGCTGGTGGCCGACGCCCATCACTCCTGGCTCGACGCCCTGTCCTCGGCCGGGGCCCTCGTGGGCCTGGTCGCCGTGGCCCTCGGCTACCGCTGGGGCGATCCGGTGGCCGGATTCGCCGTGACGCTATTCATCGTCCACGTCGGCTACGAAGTCACCACCGAGTTGGTCCACCACCTCATGGACGGCCTCGATCCCGAGGTGCTCGACGAGGCGGAGCGCGCTGCGCTGGCAGTGGACGGGGTGCGGGACGCAACGGCCCGGGGCCGCTGGAGCGGGCGCACCCTGGTGGTCGAGATCGAGGGCGGGCTCGACCCGGCGATGAGCGTGGCCCACGCGGCGGAGACGGGAGGGGCAGTCGAGGAGGCGGTCCGGGCCGCGGTGGCGGAGGTTCGCCAGGTCCGCTTCATCGCCCGCCCGGTCGCGAAGTACCCATCCCAGGATGCGGCGGAGGCGGTGGAGTCGTGACCGAACACCACGACGGGCCCCACGACCACGTGCACGCCGAGGAGCCCCAGTTGCCCGGCGACGGCAAGGTCGACCCTCACGAGCACGGCCACGCCCACGGGCCCGGCGCCGGTGGCGACGAGCACCGGCGCAGCCACGATCACCCGGCCGGTCTACGCAGCCTGCTTCGCTCGTTCCTGGCCCCCCACAGCCACGATGCCGCCGACTCGGTCGACCAGGCCCTCACCGCCAGCGCCGAGGGTGTCCGGGCCCTCAAACTCTCCCTGGCCGCGTTGCTCGTTACCGCCGCGCTGCAGGTGATCGTCGTGGCCGTCAGCGGGTCGGTGGCGCTGTTGGGCGACACCATCCACAACTTCGCCGACGCCCTGACCGCTCTGCCCCTCGGAGTCGCCTTCTGGCTCGGCCGCCGCCCTCCCACCCGGCGCTACACCTATGGCTACGGCCGCGCCGAGGACCTGGCCGGCATCTTCATCGTGGCGATGATCGCCCTGTCCTCGGCGGTGGCGGCATGGGAGGCGGGGCGCCGCCTGATGCACCCCACCGACGTGCGCAACGTCGGCTGGGTTATGGCCGCCGGGCTGATCGGCTTCGCCGGCAACGAGCTGGTCGCCGTCTACCGGATCAGGGTGGGTCGTAAGATCGGCTCTGCCGCCCTGGTAGCCGACGGGCTGCACGCCCGCACCGACGGCCTGACCTCACTGGCAGTCGTGGTCGGCGCCATCGGCGTCGCCCTCGGTTTCCAGCTGGCCGATCCCCTCGTGGGTCTGGTCATCACCGTGGCCATCCTCTTCGTGCTCAAAGGCGCGGCCCGGGACATCTATCGGCGCCTGATGGACAGCGTCGACCCCGACCTCGTCGACCAGGTCGGACGGGTTCTGGCCTCCGTGCCTGGCGTCGAGGGGGTCGAGAGCGTGCGGCTGCGCTGGGTGGGCCACGAGCTGCGAGCCGAGACCGCGGTGCTCTCGGACTGCGAGCTCACTCTGGCCCAGGCCCATGCGATCGCCGAGGAGGCCCATCACCGGCTCCTGCACGAGATCCCCCGCCTGGCCCAGGCCCTCATCCACACCAGCCCCTGCGACCACGACGGGCGCGACCACCACGAGTCGACCTCGCACCATTTCGGCGGCCGCCGGCACTGAGTCGCACCGCCCGAGTACTCTGATATCTGTACTGCTATGCAGATATGGGGGGAATGCAGATATGGGGGAGAAGGCAATGCCCGAACCGGTGGCGATCGACAGCTGCGAGCTGAAGCTCGTCGACCCCGAGCGGGTCCGCGCCGTCCAGGCGTCGCTTCCCGAGGCCGACGTCGTCGATGCGCTGGCTGAGGTGTTCGGGCTGCTCTCCGACCCCAACCGCCTGCGCTTGTTGGCCAGCCTCTTGGAGGGCGGGGAGCTGTGCGTGTGCGACCTGGCCGCCGCTGCCGGCATGGCCGAGTCGACCACCTCCCACGCCCTGCGGCTGTTGCGGGCCCATCGGGTGGTCAAGGCCCGCCGGGCCGGGCGGATGATGCACTACTCGCTGCGCGACGGCCACGTCCGCATGCTGTTGGACGTGGCCCTGGAGCACGTTCGCCACGCCGATACGGCTGGCCCCGAGGCTCAGCGGTGAGCCGCTCCCGGCGGCTGGGCATCGCCCTCGGCCTGAACATCGCGCTGGTGGTGGCCCAGGTGGCCTTCGGCCTGGCCGCCCACTCCCTGGGGCTGCTGGCCGATGCCGGCCACAACCTGAGTGACGTCGCCGCGGTGGTTGTGTCGATGGTGGCCGTGCGCTGGGCGCGCCGTGCTCCAACGGCCGAGCGTTCCTACGGCTACCACCGAGGCACCATCTTGGCCGCTCTCGCCAACGCGGGAATGATCCTGGCCGTCACGGGCGTGATCCTGTACGAAGGCCTGCGCCGCCTCGGGGATGCCCAGCCCGTCCAGGGAGGCATGGTGGTGGCCGTCGCCCTGGGCGCCTTCGCCGTCAACGCCGGGGCGGCCCTCGCTTTACGGGAGCGCGGCTCGGACCTCAATATGCGTTCGGCCCTGCTTCACATGGTCGGTGACGCCGTGGCTTCCCTGGGTGTAGCCCTGGCCGGCGTGGTGATCCTGCTCACCGGCCGCTTGCTCTGGCTCGACCCGGTGGTGTCGATGGCCATCGGCGTCCTCATCGCCGTCGAGGCGTTCCAGCTCGTCCGCCAGGCCGCCGAGGTGCTGTTGGAGTCCACCCCAAAGGACGTCGACCTCGATCACCTGACCGTGGCCATGGCCGACGTCGACGGCGTGGAGACCGTGCACGATCTGCATGTGTGGAGCCTGTCTTCAGAGGTGCGCGCCCTCTCCGCCCACGTGGTGCTGTCCGGGCACCCGACATTGGAGGAGGCCCAGGTCGTCGGGGAGCGGGTCAAGGCGGCGGTGGCCAGCCCGTTCGCCATCGCCCACTCCACCCTCGAGCTGGAATGCGAGTCCTGCGCCGACGGAGAGCGAGGCCCCTGCGGGATGGACGCCGGCGTGACCACCGATGCGGTCGCATTGCACCGGCACCCATGAGGGAGGACACGGTGAATGACGCCGTCCCCGAGAGCCTGGGGCCCGCGTGTTCGGCCGGTCAGCGCCAGGCCCGGGTAAGCCGGGCCCGGCTGCTGGCTTGGTTCACCATCGGCTGGAACTCCGTCGAGGGCGTCGTCGGCATCGCCTCGGGCATTGCCGCCGGCTCCATCGCCCTGGTCGGCTTCGGCGTCGACTCCTACGTCGAGGTCCTCTCGGGAGCCGTCGTCCTGTGGCGGCTGGCCAAGGAGCGCCATGGCGAGGAGCTCTCGGAGGCGGCCGAGCACCGGGCCCTGCGCATCATCGCCGGGACCTTCTTCGCCCTGGCCGGCGGCGTGGGCGTCGAGTCCATACGCAAGCTGGCCGCCGGCGAGCACCCCTCGGCCAGCGCCCCCGGGGTGGCCCTCACGGTGGTGTCGCTGATCGTCATGCCACTGCTGGCCCGGGCCAAGGCAAAGGTGGGCCGCCAGCTCGGGAGCCACGCCCTTCAGGCTGATGCCACCGAGACGGTCCTGTGCGTGTGGTTGTCGGCCATCGTCCTCAGCGGCCTGGTGCTCAACACCGCCCTCGGCTGGTGGTGGGCGGACCCGCTGGCCGCGTTTGGGATCGTCAATGTGGCCTTCCGGGAGGGCCGCGAGGCCTGGACGGGCGACACCTGCTGTTGACCGTTCGAGCGGAATGGGGCACGCGAGGCCGAGCCCGTTCTCGGCGGTGAGCGCGCCGATCGGATGCTGGAACCAATCACGCACGCTGCCGATACGTTGCAGCTCATGGAGCGGCGGCCATCGATGTCAGCTTCGGGACGTGAGAGGGAACAACACGAGAGCGAGAGGGCCGAACCCCGGCGACTCCATCGGGGCCGTCCATGATGCGCCACGCCGACGAATGGACGCATTGATGGCGGCGGGGCAGTGGCGACTGACCCGCCTGCGCCAGTCCCGCCTCGATCTCGAATGTGGCCGGGGGAGGTGGGCGGGAACGGCGGCCGGGGAGGCGGCCCGGCAGCTCCTGGTGTCGCAGGCGTGCGGATGACCGGTCCGCTACAAGCCCAGCCCAGGCCACCGTCCCGTTCAAGTCCTCGCTGAGCCATCCGGCTGTGCGCTTGTGCGAGCGCGACTGCCTGATCGAGGACCTCGGACCATGAGAGCGCCTCGGCTTGTCCCGGGCCGACACCCATCGCTCCAGCAAGTTCGGCGGCCGCCGCCACCACGGCGCGACCGTGCCGGAGTTGACCGGCGAGGTCGTCCCACTCGGGGTCGGACATCCAGCGTTCGACCTGGCGAGGTCCGATGGTGGCCATGACGCCCCCGTCGCCCTCATGGCGGAACGGCTCGGGATGGCGGTCCCGGTAGGACTCGATGCGCCCGGCCAGCCCGGACCACGCCTGGCGGGCGGCGGCGGCCGGCGGCTCACCCAGAACGGCCACCAGATGGGCGGGAACCACGGCCTCAGTGGAGAGAGCGGCCACCCGGGCGGTCCGGGTGTCGTCGAGACCGGCGTCGAGTTCGGCCAGCGCCTCGGTCAGCTCCACCCGCTGGGGTTCGGTAGCGGCCAGCGCCTTGGTCCGCCTGCGCTCGTTTGACAGCGCATCGTCAAGGCGCAGTCGGGCTGCTCGTTCGGCATCGACGGCCGGCGCCCGCGGCCTCCTCGGCGCGGGCCAGCGCGCTCCGTGCCGCCACGACCCCTCCCTTGTCCCGCCGGCCAAATTGGCGCTCGGAAGCGATCTCCAGCTGCCGGCGGCGGTCCTCCACGCCGTAGCGGGCTTCCCGCAGACCCTGCTCCCGGTCCGCCAGGCGGCGCTTGGCCTCGGCGACGATGCCGGTGTTGTCGTGCGGCAGGCTGGCCCGGTAGGCGTCGAGGTCGGCTGCGTAGGTGGCACGGGCGGCCCGGAGGCGCTCGATGCCGAACGCCAGCGGGTCGTCCTGGCGCACCGCGGCGAGGGTGGCGGTGGCCCAGTGGCGGTCCAGCTCGGCGTTGATGGCGCCGACGCGCGCCACCCGCCAGGCGTTGTCGGCGTCGAAGCGGGCCCGCCTGGCCTCGGCCGCCTCCATCTCGCCCACCCGGTGCTCGCTCACCCGCCGGTTGGCGCGGGCCGCGTCCGGCCGGCCCCGGGCCCGGGCCAGGGCGTGCTCGGCGTGGCCGCGCTCGGCACGGGCGGAGCGGCGCAGGCCGCTCAGAGGACCGAAGGCGCGCGTGAGGACGAGGTCGTGCTCACCCCCAACCAGGTGGTGGCCTACAACCTGGCCCGCGCCCGGCTGTACAGGGGCTGGACACACGAGCAGGCGGGCGAGGCGTTGGAGCCGTATCTCGGTACCCGGTGGTCGGTGGCCAACTTCTCAGCCATCGAGCGCTCCGTCGACGGCGGGCGCATCCGCCAGTTCACCGCCGATGAGCTGTTTGCCCTGTCGCGCGGCTTCGGCCTGCCCGTCGGGTTCTTCCTCACGCCGCCCGGCGACGACCCGCGCAGCGTCCGCATCGCCACGCCCGACGCCAAGAAGCAGGGTGTCGACTCCATGGAACTGCTGGACGCCGGACGCTCAACCGGTAGCGGCCGCATCGCTTTCGCGGTGCACATCGACAACGCGCGCCCCCGCCACGGTCGACTCGATCGCCTTGATGGCACTGGCCACCGCCTCGGCGAACTCGCCGGCCTCCCGATCGAACTCAGCGGTCTGGACCCCACCCGAGACGCCGAACGTGGCGTCGTCGCAGCCCGCCCCGAACAGCGCATCCTGGGCGTCGTCGCCCATGACGTCGGCGCCTTCGATGGTGAGCGTGAAGCTGAACAGGGTCATGAGCGTCCGCTCCCGGCCGGGACCTGGTGGGGACAGTTTCGCACGCGCTGGCGAAGCCGGTTGGCGTGGTTGCCGGGGTTCTTGGGCGTCGACCAGATCGACACGCTGCAGGCGCCATCGCCCTGATGGGCGCAGACCATCTCGCCCCACCGGTGGCCGCCGGCGGTGGGGACCACGCTCCAGCCGTGCTCCTCTGCCCACCGCAGGGCCTGCTCGACGTCCTTCTTCGGGTGCCGGGTCCGGGAGGTCAGAGCGCCGCTCCCCTCACTGCTCGCCCACCTGCTCCATGATCGTCTGCAGAACGTCGGCGGCCACCTTGTCGCCGCTGTCGACGAAGTGCGAGTACACGTTCAGCGTGGTGGCCGGGCGGGCGTGCCCGAGACGCCCCGCCACTACCGACACCGGCAGGCCCGCGGTCAGCATCGTGGTGGCCATGAAGTGGCGCAGATCGTGGAGACGGACGCCATCGAGGCCCACTCGGTCGCGGGCCCGCCGCCACCGGTGGCTGGTGACATCTGGGCGCCATGGCGCTTCGGCGTCGGGTGCGTAGGAGAACACGAAGCCGTCCTTGCGCAGCATCACCCTGCAGAAAGCGGCCCGCTCAGTCATGCGGTCGTGGTGGGCGTCGAGGACGGCCAGCGTGGACGCGTCGACGGTCACCCGGTAGGCGAGATGTGTCTTGGTGCCCTTGATGACGAGGCCGTCGGGCCCATCGACCACGGCGCGGGTGAAGGTCAGCGCCCCGGTGGCGAGGTCGACATCACGCCACTGGAGGCCGCACAGCTGGGAGCGGCGCGCCCCGGTCGACACGGCCAGGCGGAGGTAGGCGTACAGCTCGGGATCGTCGGTGGCCACGTCGGCCAAGAGGCGACCGACATCGGCCGGAGGAGGCGGGGCGAGATCGGGCCGGATGACCCGGGGCGGTGAGGAGGCATCAGCCGGGTTGGTCGGAATCCAACCCCACTTCACGGCCTGGACCAACGCCGCGTGGAGGACGACGTGGACCCGTCGGATGGCGGCCGGCGACATGAACTCCGCTTTCCGTCCCGGCAGCTTGCGCATGGCCGCGTAACAGGCGTCGATGTCTCCGGCCCGGAGGCGCTTGAGTGGGATCGCCCCCAGGCGGGGCCCGAGGTGGTGGCGGATGGCGCTGCGGGTCTGGGTCACCGTTCCCGGCGCCCAGTCCGGTGAGGCGGTCTCGAACCAGCGTTCCAGCAGCACCGAGAGGGTGGCGTCGGTACCGGGCAGTCCCTGGTCGGCCTCGGTGACCATCGCGGCCAGCGCCCTCTGCGCCAGTCGCTTGCCGCCCCGGACGGTCCTGGTCGTCCACCGCTTGCGACCGGTCACCGGATCCCGGCCGACGAACACCCGGAGCTGCCAACTCTCCGCTCCGCGCTGGCGCATCGAGCCCTTCACGGCATCCAGGATATCAGCAGGGCAGATGGACAAGGATGGACAACGGATGGCCAGGCCGAGGCCAGGACGCGAATCAGGGGCCCGGAATGGGCCCCTGACCTGGACTTTCTTGGAGCGGACGACGGGATTCGAACCCGCGACCCCAACCTTGGCAAGGTTGTGCTCTACCAGCTGAGCTACGTCCGCAGCGGCGGCGAGCCTAGCAGCGGCCCCCCGCCGCCGAACCGAGTTCGGCGCCGTTCCCGGCGCCGGCGGTGGCGGCGGCGGCCGCCTTGACCAGCTCCTCGAGGGCCGGGGCCAGGAGCGCCGCCAGCCCGCACAGGGCCGGCGCCGCTGCCGCATCCGCGACCAGACCGAAGTACATGCGCCCCAAGTAGCTGAGGACGGTGACGTTGAGCCCGATGCCGTCTGCCACCGGGCCCATGGGGAACACGGCGTCCACCCGGGCGCCCGCCAGGTAGAGCGGGATGGGCGGTCCGGGCACGTTGGAGACGATCACGTTGCAGGGCGGGCGGATGTGCTCGACCAATCGGAGCCGCGAGGCCCACCGGGCGGCCACCGAGGCCAGGCCCGGCACGGCGACCTGGGCCCACCCGAGGACCACGTCGAACCCGACATCGCGCTCCTGGTCCTTGGCCCGGCGGGCGGACGCGGCCACCGCCCGCAGCCGCTCCACCGGATCGTCCAACCCAGTGGCCAGCGACACCAGCATGGGCGAGAGCAGGTTGGCCGTGGTGGGCAGGCCGTCGTCGACCCGCACTGACACGGGGACGAGGGCGATCAGGTCGCCGTCGGGGTGCTCCCCGAGACCGTGAAGATACGACCGCAGCGCCTCGCCGCACACGGCCAGCACCACGTCGTTCACCGTGCAGCCGAAGGCGTTCTTCACCGCCTTCACGTCGTCGAGCGCCACCTGGGCCCACGCCAGCCGGCGCAGCGAGGTGACGGGGACGTTGAGCGAGGTGCGGGGCGCGGTGAAGGGCGACGGGGGTGGCGCCTCCGTCGTCGACTCGTTGCGCCGGATCACGGCGGTGACGGTGTCGATCGTCCGGCTGACCACCTCCAGCAGGGCCTCCGGCCGACCCACCAGCGACGGCAGGGCGCCCATCAGCAGGTCGCCCGGGTCTGGCACCGCGTCGGGCTCCCACGGCGGGTCCTCCGGCGGGACACTGCGGATCGAGGGCTGGAGGTCGAGCAGCTGAACCAGCAGCTCGGCGCCGAGGAGCCCGTCGATGGCGGCGTGGTGGATCTTCACGAGCAGCGCCACCTGCCCCGACTCGAGGCCCTCCACGACGTGCATCTCCCACAGCGGGCGGCCCCGGTCGAGCGGTCGGCCGACCATCTGGGCGGCCAGGGCGGCTAGCTCGGCCTCGCCGCCGGGCGACGGGAGGGCGGCGCGGAACAGGTGGTGGTCGAGGTCGAAGGAGGGATCCTCGATCCACACCGGGTGCTCCAGGCCGAAGGGCACCTCCACCACCCGCCGGCGGAAGGGCGCCACCAGGTGGATGCGGTCGCTCAGCAACCGGCGCACATCGGCGAAGCCCCAGCCGTCAGGGGCAGAGGTCGGGTCGAGCAGCACCAGGGAGGCCACGTGCATGTGGCTGGTGGGCGTCTCGACGGCCAGGAAGGCGGCGTCGATTCCGGACAGCCGCTGCACGACCGGCGCCTACTTCAGCAGCCGGGACAGGCGGCGGTCGGCCAGCGGCTTACCGCCCGTCTGGCAACCGGCGCAGTACTGCAGCGACTTGGTGGCGAAAGACACCGTGCGGATGACGTCGCCGCACACCGGGCACTTCTGGCCCGCCTTGCCGTGCACTCGCAACCCCGACTTCTTCTCCGACTTGATCCCCGCCGCCGGCAGGCCGGCGCTGCGCTCGACAGCGTCGGTGAGGATCGACACCACCGCTGCGTGCAGGCGGGCGACCTCGTCGTCGGTGATCTTGGCGGCGTTCTTGAAGGGTGACAGGCCGGCCGTGTGCAGGGCCTCGTCGGAGTACGCGTTGCCCACGCCAGCCACCACCGACTGGGTGGTGAGGGCGATCTTGACCTGGCCGCCCTGCGCCCGCAGCGCGGCAGCGAACTCGTCCAGGCCGAAGGCGGCGTCGAGCGGGTCCGGCCCGAGCGCGGCCACGTTCTCGATGTCGTCGACGGAGCGCACCACGTAGATCGCCAGGCGCTTCTCGGTACCCGCCTCGGTGACATCGAACCCGGCGCCTCCCTCGAAGCCGATGCGCAGGGCCAGCGGGCTCTTTCCCGGCTTGGCCCTGGCCTCGGGCAGCGGGTCGCTCCAGCGCAGCCAGCCGCCCCGGGCCAGGTGGAACACCAGCCACAACGGGTCGAGGGCGACCAGCAGGAACTTCCCCCGCCGGTCGCAGCCGGTGACGGTGCGCCCCACCAGCCGGTCGAGGGGCGGGTCGTAGGTCTTGAGGGCGGCGAAGGCAGCCAGCTCGGCCCTGGACACGGTGAGGCCGGCGGCCTTCTCCCGCAGGAACCGGACCAGCGACTCCACCTCCGGCAGCTCGGGCACGCCTTACCCCCGGTCCCCGGGCCGGCGGCCGGTCACCCGGTCGACCCGAATCCGCCGGCGCCCCGTTCGCTGGCAGCCAGCTCGTCGACCGCAGCGAAGCGCGCGTGCTCCACCCGCTGGACCACCAGCTGGGCGATGCGGTCGCCCCGCCGCACCGAGAACGGCGTCGTCGGGTCGGTGTTCACGAGCAGCACCTTGAGCTCGTCGCGGTAGCCGGCGTCGATGAGGCCGGGCGAGTTGAGGCAAGTGACGCCGTGGCGCAGAGCCAGCCCGCTGCGGGGCTGCACGAAGCCGGCGTAGCCCTCGGGGATGGCCAGGGCGATGCCGGTGGCGACCAGCGCCCGGCCGCCACCCGGCGCCAGTTCGGCGTCCTCCCGGGCCATCAGGTCGGCGCCGGCGTCGAACGCCCGGGCATAGGACGGCAACGGGAGATCGGGGTCGAGTCGCACTATCGGGACCTCGAGCACGCCCGCCAGCCTACGATCCGTCGGTGCTCGTCTGGATGGACCTCGAGATGACCGGGCTCGACCCGGCCACGTGCGCCATAGTCGAGGTGGCCTCGCTCGTCACCGACGACGAGCTGGAGGTGGTGGCCGAGGGCCCCGACCTGGTGGTGGCGTGCGACCCGACACGTTTGGCGGCGATGGACGAGGTGGTTACCCGCATGCACACCGCGAGTGGCCTGCTGGAGGCGATCAAGGCGTCCGCCGTCACTCTTGAGGAGGCGGGGCGCCAGACGCTGGCGTTCATCCAGGAGCATGCGCCCAAGGCCCGCACCGTCCCCCTGGCAGGCAACTCCATCGGCACCGACCGCCGCTTCCTGGCCGCCCACCTGCCCGACATCGAGAACTGGCTGCACTACCGGTCGGTCGACGTCTCCACCGTGAAGGAGCTGGCCTTGCGCTGGTACCCCGAGGCGTACGCGGCGGCGCCTTCGAAGAAGGGCGCCCACCGGGCCATCGACGACATCCGCGAGAGCGTGGCCGAACTGAGCTACTACCGGGGCGCCATCTTCAGGTAGGAGTCGACCTTCGTGCTACGGCGAAAGGAGCGCGAGCCCGAGGAGTAGCTCCCTTCTGGACCTATGGGACGGCAAGACCGGTGGCGCCGCCGCCCAGTTGCCCTGTCGGCGCACCGAAGAAGGCGGCGTCACCAAAGGCGAACAGCGCACCGTCGGAGCCCAGCAGGTAGTAGCCCCGCCCTGACGGGGACGGCTTGGCGTCGACGATCGTGGCTGTGATGCGCCGCTCGGGAAGGCCGCCGAGTCGACGGGCCGCGCCGAACGGGAGCACCCCCCCGTCTGCCGTCACCAACCAGAACCCGCCGCCGGACGCCGCCGCGATGGCCACGACGCGCCGGCCCGGAGCCGACCCGAGGGCGGCGGCGTCACCGTGGGACGACACCCGCCCGTCGGCCATGGCAACCCAGTAACCGCGCCCGGAGGCGGTGCCGGCCAGGCCGACCACTCCCCCGCCGGCCGGCGAACCGAGGGCCGGCGCGTCGCCGTAGTTCGAGATGCGCCCTCCCTCCTCCGCGACCCAGTAGCCGAGCCCGGTCGGCGTGGGCTCGATGGCCACCGCCTTGACGGGCGGGCCGAGGAGGGCCGGGCCCTCGGGCGATCCGAGCCCCTGGGCGTCGCCGGAGGGGAGCACCCACCCGCCCTCGCCGAGGGCCCAGTACCCCCTGCCGGACGGGGTAGCGGCGATGGCCGCGGCCGGATTCAGCAGCAGCGGTGAGACCGGCCCGATCAACCCGGCATCGGCCCCGCCGAATGGCACGACTCTGCCGTCGCTCCCGAGCACGACGTAACCGGGGGTCACCGCCGCCCGGGCCTGTGTGATCTGGGTGGCCACCGCGTTGCGGACGTCCGGGAGGCGGGCCCACAGCTTGTCGCCCGGGCACGAAGTGGAGCCGACGTCGCGGTGACCCACGATGGTCGGTAGCACCCTCCCGCCAACCCACGTGGTGGTGCCCCGGGGGTCGATGTTGTCGCGGGCGGCCTTCCAGGCCAGCACCCGCTGCAGGGCGTCGACTGCGGCCTGGGACGGCGCCTCGTTCGTGAAGGTGCCCATGACGGCGACACCCACCGAGCCGCCGTTCTCGCCCGGGGCGTGGGCCCCGACCACGCCGAGGCCGTCCGCCGACTCCCCGGTGGGCGCCTCGCCTACGGCGTATGTGCGGGCCCAACGGCCCTCGTAGACGCGGCCGGACGAGTCGACCACGAAGTTGTAGCCGAGGTCGTCCCAGCCGTTCCCGCGCACGTGATAGGCGAACATGGCCCGCATGGTCGAGGCCGGATCGGGGTCCTCGTTCGGTGTCACCGTGTGGTGCACGACCATGCGCGTCACGGGCGCGAACGACGGCGGGGTGGGTCGGCGCATCCCCTCGTCGGCGCCCCATTGGCTCCGGGTGACGATCGCCGGCTGGGCGACGTCGGCCCCCGCCGCCTTGGGCACGGCCCGCACCAGGCGACGGGGCCCGTTGACCGTGTCGATCACGACCACCCGCACGTCGCGGGCGTCGCCCCGGGCCCGGGCCTGCACGAGCTGTGCGCCGTCGGCCCGCACCAGCCCCGACAGGACCTTGTGCGCCTTCTCGTTGCCGAGGTCGTGCGCCACCTCGACGGTCTGCCACGGGCCCCATACGCCGTCCACCACAGCCGTGCGCACCTCGACCACGGCGCCCTCACTGCCGGTCCACTTGACCCCCAGGTGGGACAGCCGGAACGGCGCCGTCAGCGCCCGGGCGAGAGGCGGGACGAGACTGGCGAAGGGCATCGCCACGG
Source organism: Actinomycetes bacterium (assembly GCA_023264975.1). Lineage (GTDB taxonomy): Bacteria > Actinomycetota > Acidimicrobiia > Acidimicrobiales > JAHFUS01. The sequence continues at coordinate 43,004 of JAHFUS010000009.1, read as the reverse complement.
AGGATCGGGCGGGGACGGCGAGCTCGGCGATGCGCACCTGGGGCGCACTCCATGCCATCGACACGGGCGCCACCACGGTGGCCGTGGTGATGACGCCGGCGCCGGCGACCGCCAGCGCGAGGCGGCGGAGAAGCGTTGCCACGGCGGGAGAGCCTTGCACCGATTCGAGGGGAAGGGCGGATGCGGGCGATTTCCCCGCGGCGCCGGCGGGTAGCTTGCTCCGGTGGGCGTGTCAGCCGGGAAGCTCGACGACCTGCTGGCCCGGGCCCGACGGGACGTGGACGAGGGCATCCTGCCGTCGTGCCAGGTGGCGGTCGGCCTCGACGGCGAGGTGATCGCCTTCGAGGCGTTCGGCGACGCCACCACCGAGACCCGTTACTCCGTGTTCTCCTGCACCAAGCCGATCGTCGCCTCCACGGCCTGGGTCCTGATGGGCGACGGTCGCCTCGACGTGGCCCGCCCGGTGATCGACTACATCCCCGAGTTCGCCACTTTCGGCAAGCAGGCGGTGACGGTCGAGCACCTGCTCCTGCACACCTCGGGGTTCCCGTCCGAGACCCTGATGCCGCCGGAGTGGAACACCCGGGAGGGTCGCTTGGTCGCCTTCGCAAACTGGAGGCTGAAGTGGGAGCCTGGCACGGCGTTCGAGTACCACGCCACGTCGGCCCACTGGGTGCTGGCCGAGGTGATCGAAAGAGTGGCGGGCTGCGACTTCCGGGACGCCGTGGAGGGGCTGGTCACCGACCCGGTGGGTATCGGGCGCGTGCTCGGGATCTCCCCCGCCGGGCCGGAGCACCAGGCGGGCATCGCTGCGATGGAGCTGCGAGGCGAACCGGCCACGCCCGACGAGATGGAGGCGGCTATCGGCGTGCGGGAGCTGCCCTCGAGCGAGGTGACCGACGCCGCCCTGCTCGGGTTCAACCTGCCGGAGGTGCGGGAGGTTGGTGTGCCGGGCGCGGGCGCCGTGCTGCGGGCGGCCGACCTGGCCCTGTTCTACCAACGCCTCCTCCACGACCGCGACGGCATCTGGGACCCGGCTGTGCTGGCCGACGCAACCGGGACGGTGCGCAACTCGTTCGGTGACCCCCTGTTCCACCTGCCCGCCAACCGCACGCTCGGACTGGTGCTGGCAGGCGGCGACGGGATGAGCTTCCTGCGGGGCTTCGGCTCGTCGGTGTCGCCCCGGGCCTTCGGCCACAACGGCGCCGCCGGCCAGGTGTCGTGGGCCGATCCCGAGTCGGGCCTGTCGTTCGCCTACGCCACCAACGGCATCGACGCCAACGTCATCCGCCAGTTCCGCCGCGGCATGTCACTGTCGACCCGGGCCGGCGCCCTGCTCGGCGGCTGATCACCTCGACCGTCGTCGGGCTGGCGTTCGCTGCGAGAACCATGTGGCCACTGCGGCGGCGCCCGTCGCCGCCTGCATCGGCCAGCTCAGCTGCGGTCGAGGCGGTCGAGCGGGTCCCCGAGGGCGTGCAGGTCCCCGTGGAGGGCGGCCTTGCCCCTTGCGGGTCGACTGGGCCCACGTGCGGGGCCGGCGGCCCTCGAAGACCTTGGTGACGGCCACCAGCCCGGCCTCCTCGAGCACGTTCCCGCTGTCAACGGAGCCCCGCCGACCGGAGGGGATAGTCGCCGCCGCCCCGGTCTGAGACTCCGGCGGAAGAACCGGCAGACCGGGCGGCGGCGATTTTGCCCCCTGGGGGGAGGGGGCGATGGTGGGGTCAGCCCGCCTTGGCTGACCGCCGGTCGGTGCGCCGATGGACGCCGTGGCGGCCGACCATGCGCAAGGTGAGGGAGACCCGCTCGTCGCCCGACAAGGGCGGCCCCACCGCGTGGCGCCGGCGGCCGTCAGGCTCGCCGTCGAAGCCGGGCGCCCGCAGGAGGAGCAGGTCGCCCGGTTCGACGAGCATGCGGAGGGTGTGCCCGTCGCCATCGGGCAAGACGCTGAACTCGGCGGACCCGACAACGGAGTACACGGCGACCAGCAGCCCGTAACACATGCCGTCGCGGTGGGCACCGAGCCCGCCGGCCGCGCCCCGGTAGCGCATGTAGCGCGCCTGGCTGGCGTCGAAGCGGTGCTGGCCGTGGGAGTCGGGGCACGAGATGAGCAGGTCGCGGAGGCGCCGGGCCAGGCCGTTCACCACCGGGCACCGGGGATCGCCGACGCTCAGCGAGAGTTGGTCGGCCCGCTGTCGCACCCCGTTCACCCGGGCCGGCACCCGAAGGAAGCGCCCGCGCTCCCCCGTCGCCTCGGCCAGCAGTTGCCGGCGGTCGTCATCGTCCAATGCGCCCCGCACCAGGGCGAAACCGGATGTGGCCACCTCCGCCAGTACGCGGTCCATGCCGTCGTCGAGTTGCAGCTGCCCGGGCGGCCGCTCCCGCAATGCTCCGAGTGCCCGCCGATTGCTCATGTCCTCCGACTATGTCAGGGCGCCGGAAGGCCTACCTCCCCCGCTCGGGGGAACGACTCATCCTATTCCGGGGGATTTTCGGCCTCCGGGGCTTCCCGACCGCCCCCGGGGCGGTCACCATCCGCCCCAGACCTTGAACCACCCGTGCGTCGCACGCCCTGGCGCCAGAGCAACCGAGAGGAGGTGACTACATGCGCAGCATTCTCAACAAGATCGCGGTTACCCTGGTGTCGATCGCAGGTGTCGTCCTTACCCAGGCCGGCGCCGCACACGGCAGCAGCCTCAACTGGCGATGATCAACGAAGCGGACGTACGGGACGGCTGAGATTGTCGGACGCCCCCACTTCCGCCCGCGACCCCATCCCCTTCATCGTTCTCGCCCTCACGGCAACCGCAGCCGTGGCGGCGCTGGCCGCCTATGCCGTGGTCTCCGGGATCGCCGCCGAACAACACCCGTGGACCGTGGTGGTGTGGGTGGCCTTCTGTACGGTGGCCAACGTCCTGCCCGTCCCTGTGTCGGACCACCTGTACCTGAGCCTCAGCAGCTCGGCCAACATCGCCATCGGCCTTGTGTTCCCCCTGCCCGTCGCCGGCCCCCTGGTCTTCGCCGCCGCCCTGTCGGAATGGGAGGTCAGCAGGGGCACGACCTTCCTGCACGCCGTGTACAACCGGGCCCAGCTCGCCATCTCGGTGGCCGCCGCCGCCGCCGTGTTCGAGATCTCCGACCGGACCGCCCTCAATCCGATCGTCGCCCTCGGCGCCATCGCCGCCTACCAGGCGACCAACCTGCTCCTCGTGGCGCTGGCCGAGACCACATGCCGGCGGGTGCCCCTCAGGCGGGTGATCCGACTGCTGCCGCGTGGCCCGGCCGCCTCGGCCGCCTACCTGTTCCAGTCCCTCATGGGCATCGTACTGGCCCTCACCTACCTCCGTGTCGGCGGCTGGGCCGTGGCCGTGCTCACCATCCCGTTGCTGGGAACCCGGTTCGCCCTCCGGGCCGCCCGCCAGCTGGAGTCGGCCGAGCGCGACCGGCGCCGGCTGTCCGACCAGCTCATCGACGAGCGGGAGCGGGAGCGGGCCCGCATCGGCAGCGACATCCACGACGGCGTCCTCCAGCAGCTGGCCGCCATCCAGATGCAGGCCAACACCATGGGGTCGGCCCTCGACGCCGGCCGCCCGGACACGGCCGCCGACCTGGCCCGCAAGACGGCCCAGGGGATAGAGACCACCATCGCCGACCTGCGCACGGTGGTGCGCAGCCTGCGGCGGACGTCGCTCGACGCCGGCGGCCTGCCGGGCACCCTGAAGCGCCTGGGCCGGTCGTTCCATGCCGCGTCCGGGGTGGCGGTGGAGGTGCAATGCGATACCTTCACAGCCGACGTGCCGTTGTCCATCGAGCTCCTGCTGTGCGAGTGCTGCGAGGAGGCGCTCACCAACGTGGCCCGCCATGCGGCGGCGACGTCGGTACGCATCGCACTGAGCAGCGACGGAAATGCCGCCGAGCTCATGGTCGTGGACAATGGCGTCGGGCCCGCCTCACAGGGATGCTCCTCCGGGCTAGGGCTGGTACTGGCCCGGGACAAGGTGAACCTCGCCGGAGGAGGCGTGTGGATCGAATCCAACCTGGGTGGAGGAACCGCGCTGCGGGTCCGTGTGCCCATCCCGCTAGTCACCTGAGCGGTCCGTGATCACCATCGCCATCGCCGAAGACCACCGCGTGGTCGCCGAGGCGCTCGCCACCATGCTGTCGTTCAGCGAGGACTTCGACGTGCTCGGCCTGGCCGACTCAGGCGAAGGCATCATCGAGATCGTCGCCCGCGACAAGCCGGCGGTGGCGCTAATGGACGTCTCGCTCGTGGGAATGGGCGGAATCGAGGCGACCCGCCACATCTTCGACCGGTACCCGGCCACCAAGGTCCTCATCCTCACCATGCACGACGACCCCGAGACCGTGCGCGACGCCATCGCCGCCGGCGCCTCCGGGTTCGTCCCGAAGAACGTCGGGCGCGAGGACCTCACCGCCGCCATCCGGGCGGTGGCGGCGGGCGGCGGGTTTCTGCATCCGTCGGTCACCCGACCCTTCCTCAAGGCGTTCGGCAAGATGGCTGAGTCGGCTCAGGACCAGGTGCGCCTCACCGAGCGCGAGCGCGACGTCCTCGAGCAGCTGGCCACCGGGAAGTCGACCAAGGAGATCGCCAAGGAGCTCTTCGTGGGCGAGGAGACCGTGAAGACCCACCTGAGCAGCGTCTACCAGAAGCTCGGGGTCGGTGACCGGGTCCAGGCGGTGGCGGCGGCGCTGCGGCGGGGGCTCGTGAAGTAGCCCCGTTGGGTCCTTGCTTTCTCTAGTCTGCCGGCAGACGTCGACCGGGAGGCAGGATGTACGAGTACACGACGGAGGTGTTCTCCGTGGGCCTCGAAGGCCTCGCTGCGGTGGACACCGACAAGCTCGGCGACATGGCAGCGAAGGGCTGGGAGCCCTCGCTCATGACGCCGGTGCACAACGGCTTCGCCACGCTGGTGCTGTTCCGGCGTGCGACGGATGGGTCGGCGGTGCCCGGGAGGCTCGTGGCGGGGGCGCCGAGGCCCCGCCGTGTCGCAGCTCCGCCTGCGGGGGAACCGGCGAAGAAGGCGTCTGCGAAGAAGACGTCTTCGAAGGAGGCAGCGGGTGGGCGGGGCAGCGGGGAGGCGGGGAGGCGGTCGGCCACGAGCGGGGGGCGGGTGCGGCGCAGCCGACCATCCTGAGAACATTCGTGCTCGGGCCCTGTGGCAAAGGGGTCCTTGTCACAGGGGTCCTTGTCACAGGGGTCCTCGTCACAGGGGTCCTTGCCAGACCCCCATTTGTAGGCTCGAACACGGTCGTTCGACCCTGCGCTGCTGACGGTGGCCGACGC
>JAHFUS010000009.1:0-37602 GCA_023264975.1 Actinomycetes bacterium | reverse complement strand
AGGGGTCCTTGTCACAGGGGTCCTTGTCACAGGGGTCCTCGTCACAGGGGTCCTTGCCAGACCCCCATTTGTAGGCTCGAACACGGTCGTTCGACCCTGCGCTGCTGACGGTGGCCGACGCCGTGCGGTGCCCTGCCTGCCTACGAGCAGCCGCTGGTGCTCCCGCATGACGGGCAGGCGTGGCAGCTGCCGGCCCGCACCATCTGCACCCCACACGTCATGCAGAAGGGCGCATCGCTGTGCGCCATGGGCGGCGACACCCGGGGCGCGTCCACCACTAGCTCGTCGCGCACCGACGTCTCCTCCACGCCGGGCAGGGTGGGCTGGGTGCGCTCGTCGGTGGTGAGGATGCCGAGCTCGGCCCGCTCGTCGCGGGGCAGGTAGTCCACCGCCAGCCGGCGGAAGATGTAGTCGACCAGCGACGAGGCGATCCGCAGGTCGTGATCGTCGGTCATGCCGGCCGGCTCGAAGCGCATGTTGGTGTACTTCTGGACATAGGTCTTCAGAGGCACCCCGTGCTGGAGACCCAGCGAGACCGAGATGGAGAAGGCGTCCATCACGCCGGCCAGGGTGGAGCCCTGCTTGGAGACCTTCATGAAGACCTCGCCCGGCCGCCCGTCGTCGTACTCGCCGACGGTGACGTAGCCCTCGCAGTCGGCCACCCGGAAGGCGAACGTGTACGACCGCCGGCGCCGGGGCAGGCGCTCGCGGATGGGCTGCTTGACGACGACGGTCTGGCGGTCGAGCGCCTTTTCCAGCTCCGCCACCTTCACGGCCAGCTCCTGGTCGTGGGCCTGGGCCGCCGACTTGGGAGCGTCCTTCTTCACGCTCGACAGGGGCTGGGCCACCTTGCAGTTGTCCCGGTAGACGGCCAGCGCCTTGATGCCCAGCTTCCATGCGTCGATGTGAAGCTGCTCCAGGTCCTCGACGGTAGCCGTTTCGGGGAGATTGACAGTCTTTGAGATCGCACCCGAGATGAACGGCTGCACGGCCGCCATCATCCGCACGTGGCCGGAGTGGTGGATGGTGTTGTCGCCCATGGAGCAGGCGAAAACTGACAGGTGGTCCGCGGCCAGATGGGGTGCACCGAGCACGGACTTGTTGGTGTCGATGTAGGCGACGATGTCGTCGACCTGGGCGTCGGTGTAGCCGAGTCGCCGCAGCGCCCGCGGGATCGTCTGGTTGACGATCTGCATGGTGCCGCCGCCCACCAGCTTCTTGGACTTGACCAGCCCGAGGTCGGGCTCGATTCCGGTGGTGTCACAATCCATGAGCAATCCGATCGTTCCGGTCGGAGCAAGGACGCTGGCCTGCGAGTTGCGCACGCCATAGGAGTGGCCCAGCTCGACGGCGGTGTCCCACTCCTCCTGGGCGGCCGACAGCAGCTCGGGCGGCACCCGCTCCTCGTCGATCTTGGCCACCTCGTCGCGGTGCATCCGCAGGACGCGCAGCATGTGCTCGGCGTTCTCGTGGTAGCCGGCGAACGGCCCCATGCGGGCGGCGATGCGGGCTGACGTGGCGTAGGCGCCGCCGGTGAGCAGGGCGGTGAGCGCCGCCGCCCAGGCCCGGCCGTCGTCGGAGTCGTAGGCCATGCCCTCGGCCATGAGGAGGGCGCCGAGGTTGGCGTACCCGATGCCCAACTGGCGGAAGCGGCGGGACGTGTCGCCGATGCGCTTGGTGGGGTAGTCGGCGTTGCCGACCAGGATCTCCTGGGCGGTGAACAGCACCGCGGTGGCGGCCCGGAAACCGGCCACGTCGAAGGTTCCGTCGACGTCGAGGAACCGCAAGAGATTCAGACTCGCCAGATTGCAGGCTGAATTGTCGAGATGCATATATTCGGAGCAGGGATTGCTGCCGTTGATGCGGCCCGTGTTGGCGGCCGTGTGCCAGCGGTTGATGGTGGTGTCGAACTGCATGCCGGGGTCGGCACACTCCCAGGTGGCCTGAGCGATCTGGCGCATGAGGTCACGGGCCTTGACCGTGCGCACCACCTCGCCACTGGTGCGTGACGTGAGGTGCCACTGGTCGTCGTCGACCACCGCCTGCATGAACTCGTCGGTGACCCGCACCGAGTTGTTGGCGTTCTGGTACTGGATGGAGTGGCTGTCGCGGCCGTCGAGGTCCATGTCGAAGCCGGCGTCGCGCAGGGCGCGCGCCTTGCGCTCCTCGACGGCCTTGCACCAGATGAACTCCTCGATGTCGGGGTGGTCGGCGTCGAGGATCACCATCTTGGCGGCGCGGCGGGTGACGCCCCCGCTCTTGATGGTGCCGGCCGACGCGTCGGCGCCCCTCATGAAGCTCACCGGGCCCGAGGCGGTGCCCCCGCCGCCCAGGCGCTCCTCGGACGACCGGATGCGGGAGAGGTTGACGCCCGCGCCCGAGCCGCCCTTGAAGATCGTGCCCTCCTCGACGTACCAGTTGAGGATGTCGTCCATGGTGTCGTCGACCGACAGGATGAAGCAGGCCGACGCCTGGGCCGGGCGGCCCTTCACCCCGATGTTGAACCACACCGGGGAGTTGAAGGCCGCCTTCTGGTTGACCACGAGATGCTTCAGCTCGGCGTTGAACGCCTCGGCCTCGTCGTCGTGGACGAAGTAGCCGTCCTTCACGCCCCAGCCGGTGATGGTATCGACCACCCGGTCGATCACCTGGCGCAGCGACGTCTCCCGCTCGGGAGCGCCCGGGTTCCCGCGAAAGTACTTCTGGGCCAGGATGTTGGTGGCGTTGACGCTCCAGCTCGTGGGCACCTCCACGCCGAGCTGCTCGAACGCCACGGTGCCGTCCAGGAAGTTGGTGATCCGGGCGTCCCGCCGGTCCCACGCCACCTCGTCGTAGGGGTGCGACCCCTCGGTGGTGAAGTGCCGGCGGATGCCGATTCCCATCTGCTCCTGGGCCATGGCCATGCGGGTAGCCTCCTCAGTCGTCGGTGCTCTCGTGCAGTCGGGGGTTGACCGGCCCACATTGGCCATCCGGGGCGGAAACCACAACATGTTGTGGTGGACGGTGGTGGGGCCACGAGATGCGGTGGCTATTACAGCACTGTAATTCCACCTGTGTCAACGGTCGGGGGGTCGCGAAACCGCTGGTCGTGGGCAAATCGCGAAATTCTCTCGGCACGCCCCCGCAGGACCGCGAGGAGGACGCACCGCTACCCCTCGCCGGGCCATACCACGACAAATGAGCGTGGTGGGGGATGAGGGGCTAGTGTTCGCCCTGCTCGCTGACAACCAGGTGGGGAGCTCAGACCCGGGCATGAACGACCTCAACGAGATCATCACAAGGCCGGAGTTCATCCTCCCGGTCCTGGCCATCGTCGCCGTCACCGTCGTGGCGCTGCGCATGACCGCCGTCAACCGCAAGCACGACGGGCTCACGCCGGGCAGCCACCTGCAACGGGTCGAGCGCTACGACGACGATGATGACGGCGGGATGGCCGCCCACCCGGGCGACGCCGGCCGCGGTCGCACGGCCAGCCCGTCCAAGCCGGGCCGTCCCGAGCTGGCCGCCGACCACCCGACGGTCACCTTCGCCGACGTGGCCGGCCTCGACGACGCCATCGCCGAGCTGCGCGAGGTCACCGAGTACCTGTCCGACCCGGACCGCTTCCGCGCCCTCGGGGCCGAGCTTCCCCGGGGCATCCTCCTCCACGGCCTGCCCGGCTGCGGCAAGACCCTGCTGGCCCGGGCGCTGGCGGGCGAGACGGGCCGCCCCTTCTACTTCGTGTCCGCCTCCAGCTTCGTGGAGAAGTTCGTCGGCGTGGGCGCCGCCCGCGTGCGGGAGCTGTTCCTCGAGGCCAAGAAGAACGCCCCGTCCATCGTCTTCATCGACGAGCTCGACGCCGTCGGCCGCAAGCGCGACTCCGACGGCGGCGGCAACCGCGAGTTCGACCACACCCTCAACCAGCTGCTGGTGGAGCTAGACGGCTTCGTGGGCTCGTCGGGCGTGCTCCTGCTGGCCGCCACCAACCGGCCCGAGCTGATCGACCCCGCCCTGCTGCGACCGGGCCGCTTCGACCGCCGCATCCAGATCGACCGTCCCGACGTGAAGGGGAGGGAGAAGATCCTGCGCCTCCACGCCGGCAAGCGCCCCTTCTCGGGGCGGGTCGACTGGGCCGACGTCGCGTCCAGCAGCGCCGGCCTCTCCCCCGCCGAGCTGGCCAACATCGTCAACGAGGCCTCACTGCTGGCCGCCCGCCGCCACCATCCCCGCATCTCGCCGGAAGACGTCGACGAAGCCGTGGCCCGCATCCACTCGGGCACCCGCAACTCCCGCCTGATGGACGAGGGCGAGAAGGAGCTGGCCTCGGTGCACGAGGCGGGCCACGCCCTGCTGTCCCTGCTGGTGGTGGGTATGCGCACACCACCCCGGGTGTCGATCGTGAGCCGCACCGGCTCGTTCGACAAGTCGGTGTGGTCGCCGGCCGACGAGGGCGGCGTCGTCACCAAGCGCGAGCTCATCGCGCAGCTGATCGTGCTGCTGGGCGGGCGGGCGGCCGAGCTCAACGCCTTCGGTGAGCCCAGCACCCGCGCCGAGGACGACCTCGAGCACGCCGCCCTGCTGGCGCGGCGCATGGTGGAGCGCCTGGCCATGACCGGTCGCTACGAGCTGGCCGGCGGGAAGAAGGACGACCCGACGCACTACTTCGAGGGCAGCGCCGGCGGGGCCGAGGTGCGCCTCCTGCTATCGAGGGCCGAGCAGGCGGCCCAACAGATTCTGACGGACAACCGGCTCGCCATGTTCCGCATCGCGGACGCCCTGGCCGAGCGGGAGACGCTGACGGCGGCCGAGCTGGCCGACCTGGCCGGCACCTCTGCGCCGCCCGTACTGGCCGAGGTCCGCCAGATCAACGCCGGCTGACGGGCCGGGTCCCGGGTTCCGTACCGACAACGGGTGTGGGCGGGGCGGTTGCGCACGCTCAGGCTCCGCGGTCGACGCAACCAATAGCCTGCGCGGATGCAACGGCGCACCAAAATCGTGGCCACCGTCGGGCCCGCCTCGGACGAGCCCGAGACCCTGCGGTCGATGGTCCTCGCGGGCATGGACATGGTGCGCCTGTCGCTGGCCCACGGGAAGCTGGAGGAGACGCTGGAGCGGGTGACCACCGTTCGCCAGGTGGCCGACGCTCTGGGCGTCCACGTGGGCGTGCTGGCCGACCTGCCCGGTCCCAAGGTGCGGGCCGCCGACTTCCCCGAGGGCGGGGTCATGCTCGTCGAGGGGTCGATCATCGACCTCGTCCCCGCCATGCCGGGCGACCGCAGCTCGGCCGAGCAGATCCCCGTCGACCACCCCACCCTGCTGCAGGAGCTGCGCGACGGCGACAGCGTCGTACTGGGCGACGGCGGCATCCAGCTGCTCGTGGTGGACGTGGACGACGAGCGGGCCAGCGCCCAGGTCGTGATCGGCGGCTGGGCCCAGGGCCGTCCCGGCGTGGCCCTGCCGGCCGGACGTCTCACCCTCTCGTCGCCCACGCCCGAGGACCTGCGCCTGCTGGTCGCCCTGGCCCAGGTGGGGGTCGACGCCGTCGCCATTTCGTTCGTGCGCGCCGCGGCCGACATCGACGTGGCGCGGGCAGCCCTTCCTCCCGGCCCGGCGCCCATGCTGGTGGCCAAGATCGAGACCCAGGAGGCGGTGGACGCCCTCGACGACATCATCGCCACCGCCGATGCCGTGATGGTGGCCCGCGGCGACCTCGGCATCCGGTGCGCCCTGGAGGATGTGCCCCACTACCAGAAGCGCATCATCCGGTCGGGAGTGGCATACGGGCGGCCGGTGATCACCGCCACCCAGATGCTCGAGTCGATGGTGCGGGCGCCCACGCCCACCCGGGCCGAGGTGAGCGACGTCGCCAACGCGGTGTTCGACGGCACCAGCGCCCTGATGCTGTCGGGTGAGACGGCCATCGGCCACGACCCCGTGAACGCCGTGCGCACCATGGCCCGGGTGGCCCGGCGGGCCGAGCGCGACTTCGACTACGAGGGCTGGGGCCGCTCTCTAGGGCGGGCCCAGGCGGCCGAAGCCCAGGAAGCGCCTGTATCGGTGCGCATCACGGCGGCCATCTCGGCCGCTGCCTGGCGCGCCGCGACCGATGCCGACGTGGCCGCCGTCATCGCCTGCACCAACAACGGGGCCACGGCTCGGGCCATCTCCCGCTTCCGGCCCACGGTGCCGGTGCTGGCCGCCACGCCGTCGTTGCGGACCGCCCGCCAGCTCTCCATGGCCTGGGGCATCACCCCGGTGCTGGCCGACTGGCACGACACCACCGACGACATCGTGTGGTTCGCAGTCAAGGCGGCGGTGGAGTCCGGGGTGGTCGACGTGGGCGACCTGGTCGCGGTGCTGGTCGGGTCGCCGACCGAGCCCGAGCCCGTCACCGACACCCTGCGGCTGGTCCGCGTCCGGTAGCCGCCGTAAGCGGATCGGCCCGCCGGGTGCCTGAGCAGCTGGGCGAGCAGTTCGAGCAGGTGCTCGCTGCTGCCCAGTCGGGCGGTGGCTGGGCTGCGGAGCGGCTCTGGATGTCGCTGGCCCCGGCCGTGGCCGGGTACGCGACCTGGGTGACCCCGCAGCAGCTAGGGCTGGGCGACAGCCTGGCGGGCCACCAGCTCGACCCGGCGGGAGTCCGCGATGCGGGCCAGGGCGGCCAGCTGGCGCCGCTCCCGGGCCCGGAACGGGCGGCCATGGCGCCCGAGGACGAGGGCCAGGTCGGCGGTGGGCAGGTCGGCCCAGGCCACGTCGTCGGGGCCGGCGTCGGCGCCCACCACCGCGGCCGACGTGCGGCTGCCGTGCAGGAAGGCGCCAAGCCAAGCGGCGGGCGGGGCGTCGCCCGCCCGGGCCAGCAGGCCGGGGCCTTCGAGGTCGAGCAGGACGGCCCAGTCGGCGTCGAAGTTGTGGCGGCCGTGCGAGCACAAGGCGGTGAAGAGGCCGTCAAGGGCGTACTGCTCCACCAGCACGGCAGCCGCCTCGAGCGCCCCCAGGCGGGGGTCGTGCACCGACTCGGCGGCCAGCCGCACGTCCTCCACGTCGACACCGTCGACCTGGCTGATCTCGGCCGCCAACAGCGGCAGGAGATCGTCGCTCGGCAGTTCGACAAGCAGCTCGTCGATGGCGCGGCCGCCGCCCCGCTCCAGAATGTCGATGCCCACCAGGTCGCCTCGCACGGCGCCGATCCGGCTGGCCACCGCGCCGAGCGCGCCCGGACGGTCGGGAAGCCAGACCCGCACGGCATAGGTGCTCATGTCGCCACCCTACGTGGACGGCGTGAACGGACTGTTTCGGGCTGGCAACCAGTGCAGGAACCCGTCACAGTCTCGCCCGCTCACAGCGCCGGTAGGCCCCGCTTGATGTTGCGCACAGCCTGGGAGATGCGCATCTCGTTCTCGATTAGGGCGAACCGCACGTAGCCCTCGCCGCCGGGGCCGAAGCCCACGCCGGGCGAGGTGGCCACGTTGGCATCCCGCACCAGCAGCTTGGCGAACTCGAGGCTGCCCATGGACTGGTACTGCTCGGGGATGGGCGCCCACACGAACATCGTCCCCATGGGCTTCTCCAGCTCCCACCCGATGCGGTCGAGGCCCTCGCACAGCGCGTCGCGGCGGCTCTGGTAGATCTCGTTGACCACCTTGGGGTAGTCGTACGCCTCGTTCAAGGTGACGGTGGCGGCGATCTGGATGGGCTGGAACGTGCCGTAGTCGAGGTAGCTCTTTAGCTTGGTGAGGGCCTGCACCACGGCCGCGTTGCCCACCAGGAAACCGACCCGCCAGCCGGCCATGGAGAACGACTTGGTCATGGTGTAGAGCTCGACGGCCACGTCCTTGGCGCCGGGCACCTGGAGGATGGACGGCGGCACGTAGCCGTCGAAGGCCGTGTCGGAGTAGGCGAAGTCGTGGACGAGGACGACGTCGTGCTCCTTGGCGAACTCGACGATGCGCGTCATCCACGCCAGGTCGACGCACGCGGTGGTGGGGTTGTGCGGGAACGACAGCACGATCACCCGCGGCTTGGGCCACTGGTTCTCCCACGCCTCGAGCAGGTTGGCGAAGAAGTCCTGGTCGGGGCCGACGCGGATCTGCTGCACCTCGGCGCCCGCGAACAGGGCGGCGTAGACGTGGATCGGGTAGCTGGGCGAGGGTACGAACGCCGAGTCGCCGGGGCCGAGCAGCACCCACATGAGATGGGACAGGCCCTCCTTGGCCCCGATGGTGGTGACCACCTCGCGGTCGGGGTCGAGCTCCACCCCGTACTTGCGCAGGTACAGGTCCGAGATCGCCATGCGCAGCTTGGGGATGCCCTTGGACGCCGAGTACCGGTGGTTCTTCGAGTTCTGGGCCGCCTCGACCAGCTTGTCGACGGCGACGTCGGGCGACGGGATGTCGGGGTTGCCGAAGCCGAGGTCGATGACGTCTGCGCCCCGGCGGCGGGCCTCGATCTTGAGGTCGTTGATGATGCTGAACACGTAGGGCGGCAGCCCGTTGATCCGTCTGAACTCCACGGCGGTCAGTCTACGAGCGACCTCGCCGCAGTCCCGACGGTTTCCACCGCCTCGGGCCACGGCGTGTCGACCGGCGCCACGATGGCCCACGCCGCCCCTTCGAGGGCCAGGGCCCGCAGCAGGGTGGCCAACCCGTCGGCGCCGACCGCGCCCACGTCGACCTGACCGGCCCAGGTGACGGGGCCGCCGGCGCGCCGGGCCTCGCCGACGGCGGCCGGCCCCACACCCCAGAGGTTGGCGGCGTCGGCCTCGGCCCGGGCCACGGAGCGCATGGTCGCCGAGTTCCCGCCGACCCACGTCGTCACCCCTCGCTCGCCCAGGCGCCGGCACACGTCGACCAGCGACGCCAGCCGGTCCTCACGGGGGCGGAACGGCACGCCCACGGCCAGGTTCTCCGGCCTGCTCATGGCGTCGCCCACACCCACGCCCGCCACCAGGCGCCCGTCCGCCATGCGGTGGAGGGTGGTCAGCTGGTTGACGAGCACGGCGTCGGGGAGGATCCCGACCCTTGCGACGAGCGTGCCCACCGTGACGCGGGCGGTGCGGGCCAGCAGGGCGCCGGCGAGGGTGGGGCCGTGGAGCGCCGGCCGGTCGGGCCGGCCCAGCGGCCACAGGTGGTCGAACACGAACACCCCGTCGAGCCCCGCCGCCTCCGCCTGCGCCGCCGTGCGCAGGCAGGAGTCGGCGTCGTGGCGGAACTGCGGAAGGGTGAGCCCGACCCTCACCGGCTGGCGCCCGGTCGCTCGCCGGTCGGGCCCGACCGCACGGTCGCCAAACCGCCGGTCTGGTCAGCGAACCGGTGCCGCGCCGGTACCGGTCGGCGGACCAGTGGCGACGGGGTCACGCCGGCCGTTCCTCGCCGGCCAGCAGGGCGGCGCCGATGGCGCCTGCCCGTTGGCCGAGCGTGGCCGCCACGATCGGGATGGGCGGGCGGTGCGGGCCGGCCAGTACGAGGCCGGCGAACGCACTTCGCACGGGAGTGAGGAGGACGTCGCCCGCCTCCACCAGACCGCCGCCGAGGACGAGGATCTGGGGGTCGAAGATGTTGGCCAGGTTGGCCAGGCCGAGGGCGACCCAACGCCCGAAGTCGGCCATCACGGCGAGGGCCACGGGGTCACCATCGGCTGCGGCGGCGGTGGCGTGCTCGCCCCGCACCGCCTCGGCGTCGCCACCGGCCAGGTCGGCCATGGGCCCGAACGGGTGGGCGGCGGCGGCCTGGCGGGCCAGCGCCCCGAGCCCGCTGCCCGACGCGAAGCGCTCCCAGCAGCCCCGCTGCCCGCACGGGCACGGGGGCCCGCCCGGGTCGACCACCATGTGGCCGATCTCGCCCGCGAACCCGTTGGCGCCCCGTAAGAGCAGCCCGTTGGCGATCACGCCGCCGCCGATGCCTGTGCCCAGGGTGACGAGCACCGCGTCGGTGGCGCCCCGCGCGGCGCCCACCCGGGCCTCGGCCCAGCCCGCGCAGGTGGCATCGTTGTCCACCCGCACGGCCATGTGGGGGAAGCGGGCCAGCAGCCCGGCTCGTACGTCGAGGTCGACAACGCCGGGCAGGTTGGGCGCGACGCGCAGCACGCCGGCCACGTCGACCAGACCGGGCGTGCCCACGCCTACCGCCTCTGCCGGCCCGAGGGCCTCCACCGTGTCGGCCAGCATGTCCAGAACGGCGGCGCTGCCTCTCGGTGTGGGCGAGCGTCGCTCGGCCACAGGCGTGCCGTCGCCGTCCACAGCCAGGCCGAGGCACTTGGTTCCCCCCAGGTCGATGCCGATGCGGCGGGCGGGAGCGGTCAGAAGCGCAGCAGGGCGCCGATGCGGCCCAGGACGTCGAGGTCGGCGTTGCCCACCACGACCTCGACCCGGCACGATTGGCCGAGCGCCTCCTCCACCGCCTCCTCCACGACATCGTCCACCTTGTGCATGGTCGACGACGGGCATACGGGGCACGATGGGCCCATCGCGGCGATGTGCCCGCAGGTGTGGCAGCGCCAGCCAGGCGACTCGTAGCCGTCGGACACCACCAGGGTGTCGACCCGCCGCTCGACGACGGCGGCGAGCACCGGCGCCAGCCCGGCCACGCCGCCGTTGCCAGAGCCGACGGAGTCGCGCAACCGCTGCACCAAGCGGGCCTCCTTCTCCCGCTCCACCTTGGCCTCGACGGCGAGGGCGGCCTCGCATATCGCGGCGTCGGTGGCGTTCACGGGGACGTTGATGCGGGCGGCCAGCCGGTCCCGCAGGTACGAGTGCAAGAGGCGCTCGACCTCGTTGGCGATGTCGTCCGGCGCGCCCACGATGAGGTGGTCGAAGTCCTGCTCCTGGAACACCGAGAAAGCCACCTCGGCGGCCCGCTTCAGGTGGTGCAGGGCGGCATCGGCCGTGTGGTCGCGGACGTGGTCCTTGTCCCAGTCGCCCCGGTCGTCCTCGTGGCGGGGCAGCACGTCGAACAGTTCACTCTTGTCGACCAGCTCGCCCAGCTCGAACACGAACATCCGGGCCCGCTGGCGGTCGGCCAGGAGCACGCCGAAGCGCTCGTTGTTGTCGAGCACCGCTTCCAGCTGGCGGATGTGGGGCGTGGCGTTGACGACCACCTGGTTGCGCACCGCCACCGGCAGCTCGACGACACTCCACAGACCGCCCGGGGCACACGAGAACATGGCGACGCCCCTCGTGCGGTGGCGGTCGAGCCCCCCCTTGACGTGTGACTCGATGCGGCGCAGGTCCTCGAGGGGCGCGTGACCATTGGCCCCATCTGTAGCCCGGCGCAGCAGCGCCTCGAGGTGGAGCTCGTAGTCCCGGGGGCGGACGAACCGCCGGCCGTCCACGTCGAGGTACACCGACACAACCGGGTCGTCACCCCCCTTGAACGAAGCGAGCGAGCGAATGACGTCCTGGCTGAGTGCGACCACGCCACCTCCGGTGTCCGGGGTCCAAGGGTTCTCGAGATCGTACCGTGTGCGCTGCCGTTGCTCACGACGGTGCCGAGCCGTCCGGGGGTTCGGGGCCCGCAATCGCTCCCTCGACCTCGCCCCCTGCGGAACTGGCCGCCGCCGTGGCCCCGGCTGCCGGGCGCGACGGCGGGCGGCGAGAAGGGAACGTGCCGTGGCTGGCGGCCCACAGTGCGGCCACGCCCTCGCCCCACACGGGGGCCAGGACCCCGAAGGCCAGGGTCGAGTTGGGCCGTAGGCCGGCGGTGACGAAGGCGGCAACCACCTCGATGGCGAGCGCCGCGAAGAGTTGGCGGCGGATCGCCGTGGGCGCCCCCTCCAGGAAGAACAGGCGCCCCATGGTGAGCTCTTCGCGACGGCTGCGGGCGGCGGCTCGGAGGAGGGCGCCGGCGAACGCGGCCGTGCCGCCGGCGAACAGGACCAGCGCCACCACCAGGGCGGGGATGCCGGCGTCGGGCACCGCCGCCGCCACGCCCGCCGTGACGACGAACACCACCGTGGCCCCCCACGACGCCTTCACCAGGCCGGCGCCCGGCGCACCGGAGGGGGCGACGGGCGCTGGTGGCCCGCTGCCGTCGTCAGTGTGGACGATGTCCGCGGCGAGGTCGCCGGCGGGTTCGGCGGCGGGTTCGGCGGCGGGTTCGGCGCTGAGTTCGCCGGCGGGTTCGGCGGCGGCGGGCTCGCCGGCGGTGGTCGGCTTGCCGGTCGGTTGCGCGGCGGGCTCGTCGGCCGGGTCGGTGGACGTCATCGGGCGAGCCCGGCCAGCACGCCGGAGAGGGTGGCGGCCAGGCGGTCATAGGAGAAGTGCTCGAGTGCCCGCCGGCGGGCCGCCGCGCCCATCGACCGGCGCCGGGCCGGGTCGTCGAGGAGGCCGGCGATGGCGGCCGCTACCGAGGCGGCATCGGACGGATCGCGCACCACGACACCGGTCTCGCCGTCGGCGACCGCCTCGGCCGCGCCCCCGCTGTCCCCCGCCACCTGGGGCACGCCGCAAGCCGCCGCCTCCAGGAAGACGATCCCGAACCCCTCCTGCTCCAGTCCCCGCCAGCGCGACCGGCACGGCGCGGCAAACACGTCGGCGCAGCCGTACAACGAGGGCAGGCGGTCGTCGGGCACCCGGCCGAGGAAGCGCACGGGCGCCAGCGTCTCGGCCACCAGCTTCCGGAGCCGCTCCAAGTCCCGCCCCTGACCCGCCACCGCGACCACCAGGTCGGGACGCCCCGGCGCCAGCAGCGCTGCGGCCCGGACCAGCGTGTCCATGCCCTTACGGGGCACCAGGCGGCTGACGCCCACCACCAGGTCGGCGCCTTCGGGGAGGCCGAAGTCGGCTCGGGCCTTGGCCCGGCCATCGTCGGTCAACGGCCGGAACCGGCCCCCGTCCACGCCCGGCGGCACGAGGCTGACCGCCGGCACCGCGCTCCGTAACGCCCGGGCGGCCTCTGCCGCCGGATACCCACCCGCCGCCACCAGGTGCACAGCGCCCCCGAGGACGTGCGCCAGCGCAGCCCTGCATCCCGGGAGCCGCCCCGGCACCGTCACCTCGGCGCCGTGCAGCACCACCGCGTAGGGGATGCCGAGGCGGGGCCCGATGAGGCCGACCGGCAGGGCCGGGTCGAGCACCACCGCCCTCGCACCTACCTCTGCGGCCAGTTTCTGCACCCGGCGGATGAGGGCCGGCGTGGGCAGCAGGACCCGCCCGGCCCGCACCACGCGGAAGCCCTGCTCGGCGTCGAAGGCGCCTGCGCCGGGGTAGGCGGTCGTGAGCACGGTGGCCTGCTCCGCCGGCAGCCGCCGCCACAGCTCCCACAGGTACGACTGGATGCCGCCCACCTTGGGGGGGAAGTCGTTGGTGACGAGGAGGGCAGTCACCGGTGTGCCATCCCTTCGAGATGGCGCACCTCTGAGTTGCTGGCCGACCGTCCTTCCGGGCCGGTCATTGGTCCACCGACTCTTCGAGATGGCGCACCTCTGAAGTGCTGGCCGACCGTCCCTCCCGGCCGGTCATCGGTGCGCCATCCGCCCGGCGCCGGCGGCCACGAGGTCCGTGCGGCCGAGCCGCGTCGCCGCCCATTCGGCGTGCTCACACAGCATCGGGTCGTCGGAGGCGAGCGCCCGGCGGAGGACGCGTACCACCTCCGGGTCGGCCCCGTCGCCCACGTTCCCCAACGCGACAAGGGCGTTGCGGCGGACGTACCGGGGCTGGCGGCGGGGGATGTACCACCGCCCGTACCGGTCGAGCAGATCGTCGTCGGAGGCATCCAGCAGGTCGATCAGTGAGACGGTGGGCTGGTCGTGCTCGTGTGCCGGCGGCGGCGGATGGCCCCGGTCGGCCGCCCGGTTCACAGGGCACACCTCCTGACACTCGTCACAGCCGTAGATGCGCCCGCCGAGCGCCTCGCGGTACTCGACGGGGAAGTCGCCCTCCGCTTGGAGGAGCCAGGCCAGGCAGCGCCGGGCATCGAGTACGCCGGGTGCGATCAGTGCACTCGTGGGGCAGGCCGGCAGGCAGCGGGTGCAGGCGCCACAGCCGTCCTCAACGGGGGCGAGCGCCGGCGGAAGAGGCGCGTCGGTGACCACCGAGCCGAGCACGAACCAGGACCCCCGGCCGGGGAGCAGGAGGTTGGTGTTCTTCCCGTACCACCCGATACCGGCCCGGTGGGCGGCCTCACGGTCGACGAGCGCGTTGTCGTCGGCCAGCACCCGCGCCCGCCAGCCGGCCGCCTGCAGCAGGCCTGCCACGTCGCCGAGGGCCGTCCGCAACGGGGCGTAGGCGTCGTCCCATGAGTACCGGGCCACGGCGCCTGAGGGACCCGGCTGGGCGTCTGGAGGGACCCGCCGGTAGGAGCGCGCTCCCACGACCAGTGCGCTGGCGCCGGTAAGAGCGCTGCCGGGATCGGTGGATCGGGCCGGGTTGCCGTAGGTGAAGTGCATGCCGGCGTGCAGGCCAGCCGCCTTGCGCTCCTCGATGACCCGCCTCGTGCCCTCGAACGCGTCGGCCGACGCCACGCCGACTGCGTCGAGCCCGGCCCGGCGGCCGGCCGCCAGCAGTTCGCCGGCGAGGAGCGACAGGTCGGCGGCCACCGCCACATGCTCGCAGGTGCCGGGGTCGCGTGATCGGGCCGGTCACGGTCACGGCAGGGCGTTGGTCACGGCGACACCGCCGACGTCGTCCAGAACAGATGGCGCCCCCGCCGACCGGGGGCACGGCCGAGGCCGCCGGCGAGTGTCCGGACGCGGCCCTCGTCCGGGGCTGGCCCATCGACGGCGAGCTGTGCGAGTCGCCGGGCCCGAGCCCGGCACCCGAAGAACCGCAACCAGGGACCAGCGCCGCCGGGGGAAGCCGAGGGGGTGTAGGTGCGACCACTACTGGGTGCGGAACGCAATTCTGGCGCTAGCTCGGGCTAGCCGCGGCGGGAGCGCCTCGGCGCTAGGCGCGGCGGGGGCGTCCCCTACCCCCTGCGCCGCCGGGGGTGGCGGCCGCGCCGGTCAGTGCACTGCGCAGGCGCGAGGCGGAGGCCAGCCGGGCCCGACGTTCCTCCTCTTCGGGTGTATCGCGCGCGACGCCGCCATCGGCCGCCCGGGGGGCCAGGATCACCACGGCCGGGCGTTCGTCGACCGCCGCCACCGCTTCTGGGCGGGAGGCCATGAGCGGCTGCCCGATCGGCGGTGCCACGGCCGTGCGCGGTGCGGGCTGCGGGAGCGCCTCGGACGGGACCGGAGCGACCGTAGGCTCGGCGTCAGCCAGCCGTACCGGCTGCTCGGGGCCGCCGTCCACGACGGGCATCTGTCGGGCGCCATCGCCCGGCGCCGGCTGCTTCGAGCCGGGGTCGCCGGCCGGAGCTGGGCTGGCTGCGCCGCTCCGTGCCGACGAGTCCGGACCGGTGTCGCCGGCCGGCTCCGGTCGTGCTGCGCCGCGCCGTGCGGGATCCTCGAAGCCCGAGTCGCCGGCCGGCTCCGGACGGACACTCGCGGACGGCGCTGCGATCGTGGGTGCCGGCGGCGGGCGTTCGCCGGTGCGTCCCGACCCTGCCGGCGGGCGTTCGCCGGTGCGTCCCGACACAGCGGGCGGCGGGCCCTCGCCCGGTCGCGCCTGCGGCCGAACCACGACGGCCGAGGAGCCGGCCCGCTGCGAAGAGCCGCCGGTGGTCCGGTTGCCGGCTCCCCCACCGGTGCGGGACACGCCGCTCCCGATCACGGGCGGGCGCTCCCCCGCCCCCTGGTCGCGCCGGGCGTCGCCGGCCGGACGGGCGGACGCCTTCGCCGGGGACGGCCCCGGCGGGCGGCGAGGCGCGGGCGCCGGTTCGAAGCGGGGGTTCCCGGGATGCGACGACTCCGGCATGGCCGCGCCGGGCTGCTGCCGGCCCGACGCCGTGCGCGCTGGCTGCGGTGCAGGCGGCGCCGGCCTGGCGTTGGTGGCGGTGAGGCGCTGGCTCGCGTAGGTGGTGGCCCGGTTCGCCATCTTCATGGGCGACGGTGGGCGGGCCAGGTGGCTCGGCCGGTCGGCGACAGGCTCGGCCGTCGGCGACAACCCTCGACGGCCGGTGTCGGACGCTCCTGGTGTGTCTCCGTCCGCCTTCTCGGCCGGACGAGCCTTGCGGGGCGACGGTTCCCGACCCGATCGGCTCGCCGGGGTGGAGCGGGCTGCCCCGGCGGACGCCGTGCCACGGGAGGACGCCGCACCCGCCGCCCGCCCGCCACCGGCCCGGGTCGCCGGACCGCCCGCCTTGGCGCCGGCAACTGGAGTACCGGCCTTCGCCGCGGCGCCCCTCGCTCCGGCCGTCGCCGCTGCGCCCCTCGCTCCGGCCTTGGCGGCGGAAGCGCCCGTCGCCGTGGCCGTGGCACCCTTCACCGGCCCGCCTGTCGCTCCGGCCCGCTTCCCGACCGCAGCGCCCACCTTCTTCGCTCCCATGGCCGCAGCGGTGGCCTGCTCCGCCCCCTTCTTGACCGCCGGCCGCGCCGTCCCGGCAGCACGCTCGGCCGCCGTCACCGCCCCCTTCTTGGCCGCCGGCCGCTCCGTCCCGGCAGCACGCTTGGCCCCGTTCTTGGCCGCCGGCCGCGCCGTCCCGGCAGCACGCTTGGCCGCCGGCCGTGCCGGCGCCCGTCCGCCGGCGGAGGCAGCCCGCCCGCCACCGCTCGCCGCCCTGCCCGGGCGCGCCTTGGAAACGACCCGACCGACCGGGGCGGACGTCGCCGCGTCGAGTGCACCCGGGTCGGCCGGCTCGAGGCTGGGGCGGCGCCGGCCCTCCTCCACGTGGCCGAGGTCGGTGGCCAGGCGGTTGCGGGCCACGAGGGAGCGCTCGCGCAGGTCGACCTCCCACTCGGCGACCTGGCGACGCTTGCGGGAGGTGTAGGCGAAGCGCACCGCCCAGCGGGCTCCGTGCAGGTTGAAGGCGCTCCAGCTGTCGGCGAACACGTCGTCGGAGAAGTTCACGCCCCGGTCGCTGAGGTTCCACTGCACCGACGGCGCAAGCGACTCGATCGACGGGCCCCGCCGGGCCTTCACCAGGGTGAGTCGCTGCGCGCTCGCCACCACCTGGGCCTGCTCGGCAAGGATCGGTGCGGCGAAGCGCATCACCCACTCGTCGTCGACCCCGGCCTGGCTGGCCACCTCGGCGATGGTGCTCCCCGCCCGCAGCCTCGACTGGATCTCCCTTGGGCTCAGCGAGCTGTGCGCCCGGACCCGGCCGGCGCCACGGGTGGTCCCCTCCGCGCCCGACCCACCGCTATGTGGGATCTCCTCGCCGGACCGGCGCCGGCGCGCCTGGTCGATCGCCGCGACGAGACCGTCGTCGAGTGCGACCACGAAACCGCCTGATTTTGAGCCCTTACGGGCAGACAGAACCAGCCCATCATCGTCGGGTGTGAAGCCAATGAGGTGGAGCTTCTTCACGCTGTGCGGAACGTACCACCCGGGCTACCCGGCGCCGGGGATCTTCGGGCATCAACCCGTCCTCTTCTTGTGCCGCAGGGCCGGCACGAGACCGGCCTGCGCCAGGAGGCGCACGGCCCGCTCCTCGGAGACGTCGATGATCACGGCGTCACCGGGCTCGCGGTCGCAGATGAAACTCACCACGCAGTCGGCGCAGGCGTCGGTGTCGTGGGCGATGCAGTCGTCGCAGCTGATGGAGAGCGATGCAGGCACTGGTGCTCCAATCCTTCGTCCTGTCGCACCAGCGCGCTGCTGGTGGACTTACCTACTTTCCGGGCCAGTCACTGGTGGACCATCCCTTCGGGACGGCACACCGGTGAGTTGCTCGTGGACCGTCCTCCCGGGCCGGTCATGGGTCAAGGATGACGCGACCCTGTGACAGCCTCCTCCGACAGCCCCTCAGGACCGCCCGAGGACGGCGGCGAGCTGCGCGCTCGTGATGACGTTGGCGCCGCGCCGGCGGGCGCCGTCGCGCACGCGGTGGTCGCTCGACGCCACCACCACGGCCCGAGCCGGTGGCTCGGCGTCGACGAGGTCGAGGATCACGTCGTCCGCCTCCACGTCGGCCGGCGAGAAGGAGACCCGCACCCCGCGCGTGGTGGTCGGCCGCGACGGCGGCAGGCCGACGTCGGCCCCGTCGTAGACGACATGGATGACGCTGCCGGTGCGGGCGACCAGCTCGCTCAGTGCGTCGACGAGGCGCTCGCGCAGCTCCAGTGGCGCCGCGTCCGGCCACAGCGCCTTGGCCGCGTTGTAACCGTCGACCAGCACCAGCGCCCCCGGGACACGGACCAGGTGCACGGCTGCCTCCGTCGTGTCGTCGAACACAGCGGGCGGCAGCGCTGCGGGGCGCCGCCGTGGGGCGGCGGGGCCGACACGAGGAGGCCGGGACGGGGGCGGCGTGGCGGAGGGCGCAGCCACAGGGGCCAGGGCGGACGATGCCTCGGCGAGGGCCATGCCCAGGGTGGACGCAGCTGCTGCGGCGGCTGCGACGGCATCGGCCACGAGCTGGAGATCGGGACCGTCCCCGGCCCGGCCGCCGCTGCTGGACGCCGGCATCCCGGCCCGACCGCCGCTGCTGGACGCCGGCGCGCCGGCGCCTGCTGCGCCGCTGCTCGACGCCGACGTGCCGGCCACGCCGGCGCGGCCGGAGCCCCCCGTTGCGGACCCCGACGACCGATCCCTCGCCACCGCCGGCAACCCACCAGCCGGTGTGTCCGCCGGCGCCGGCCGGCGCCCGTCGCCGGGGCGCCCCTTCGCCCGCACCGCGTCGGCGTCACTCCCCCCCGCCCCGGCCCGCAGCTGTTCGGCCCGCTCCCTGAACGCCCGCGCCGCGGCATCGGCCTCGGCTGCCTCGAGGGCCGAGCCCAGCCGGGCCGCTTCACCCTGTGCCACAACCAGCCCGGCCTGCAGGCGCTCCACCTCGGCCGCAGATTCGACCGCCCGCCGGCGGGAGCTGTCCCGCTCGCCCTCCAGCGACTCGACCTTGCGGGTCAGCCGGGCGACGTCGTCCTGCGCCGCCCGCCGGGAACGGCGCTCAGTCGCCAGCTCGGTGGTGGCCGCCGCCAGCTCGGCCCTCGCCCGGGCCGCCGCCGCCTCCGCCCGCTCGGTGGCCTGCTCGGCGTGGGCCAGGCGCCGGCGGGCACTGCGCTCCTCCTTCTCCTCCTGCTCGGCCCGGGCCTTGGCGCCGGCCTGGTCCAGGATCCCGGCCAGCTCCGAGTCCCAGCCCTCGGGGCGCATCACCAGCAGCCAGCCGGCCCGGCCCAGCTCGTCCTCGTCCGCCAGTCCGGCCACACGCGCCCGGAAGCCGTCGTCCTCGTCGAGCCCGCGCCGCAGGGCACCCAACGCGCCGTCCGGCAGTCGCCCGGTGAAGTGGAGGAGGGGCCGCACCGCCCGCGGTGCCTCGATGGGCGGGACCGACCGGGCGCCGATCCGCGCGACGTCGAAGGCGAGCTCGAGGGCGGGCCGCAGCACGCCGTCCGCCCCGGCGGGCGGACCGGAGTCGGACGCGGCGGGGTTAGCGCGGCTCGCCGTTGCCCAGCTCCTCGACCGCCTTGGCCGTGCCGCACCAGCGGCACGACACCTCCTCGAGCACCTCCGACAGCACCTCTTCGTCGTCCACCGACAACTCGCCGCCGACCGTGTAGTGGTGGAACCGGCGGGTCCGGCGGGTGAGGGTGACGTCGAAGCGCGTGAGGTTGCCGCATGCAGCGCACCGGTAGCGGGCGGACACCACGGCCGCAGCGTAGTGGCGGTGGACCGGCGGTCAGGCGGGGTCGACGAGGCCGAGCTCGGCCAGCACGGCGAGCTCCACCTCGCGCCGGTGGCCTGCGTCGGCGACCTTGGCGCCGGACGCGTCCATGACGTAGAAGGCGTCCACCACCTCGTGGCCGAGTGTCGACACCTTGGCCGAGCGCACGTCGAGGTCGCAGTCGGCCAGGGCCCGGGTGATGCGGTAGAGCACGCCGATACCGTCGGGGGCCCGCACCTCCACCACCGTGGCGGTGGCCGACGCCTCGTCGTCGAAGAGCACCCGGGGCTCGGCCGGACGGGCGGTGGACGCCCGGCGCAGGCCGGCGTAGGCTCGGGCCCGCTCGGCCAGGCGGGCATCCAACGAGAGGCGGCCACCGACAGCCCGCTCCACGTCCGCCGTCACGCGCGTCCAGTCGGGCGGCGACCCGAAGGCGGGCTCCACCTCGAAGACCTCGACCGCCATGCCGGCCTCGGCGGCGGCGGCCGCCGACCGCACGTCGAGCCCGTGCAAGGCCAGCGCCCCGGCCACCCGGCAGAACAGCCCGGGCCGGTCGGGCGCGATGACGGTCACCTCGGTGCCCGCCACGTCCACGACCGGCCGGCGGTCGGCCATCAGCCGGCGGTGGGCGGCGGTGGGAAGGGCGGGCGCGGCGGCGACCTGGTGGCCGGCCAACCGCCCGGCCACCCGCGCCACCAGGTCGGCCACCAGACCTGCCTTCCACGCTCCCCACGCGGCCGGGCCGGTGGCCAGGCTGTCGGCTTCGGTGAGGGCGGCCAGCAGCTCGAGGCGGTCCCGGTCCCCCACCACCGCCGCCACCGCCTCGACGGTGGCGGGGTCGTCGAGGTCTCGACGGGTGGCCACGTCGGGGAGCAGGAGATGGTGGCGCACCATGTCGACCAGCACGGCCACGTCGTCGGGCGCGAAGCCGAGCCTGGGTCCGATGCGCCCCACCACCTCGACACCCGCGTCGGTGTGGTCGCCCGGGAAGCCCTTGCCGATGTCGTGCAGCAGGGCGCCCACCAGCAAGAGGTCGGGGCGGGCGACGTTGCGGGTGAGGGCGGCCGCGTTGGCCGCCGCCTCGAGCAGGTGACGGTCGACGGTGAAGCGGTGGTAGGCGTTGCGCTGCGGCTTGCACCGCACCGCTTCCCATTCGGGGAGCGCCCGCACCAGCAGCCCCTGCTGGTCGAGCGCCTCGAGGGGGGCGACGGCGTCGACACCTGTGCCCAGCAGGCCGACCAGGGCGGTGCGGGCGGCCACAGGCCAGGGATCGGGCATCGGCGGTGTCTCGGCGGCCAGCCGGTCGAGGGCGGCACGGGCCAGCCATGTGCCGCTCTGCGCCGCCGCCGCCGCGCCCCGCAGGGCCAGCGACGGGTCGCCGGCGGGGTTCGCGTCGGCGGTGAGGGCGACCTCGCCGTCGCGCAGCACGAGACCGGGGCCGAGCGGGCGGTCCCGTCCCGTGGTGCGCCCTCGGGGACCGGCGCGGGCGGACGCCACCCGCCGCCATGCGTCGTCGCCCGTCCAGGCGATGGTGCGGGCGGCGGCCGAGACAGCCGCCATCAGGGCGTCGGCGTCCGCGTGCCCGAGGGCGTCCGCCACCGCGTCCTGCTCCTGCAGCAGCAGGCGGTCCATGGTCCTGCCCACCCGCCGGTGCAGCTCCACCCGCACGCAGAGCAGGAGGTCGTGGGCGGCTTCGACGCCGGCCCCGCCGGCGTCCACCACCGGCGTGGCCAGCGCTGCGGCGCGCAGGGCGTGCACGTCGCGCAGGCCGCCCTTGCCCTCCTTCAACTCGGGCTCCAGCAGGAAGGCCACCTCGCCGAAGCGCTCGTGGCGCGCCGCGACCGACTCGGCCAGCTCCGGCAGCCTGCGGCCGGCGCCCTTCACCCACTGGCGCCGGGACCTCTCGATCAGGTCCGCGGCGAGGCCGGCGTCCCCTGCCACCAGCCGTGCGTCGAGCAGCCCGAGGGCCGCCTTCAGGTCGCCGGCGGCGACGGCGAGGGCCTCCTTGACGGTGCGCACGCTGTGGTCGAGTCCGATGCCGGCGTCCCACACCGGGTACCAGATCCGCTCGGCCACCGACTGCACCACCGCCGCCGAGCTGCGCCCGTCGTGCACCAGCACCACGTCGAGGTCGCTGGCGGGGCACAGTTCGCGCCGGCCGAACCCGCCCACCGCCACCAGCGCCATATGCGTCTGGGCACCGAGCAGACCGGTGAGCCAGCGGTCGGCCACGTCGGCGTAGGCGCGGCAGAAGGCGGGCCCACGCGGCCCGCCTTCTGCCAGCAGTGCCGCCCGCTCAGAGTGCGTCGGGACCCATCTCGCCGGTGCGTATGCGGACGACGTTCTCGACGGAGGTGACCCACACCTTCCCGTCGCCGATCTTGTCGGTGCGGGCGGCGGCGACCACCGCGTCGACCACCCGGGTGACGTCGGCATCGTCGGCCAGCACCTCGACCCGCACCTTGGGCACGAAGTCCACCGTGTACTCGGCGCCCCGGTACACCTCCGTGTGGCCCCGCTGGCGGCCGAAGCCCTGCACCTCGGAGACGGTCATGCCCTGGATGTCGAGGGCCTTGAGCGCCTCCTTCACGTCGTCGAGCTTGAACGGCTTGATGATGGCGGTGACGAGCTTCATGCGCCGATCCTTCCCATGGACCCGAAGTCACCGAGGTTGTAGGCCGTCTCGGCGTGCTGTGTGGTATCGAGGCCGGCCGCCTCGTCATCGGGACTGACCCGCAGGCCGATCGTCGCATCGACCACCTTGGCCAGTACGAATGACAGCACGCCGGAGAACACGAGGGTGGCACCGACCGCTACCAGCTGGTCGGTGAGCAGCTCGCCACCGCCGCCGAAGAACACGCCGTCGAAGCCCAGGCTGTTCACGCTGGTGTCGGCGAAGAACCCGAGCAGGATCGACCCGATGATGCCGCCCACCAGGTGGACGCCCACCACGTCGAGCGAGTCGTCGTAGCCGAACTTGAACTTGAACTGGATGGCCAGCAGGCACACACCACCGGCGATGAACCCGATCACGATCGGGGCCATGCCGCCGACGAACCCGGCGCACGGGGTGATGGCCACCAGGCCGGCGACCGCGCCCGAGGCGGCGCCGAGGGTGGTTGCGTGGCCCTCCTTCAGCTTCTCGACGAGAAGCCAGCCGAGCATGCCGGCGGCGGCGGCCAGGTGGGTGTTGATGAGGGCCTGGCCCGCCAGGTTGCCCGCGCTCAGGGCGGACCCGGCGTTGAAGCCGAACCACCCGAACCACAAGATCCCGGTGCCGAGCAGAGTGAGGGGCAGCGAGTGGGGCGGCATCGCCTCCCGGGGCCAGCCTTTGCGCTTCCCGAGCACGATGACGACCATCAGGGCGGCGATGCCGGCGTTGATGTGCACGACTGTGCCGCCGGCGAAGTCGAGGGCGCCCCGCTTGAACAGCCACCCTGTGGGGCTGAACACCCAGTGGGCGATCGGCGAGTACACGATCACCAGCCACAGCCCGAGGAAGGTGGCCCATCCGGCGAACTTCACCCGGTCTGCGATGGCGCCCGTGATCAGCGCGGGCGTGATGACGGCGAACATCATCTGGTAGGCGCAGAACACGATCGCCGGGATGGTGAGGGCCAGGTCGACGTCGCCCACCTTGACGTACCCCGGCAACTGGAGGGCGGCGTCCCCGACACCCTTGAGGCCGGCGAAGTCGAAGTTGCCGATGAAGCCGCCGCCGTCGCCGAAGGCGAGGCTGAAGCCGACAAGGGCCCACAACACGCTCACCAGCCCCATGGAGAAGAAGTTCTGCATGAGCATCCCGAGGACGTTCTTCGAGCGGACCATGCCGCCGTAGAAGAACGCCAGCCCCGGTGTCATGAAGAGCACCAGGGCGGCCGACGTGAGCACCCACGCCGTGTTGCCGGTATCCATTCGCAGCCCCCTTGTTTGATTTTGGCGCAGCATTGCGAAAGCTTGTTTCGGGTCTGTTTCGTAGATGTGGCACAAAATGAATGCGGGGTCCGGCTATCTCGGGTCGACCGCCCCCGATGGGGAACGGGATGCCGCAGGCGCCATCCCGCCCGCGTCGCCGCCCACCACCACCAGACGCCCGGCCATGGGGCCGTACCATACGGGTGTGGGCGTTCGCTCGGACTGCCGGCACTACGTGGAGCGCACCACGTCCCTGCAGGAGAAGCTGCAGCGCTGCCGCCTCGACGTCTCCGAGCTCGACCCGTTCGCCTGCCCCGAGGGCTGCCTGTTCTTCGAGCCCCGCACCATCACCGACGCCGGCTGGACGGTCGAGCGCCGGCCCAAGGAGCCGGGCGACTGAGGCAAAGCCGCACTGGTCAGCCGATCACGACCGCCGCGGTACCGATCGGCTGGCCAGCGACCGGCGCCCGCTCAGGCCAGAAGTTCGACGAGGGTGGAGAAGAAGCGGGAGCGGGGCAGCACCTCGTCGCAGCCGGCTGCCGCGGCCGCGTCGGCCAGCTCCTTGTCGACGTGGCTGGCAAAGCCGATGGAGCGAACGCCGGCCAGGCCGGGCAGCGCATCGAGCACGCCGGGCCGGGCCAGGTCGACCACCACCAGCTCGGCGCCGGCCGTGGCCAGCTCGGACGGTGCCAGCACAAAGGTGACGTCGGCGCCGCCGGCGGCGGCCACCTTGGAGCGGTCCATGAGGTCGGGCACGTAGGCGGCGATTCGGGTCACTGGTGTCCTTCGGTCGTGGTCGGGGGCCGGCTGTGGCGCTGCTTGTGGGCCCAGGCCTTGGCCACGCCCCACTCCATGCCGGGCTCGTGCAGCGCAGGGTCCACATCGGCGAACGATGCGGGCGTGAGGTCGTAGTCGTCGTCGGGGAAGTTGGCCTCGGCGAAGTCGTCCCGCACCACAGGCGGCACGCCTGCACGCCGCAGCACGGCGGTCGGGTGGGCGACGGCGGCACGGAGGACCGACAGGGGGTTGCCCCGCTGCTCCTCGATGTCGGCGGCCAGGAGGGCACGCAGTCGTCCACCGACCTCGGTCCTCGCCACCGCGCCCGCAGCGCGGGCCTCGTCCACGACGGCGGGGTCGGCCCCGCCTGCGAACGCCACCAGCAGTTGCGTCACCGACCGCTCCACCCAGCCCGGGACGGCGGCCTCGACGGCCGCCACCAGCGCCGCCGCCTTCTCCTCGAGTGCCGGGTCGGGGTTCATCGGCGGAGCACGGCGGGCAGCTCGTCCACCTCGCAGCTGAGGCGCACGCGGTCACCGTCCACGGACACCGACGTAGCCGCGCACGGGAACAGAGGGGCCCGGACAACCGGCACCCTGAGCGTCCGCATCCCGGCCGCCGACAGGACGAGCGCGCCGTGGCGGTCCACGGTGACGGTGGCCGGCACCGCCACAGCACCGGTCGCTACGCGGACCCTGCCATCGTCGATCTCGACGGGGAGATCGACCACGCCGGTGATGGCGGACGCATCCAGTTCCACCGCCACCGTTCCCCGCTCGACGTCCCGGAGGCGGACGTCGCCAGAGAACAAGGAGCCCCGGTCGAGCGAGACGCCCCACGCGTCCACCTCGACGGCGGCGAGGCGCAGCGGCCCCGCCGTGGCTCCGGTGACGCGCACGGCGACGTGGGGCACGGAGCCGGACGCGAGCAGCCGGGCGAGGAAGGGGAACGACCCGATGGTGGCCTCGGCCGAGTCGGGCCCCCCGGCCGCCTCCCGGGCCCGGGACGCCAGCTTGCCCTCGGCCACCACCCGGGCGCCCTGGTCGGCGGCGAGCAGCAGGACGGCAAGGACGGCGAGCGCCAGCAGCTTGCGCAACAGCCGGCCGTCAGCCCTCGACGACGTCGCCCAGGCGGTCGACCTCGACGCCCTCGTCCCGCAGCCACGCGACAGCGGACTCCACCAGCTCGCCGTCGCCGACCAACTCGCACATGATCCAGCCGACCTTCTCCTCGACGTTGGCCCGGCGGATGTTCGGCTCCACGTCGAACCGGCGCATCATGCGGGCGAGGACCGGCTCGGTGATGAGGTGCTCGGGGAACGTGAGCCTGACCCTGGCCTTGCTCATCGTGCGCCTCCCCCGATGGCGCCGCTGCCGGCCAGGGCGCCGTTGAGGTTGCCCGAGCGGAAGCCCTCGAGGTCGAGAGTGACATAGGCGTAGCCCGCCGACCGCACGGCGGCGACCACCGCGTCCCGCTCGTGCACCGCCCGGTGCAGGTCATCACCGTCGAGCTCGATACGGGCCAGGTCCCCGTAATGGCGGACCCGCAGCTGCCCGAACCCGAGCGCCCGCAGGGCCGACTCGGCGCGGGCCACCGACGACAGCACGCCGAGGGTGACGGGCGTGCCGTACGGGACCCGCGAGGCGAGGCACGCGGCGGCCGGCTTGTCCCACGTGCGCAGGCTCAGCCGGGACGACTCGGCCCGCACGTCGGCCTTGGTGAAGCCGGCGTCGACCAGCGGGAAGGCGGCGCCCCGCTCGGCGGCCGCCTCCTGGCCCGGCCGGTGGTCGCCCAGGTCGTCGAGGTTCACACCGAGCACCACGGTGGCGCCGGCGGCGGCGAATGGCGCCAGCGCGTCGAGTAGGGCCGTCTTGCACCAGTAGCACCGCCGGCCGTCGTTGGCCGCGTAGGCGGGATCGGCCAGCTCACCGGTGGCCACCGGCTCCCAGCGCAGGCCCCACTCCTCGGCCAGCGCCCGGCAGTCGGCCTCCTCCTCCGGCGCCAACGAGGGTGAGACGGCGGTGACGACAGTGGCAGCGGCGCCCAGCGTGTCGTTGGCGACCCACGCCAGGAAAGCCGAGTCGGCGCCACCGCTGAACGCCACGACGACGGGCGCCAGCTGTTCGAGGCGGGCACGAAGGCACTCGAGCGACGCCGCCGGCGTGGTGGCCGCAGGTGTCACATGAACGGCCGGTGTGGCGTGGGTACAGCCTGCGGCCCTGGTCGATCCACCCCGTCCGGGACTGACGGGGCGAAGAAGTGGTGCTTCCGGTCGAGGGATCACACCCCATCCTGCCACTCATGCCTATGCTCGATTCAGCGGATGAGCGAACGCGCGCCGCAGGAGGCAAGGCAAATGCCCCGAAATGGTCTCAGGCGAATCGTCCTGGTACTCATGGCTGCCACGCTGGTGCTCGCCGCGTGCGGCAGCGACTCCAACGACACTGGCACCACCGACACCACTGCGGGCGGCGGCAAGAAGACCACCGTCAACCTCGCCTTCGTCGGCCCCCTCACCGGACCCAACGCCAATCTCGGGATCAACATCCGTGACGGCATGCAGGTCGCAGTCGAGGAGGCCAACATGAAGGGCGGCGACATCACCTTCGCCATCAAGGAGTTCGACACCCAGGGCGACCCCGCCCAGGCGCCGGGGCAGAAGGACAAGTACATCCCCGACGAGTCGATCCTCGCCGTGGTGGGCCCGACGTTCTCGGGTGAGACCCGGGCCGTGCTGCCCGACCTCAACGAGGCCAAGCTGGTGATGATCAGCGCATCGGCCACCAACGTGGCGCTGCCCACCGACATCCCGAGCGACGTGTTCCACCGCGTCATCCCCGACGACGGCGTGCAGGCGGCAGGCATCGCCGACTACGTCACCAAGAAGTTGAAGCCCAAGAAGATCGCCCTTGTCCACGACAACACCGACTACGGCAAGGGCCTGTGGGAAGGCGTGGTGAAGCTCCTCGGCGATGCCGGCATCGACACCTCCACGCAGGACGCCATCGACCCGAAGTCACAGGACTACTCGGTGGCCGTCAACAAGGTGAAGGCCGCCAAAGTCGACATGGTGTTCTACGGCGGGTACTACAACGAGGCGGGCCGGTTCAAGAAGCAGCTGGCCGACGCCGGCGTCAAGTCCACCTTCATCAGCGGTGACGGCTCGCTCGACCCGGGCTTCGTGGTGTCCTCCGGGGCACCCGGTGGCGAGGGCGCACTGCTCACCTGCCCGTGCCGGCTGGCCACGCCCGATATCGCCGGTGCCCCCGGCGATTTCGCCAAGAAGTACGCGGAGATCGTCAAGAAGGAGCCCGGTACCTACTCGAGTGAGGGCTACGACGCCGCCAACATCCTCATCAAGGGCATCAACGAGGGCAACACCACCAGGGAGAAGTTGCTCGCCTACGTCGAGGGCCTCGGCAGCTACGAGGGCATCTCCAAGACGATCGAGTTCGAGAAGAACGGCAACGTGAAGGCAGGCGACGTCTTCGTGTACGAAGTGAAGGGCGGGAAGATCACCGAGCTCGGCAAGACCTCCGAGCTGGCGGCCGGCTAGGTCGCTCGTCCCCTTAGAGCGGTCGGCGGATGAGAACGGGAGGCGTCGTCGACGCCTCCCGTTCTCCTTTGAGGGACTGAGGAGGCCACCATCGAGCACTGCTTCACGTGCCTGCGGGAGCAGTTCTGGCCGCAGACCCTGGACGGATTGACGGCCGGGGCGATCTACGCGCTGATCGCGCTCGGGTACACGCTGGTCTACGGCGTGCTGCGGCTGATCAACTTCGCCCACTCCGAGATCTTCATGATCGGCATCTTCGCCAGCTTGTTCGCCATCGACGGGCTGGGGATCGACGTCACCGACTCGCCGAAGACCGGCCTGACCCTGGCCCTCACCCTCGGCGCCGTCATGGTCGTGGCCATGCTCACGTCCGGGTTCTTGGCGGTGGCTATCGAGCGCATCGCCTACCGCCCGTTGCGCCGCCGCGGCGCGCCCCGTCTCGCCGCCCTCATCACCGCCATCGGCGTGTCGTTGTTCCTCCAGGAACTGTTCGCCGCCCGCTACGGCCGCGAGTTCCTCGGCTTCCCCCGGGTGCTCGAGAAGCGCAAGCTGTTCACGTTCCAAGGCGCCGACGTGCGCAGCGACAAGGTCCTCGTGATCGTCGCCGCCGTGGTGCTCGCCCTTGCCCTGGAGCGCTTCGTCGCCCGGTCCCGCCTCGGTCGCGGCATCCGGGCCACGGCGCAGGACGCCGAGACGGCCGCCCTCATGGGCGTCAACATCGACCGCGTCGTCATGCTCACCTTCTTCCTCGGCGGCGTGCTGGCCGGGGCGGCGGGCACCTTGTACGGCGTGTTCTTCGAGTCGGCCCGCTACGACATCGGCTTCCTCCCCGGCATCAAGGCGTTCACCGCCGCCGTGCTGGGCGGCATCGGCAACATCCGGGGAGCACTGCTCGGCGGGATACTGCTCGGGCTCCTCGAGAAGTGGGGGGCCACAGTGCTCGGCGGCGAATGGACCGACGTGTTCGCCTTCACCGTGCTCGTCGTGGTGCTGATGTTCCGGCCCACCGGGTTGCTGGGCGAGTCACTCGGCCGGTCGAGGGCATGACACCCGCTGTGTCAACCCCCATGGGGCGCCCTCCCGAAGGGAAGGTGCACCGCTGATGCCGACGCGCGCACGAGCGCTCGACTTCCGCCGGCGCATCGCGGTGGTCGACCCCGTCGCCCGTCTGTGGGGCCGCCTGCCGGTGCGGGCCAAGGTGGTGGTCGGTGCCGCCGTGCTGGCCGTCGCCATCGCATGGCCGCCGCACCTGTCGAGGTACTCACAGGCGGTGCTGTTCTTCCCCGTCGGCGTCTACATCCTGCTCGCCCTCGGGCTCAACATTGTGGTCGGCTCGGCAGGGCTGCTCGATCTCGGGTACGTCGCCTTCTTCGCCGTGGGCGCCTACACGACGGCCGTGCTCACCACCACGCACGGGTGGACGGCATGGGAAGCACTTCCCTTCGCCGTCATCTTCGCCATGGTGGCGGGCGTCGTGCTGGGCGCACCCACCCTGCGCCTGCGGGGCGATTACCTCGCCATCGTCACGCTCGGCTTCGGCGAGATCGTGCGCATCGTTGCCCAGAACAGCGGGTCGTTGGGCGAGGCCAGGGGGATCACCGGCATCGCGCATCCGGGCTCTGTGGCCGGCGCCGAGTTCCGGCTCCTGCCGCTTCCCTACTACTACCTCACCCTCGCTGCCATCGGGCTGGCCGTGGTGATCATCGTGCGCCTGGGCCACTCCCGGGTCGGCCGGGCGTGGTCGGCCATACGCGAGGACGAGGACGCAGCCGAGGCCATGGGCGTGCACACGTTCACCATGAAGCTGTGGGCGTTCGCCATGGGCTCGTCCATCGGTGGATTGGCCGGGTGGATCTTCGCCAGCAAGGTCGGCTTCATCAACCCCGACAACTTTCCCTTCTTCTTCTCGGTCATCATCCTTGCCGCCGTCGTGCTCGGTGGCATGGGGTCGATACCCGGCGTGATCGCAGGAGCCTTCGCCATCGGCGCCCTGCCCGAGTACCTGCGCGACGCCGCCGCCGGCGAGTGGCTCACGGCGCGCCTCAACTCACTCACGGGCGGCGAGGTGCGCACGATCACCGAGTACCGCGTCCTGCTGTTCGGGGCGTCGCTCGTGGCCATGATGGTGTTCCGGCCCCAGGGCCTGCTGCCCAGCCGGCGCCGGGCAGCCGAACTGGCCGACGCTGCGCCTGAGCACTCCCTCGCCGCCGCTCCGGAGGCGGCCGTGGTGGCCGCCGCAACGGCACCGGCTGCGGCGGCGGAGCCGGTCGTCGTGGAGGCGACGGGAGCGGCGCCGGACGAGGTCGAGCTCCCCGCCGCCATCGCCGACGTTGCGGCTACGGCAGCGGACGTGGTACTCGACCTGAACGACCTCACCATGCGCTTCGGCGGCGTGGTTGCCCTGTCCGAGGTCTCGATCTCGGTGGACCGGAGCCAGATCTTCGGGATCATCGGCCCCAACGGGGCCGGCAAGACCACGCTGTTCAACTGCATCACAGGCGTGTTCCACCCCACGTCCGGCGACATCGTCCTCAACGGCCGGTCGATCGTGGGAAAGAAGCCGCACCTCATCACCGAGGCCGGCATCGCCCGCACGTTCCAGAACATCCGGCTGTTCCCCGAACTGACGGCGCTGGAGAACGTGCTCGTCGGTGTGGATGCCCGCCACGGCACCAGCGTCCCCGGCGCCGTGCTCGGCCTCCCCCGTCACCGGCGCGAGGAGCGGGACGGCCGGCGCGAGGCCGAGCGGCTGCTGGCCTACGTCGGCATCCAGGGGCGGGCCGGCGACGCCGCCCGCAACCTCTCCTACGGCGACCAGCGCCGCCTGGAGATCGCCCGGGCCATCGCCACCGGACCGAGCATCCTGCTGCTCGACGAGCCGGCTGCGGGCATGAACCCCACCGAGAAGCGGGCACTCATCCGCCTCATCCGTCAGATCCGCGACTCAGGGCTCACCGTCGTGCTGATCGAGCACGACATGGGCCTGGTCATGAACGTGTGCGACCGGGTGGCCGTGCTCGACTTCGGACAGAAGATCGCCGACGGCCCCCCGGCCGAGGTCCAGGCGGACGAACGGGTCATCGAGGCCTACCTGGGGGTGGCCGATGCTTCTTGAGCTGTCAGACGTCCGCGTGCACTACGGCAAGGTCGAGGCCCTCAGGGGCATCTCCCTCACGGTTGACGAGGGCGAGATCGTCACCCTGATCGGCGGCAACGGGGCCGGGAAGTCCACCACGCTGAAGACGATCTCCGGTCTGCGGCCGGTCACCTCGGGCACCATCCATTTCGAGGGGAGGAGCGTGGTCGACACGCCGGCCCACAAGCTGGTGGAGCGCGGCTTGTCCCACGCGCCGGAGGGTCGGGGCATCTTCCCGGGCATGACGGTGGTGGAGAACCTGGAGATGGGCGCCTACGCCCGCAAGGGCGGCCGGTCGATGGTGACCGCCGAGCTGGACCGAGTGTACGGGCTGTTCCCGCGCCTACTGGAGCGCCGCAGCCAGCCGGGCGGCACCCTGTCGGGCGGCGAACAACAGATGCTGGCCATCGGTCGGGCGCTGATGGCCGGGCCAAAACTGCTCCTGCTCGACGAGCCGTCCATGGGGCTCGCACCCATGCTGGTCGCCCAGATCTTCGACATCATCACCGAGATCAACCGCCAGGGCACCACCATCCTGCTGGTCGAGCAGAACGCGGCCCAGGCCCTGCGGCGGGCCCACCGGGCCTACGTGCTGGAGACCGGCCGGATCGTCCGCAGCGACACGGCCGCTGCCCTCCTCGACGACGAGTCGGTCAAGGCCGCCTACCTCGGCGGGGACATTTCCCCGGACGACCCGGAGGCCTCCGGCACTCCCGGGTAAAGAGGTCGCCTTTTTGGGTT
The DNA here is from genome assembly GCA_023264975.1 of Actinomycetes bacterium. Classification (GTDB taxonomy): domain Bacteria; phylum Actinomycetota; class Acidimicrobiia; order Acidimicrobiales; genus JAHFUS01. Next base: position 5,873 of record JAHFUS010000009.1, on the reverse strand, counting down.
GTCGCCGGCTCTGACGACATAGATGGCCCAAGGTGACAGCTACGGGGGTCTGGTCCGCTGGTGCCGCGCCGCCAACCCCCGAGCCGTCGAGCGTCGAACCGGCCACGGGCGCAGGACGACAGACTTCGACCGACTTACCGACGGGTGGTCGACACCCGCGGCTTCGAGGGTCGGGGCCGATAGTGCTTGATGCCGGGACGCCGCCGAGGGGACGGCGCGGCCCTCGGCGCGGGCTTCGAATCCACGAAGTCCTGGGTGATGAACAGCCTGCCGTTGTTGTCGTGGACCACGGAGATGCCTACGGCGTCGAAGCGTCCGTCGAGGATGTTCGATCGGTGGCCCGGACTGGCCATCAGCCGGCGGTGGGCATCGTCCACCGAGCCATTGGTAGCTACGTTCTCGCCCATCGCACCGGCCCCGAGAGACGACCGTGTCGAGGAGGTGAGGTATGCCTCGTTGTGCCAGATGTCACCCCGCGCCGCCATGGCGTGGCTCTGCCCAGAGGCAATCGTAACGATGGCGCCGCGCGACTCGAGCGCACCGAGTCCAGCCGAGACCCGCTCCCGGTTCACCAGCTGGAGCAGCATCTCAGCCGCCCCTGGCGCTTCGCCGATGTCGAGATTCACCATTGACGGCGGTGACCCGGGCGGGCTGGCGACAGGCGACGAATCGGACGAGGTCTGCGGCGACACCACGGTCTGTGGCGCCGGAGCGAGGGGGGCTCCCGGTGTCGGGCCGACCGGTGCCACCGGAGGGGCTGGAGGACACGCCGAAAGCAGGCCAGCCAAGCCGCACGATGCAGAAGCGGGTGTGGCAGCGCCGACAGCCAGAGCGGCGGTCACGACGGCGATGGTTGCCAGGCGTTTCATCATGCCCGGTACGTCGTGCGCGCGGCGCGTTGAGTTGATCAACGGAAGCCCAATAGTTGATCAATGGCGCGAAATGCCCGGCGGGCGGGAGAGCGCCACGCGGTGCCCTGTCCGAACTGAGGCTTGCCGGCCCTCGTCCGACGAACGGGCCCCGTCCAAGCCGGGACGCATGAACGCCTGGCGACGGAGCCCCCAGGACGACCCTTCTGCTCCTCCGGCTGGTGGGATGTGTTCCCAGCGTCGAGGACGACGGATCATCCCGTGGGGTCGAAGCGGAGCCGACCCCGCGCACGGCATCGGCGAAGCGGCGGCGCGCTGAGTCACTGGCTCAGATATTCGGCTCCTCGGCTCCTCGGATTTCCTCGGGAGCGGCTAGGACAGGCCGACCTGTCGCAGCACGACTTCGATCTCGGCGATGAGGCCGGTGGTGAACGAGCCGAAGTCGGCGTAGATGGCGGAGGCCTCGTCGAAGCGCATGGTGTGCACGACCTCCTTGAGGTCGTCGGGGCGCACGGCGAAGAGGGTCACGCCCCATTCCCAGTCGTCGACGCCGGTGGAGCCGGTGACCAGCTGGAGGACCCGACCTTTGAAGGCACGGCCGGAGGTGCCGTGCTCGTACATGAGGCGCTGACGGTCGTCGTAGGGCAGGGTGAACCAGTTCTGGCCCGGGTTGCGTCGCTTCGACATGGGATAGAAGCAGATGGCGGGCATGCCCTCGGGCGGCAGCTGCGGGTACAGCCGGGGGCTGAGCAGTTCCGGCGGCATGCCCTTGGTGTACTCGGACACCTCGGTGAGCGACACATAGGAGTCGGCCACCACCAGGCCGGCCTGCGTCAGCGCCGTCTGCAACGCCCGGAGGCGCCACAGGTCGGGGCCGATGGCCAGGAAGCCGAGATCGGCCTTATGGCCGAGGACGGCAAAGGAGACCACCTGGTGGTCGTCGCCAGTGGCCGCCTTCACTGCGCCCACCACCGCCTCGGAATCGACCGACGGGCCGGCCTTGCAGAACAGGTGCACGACACCCCACCCCGTGGACGGGGTGACCGGATCGGGCCGGCCGCTGTCAGTCACGGGGGCGGCGCAGGCGCCGGCGGGCGTCGGGCGCATGGTCGGGCGGTGCGCCCGCGTCGGGCGGTGCGCCCGCGTCGGGCGCGCCGTCTCCGTTGGGCACGATGACCTGGTCGGGCGCGTCAGCGGCTTCTTCCGGCGCGCCATCTCCCTGGAGATAGGCCTCCTCGCCCTCCTCGTGGACCACCGCGTCACCGTTGGCGAACCCGTTGCCGGGCCGCGGCGCAACGTGGTCCTGGGGGCCGAAGGGATGGTGGCCGTTCGAACTGGGCGACCAGCGCGGCAGCGGGAGGTTGATGGTGGAGTGGCCCTCGTGGGCGGACAGGGCGGCGGCGTGGTACCGCTCGGCCAGCTCCATGAACTCGGGCGTGTGGTAGGGCCGGCCGTCCACCAGGGGGCCCTGGCGGCCCTCGACGATGGCCATGACGTCCTCGCCGGCCAGCGTCTTGGTGGTCTCGAGGGCGTGGGCGACGGCCAGCACGAGGCGACGGTTCTCGACCAGCAGCTGGTTCGTACGCTCCAGCAGATCGCCCAGGTGCTTCTCGATGCGCTGGCCGAGGCCGCCCTCCAGCAGCTCCTTCTCCTTGCCGTCGTCGCCCTTTGGACCGGGCCGGCCCCCGCCGCCGATACCCACCTTGTGGGTGATGCCGTGGGACACGACGGTGGTGCCCATGCCCCAGTAGCCGTGCATCATGGTGGCGATGGCCGTGGCGGTCTCGAGATCACCGGAGACACCCGAGGAATTGTCGCCGCCGAAGAACAGCCGCTCGCCGGCGAGGGAGGCCAGGCACACGATGATGTCGGCCTCGTACTCCGATCGCCACTGGGTGAACAGGTCCTCGGGCTGGATCGACGCCACCATCCCCAGGTATGTGCCGCCCTTCTCGATGGTGGCGATGTCGATGTGGAGATGGTGGCGCACCTTGGCCGCCGCCACCGCATGGCACGCCTCGTGCACGGCGACGGCGTGGCGCTCCCGCTCGATGTACTCCACGTCCTCGGGCGGACCGAGGCTCTTGAGGTGCTTCGCCCGGATCATGTCCTGCCAGGTGATCGTGTCGCGGTCGTCGCGGATGGCCTGGATGAGTGCCTCGTTCACCAGGTCCTTGATGGTGGCGCCGGTGCCATAGGGGGTGATCGTGGCCAGCTTGTCGACCTGCGCGGGGGTGAGTTCGTGCTTCACCTTGTCGAGGTAGCCCTCGAACGTGCGGATGCGCCCGGGCTTGGAGGGGTAGCCGACCTTGTAGATGCGGTCGATGCGTCCCGGCCGCAGGAGGGCTTCGTCGAGCGCCTCCGGCAGGTTGGTGGCCATCATCACCAGGATCCGGTACTTGGGCGGCGGCTTGGGACGCATGCCGAGCGAGCGCCGCACCACCCGGTTCACGAAGCCGCGGGGCTTCTTGAGGCCGGACAGCTCGGTGAGCAGCGCCTGCAGCATGCCGCCGCCACCTGCGCCGCCCATCATGAAAAAGCCGTCCCGCCGGCTCCGGGGCACCTCGTCGGCCTCGCTGCGGTTGAGCGACGCCATCATCAGGTTCCGGGCCGACCGGGGGTCGACGTAGGACAGCCCGTTGCACGACGGGTTGGCGGACCATGCGAAGGGGCTGCCGGGGCCGTAGCCGGTGGGCGAGGGTTGCGGAGCGGTCATCCGGCGGCTGCCCAGCGAGTCGGCCTCGTCGAAGAAGACGATCACGCCGCCGTAGCGGACGGAGAGCTTTCGGAGCTTGCGGAACACCCCCTTGACGGCCAGGGCGCCGAAGCCGAACGACGTCATTCCGCCCGGGTCCACGAACACGTAGGGCTTGCCCGTCTCGCCTGCGACCGCCTCCGCCATGAGCGTCTTACCGGTGCCCGGAGGACCCCAGAGCAAGATGCCGGCCGGCACATGGCCGCCCTTGGCCTCGATCGTCTCGGGGTCCTCGAGAAAGACGATGTTCTCCTTCACCTTCTCGAGAACGCTGTCCTGGCCCCACACGTCGGTGAAGCGGGTCTTGATGTCGTCAGGGAAATAGACCTCGATGCCCTGGCGGGCGGCGTACCACGCCATGCCCGCGAACTGGATGATGATCACGAAGAACAGCAGGGCGAACTGGAGGACGTTCGGCAGCGAGCTCACCAGGCGGGCCGGCGCCTCGAACAGGGCGATCACCGGCGTGGTGTCGAAGAGCTTCCCCAGGCCGATGCCGGCGACCGCGAGGATGAGGGTCCACCTGATGACCCGAGCGACGCGGAAGCGGGTCCACGAGCTCATCCGCTCGGTGCGCCGGTCGAGGCCACCGAAGACCTTCTTGGTCCAAAAGGCGTGCCAGCCGGCCGACTTCTCGCTGATGAGGTAGTGGACCTGGCGCACCACCTCGAGGCCGGCCAGGAGGATGAGCCACAGCCCGGACCGGACCTGCTCGCGCAAGGCGTCGCGGAACGGCAGGATCGGGTTGTCGGCCATCGCCGTCCACACCAGGACGATCCACAGACCGGCCAGCAGGGTGAGGATCTTGGCGCGGTCCCACCAGCCCGCAGGCTTGCGGGTCTTGCGCTCGTCGTCGCGGATTCGGCTCGTGTAGCCCGGGCGGACGCCGGGATGGGACGCGTCGGGCCTGAGCACCAGACCGCCGTCCTCGTCTCGGTGTTGGATGGTCACTGGCACACCATCCCTTCGTGATGTCGCGCCAGCGAGTTGCCGCTGGACCTTCCTCTCGGGCCGGTCATGGCTCCTTCACTTTCCACGAGTCGACGATCTTGTCGATCACGCCCTCGTTGGCGGAGTAGCAATCCTCGTTACAGCCGATCGCCAGCACGTGGACCTTGCTGATGGATGCGTCGGTGAGCGCGATCTGGTGCCACTTCACGATCTCGCCTGCTTCGGTCTTGACGTTGAGCAACAGTTCACTGCCGTGCAGCCCCCCGCCTCGGCGCACCTCCGTGGCGTCCAGCACCTCAACCTCACCGTTGGCCTGCGCCTCGTCCGACAGCGGGTCGTACGACAGCAGCAGCGACCGCAGGTCGGCCAGAGAGAACGTATCCCGCTGGGTCGGCAGAAGGGTACGCACCTGGACGAGGCCGGTGGGGTGGGCGGAGGGAGTGAGCAGATGCTCGAGCGACGGCTTGGGGGCGGCATCGAAGGCGACGGACCACGTGAGCTTTTTGAAGAGCGTCTTGGTCTCGACGGAGTCGTCGCTGGCCTTGAGCAGGTCGTCCTCGTTGAAAAGCGTCCACTTCGAAGGCACCCGCACGAAGGTCCGGTCCGAGGTGCTCTTGACGTAGTGGTACTGCGTCCCACCGCAGGCGGACAACGCCGTGCAGCTGGCAGCGACCACCGCCAACGCGGAGATCGCAACGCGCCGGGGCCGTCGGCCGAGTGCCACGGTCCCAGGCTACCTGTGGCCCCGCGCATTCGGTTCCGCGCCTGATTTTCGGAAGGTGAACGCTCGGGGGAGAATGCAGCGGTGCGCCGGTCCCTTCTCGTGCTCGGGCTGGTCGGGGCCCTGATCGCCCCTGCGCCCGCCGTCGGGGCTCCCGTCCCGGTACTCGTGATCGACGGCAAGGGCCACGGCCACGGGGTCGGGATGGCCCAGGACGGCGCACTGGCCATGGGCAGGGCGGGGTCGAACACGGCCCAGATCCTGACCCAGTTCTATCCAGGCACCACACTGGGCCGGGCCGGCGGTGAGCTGAGGGTGTCCGTGCTCACGTCGCCGGCCGACAACGTGGTGGTCCGCTTCCCGAACGGCGGGGAGGTACGCGACGCCCGAGACGGCGCCCAGTCCCCCGGCTTCCCGGTCCGGGTGGCCGCCGGTGGCCAGGCCCGCTTGCGCTACGACGGGCGCCTGTTCGTGGTGGAGACGGCGGCCGGCCGGTCGGCGGCGCCTGCTGCCGGCGGAGTGGGCGGCGCCGGCCAGGTGGCGGCGGCTGCGCCCGGCGGCGGCGCCGGCCAGGTGG
>JAHFUS010000069.1 GCA_023264975.1 Actinomycetes bacterium | reverse complement strand
GCTCATGCGCTACATCGACCGCTACAACAAAACGGCCAAGCCGTTCGCATGGACCTATAGCGGAAAGCCGCTCAAGGTGGTCGCATGAACGCGCGCCGTATTTCCGCGCGAGAGCACTAGGCCTAACCCTTCTGGTCGCCAGACCGGTGCGAACTTCACGACGTTTCACCGGCCGGATGCGTCTACTGCAGGCGGCCGGTCCCGATGGTGAGGCCGGCATCGGCGTAGGGACCGCCGAAGAACATGCGCATGGTGGCCGTGTAGGCCCCCGAGAAGCGGAGCCGCAACCGCAGGCTGGAGCCCGCCGGCACGGTCGTCGGCGGCACCTCGAAGCCGTACTCGGCCCTGGTCGGCTGGAGGCCGACCTCCTCGCCGCCGACCAGCCGCTCGAACTTGCCCGACGCGACGGGCGTGGCCCGGCCGGCGGCGTCGACCGCCTCCAGCTCGTAGCTGACCCCCGAGGCGGCGGCCGCCGTCCAGGCCGGGGCGGCGGCGTCGGCCAGCCAGAGGGTGAGCGACGACTTACCGCCGAAGGTGACCGGCTGCGCCAGCGGGGCCGACGAGGTGAACTCGGCCGGGCTGTCGGCTGCGTGGGTGACGGCAAAGCCGACGACGCCGGTGGCGCACGCCCCGGAGGACCTGGCGCCGCCCATCCGGCCCTGGGGGGCGCCGGCTGCGAGCGTGCAGCCCTCGGGCGAGGGTACGTTCAGCGGCACGGGGAGCGCAGACGGGAGCGCCCCCGCAAGCGGCGTGGCCGGCGCCGCCAGCGTCTGGAAGTAGAGGCTCTGGCTCCCCTCCCGCACGAATCCGGGGCCCGTGCCCCCGCCACCCCCTCCTAGCCGGAGCTGCGCCACGGCCAGGGTGACCACGTTGCCGATGAGGAGGTCCGTGTCGGCCGCTCCGAGCACGCCCTTCACCTCCACCCTCCACGTCCCGAAGGCCACGTCGCCGGCACTCGCCAGGTCGACGAACACGGACGACACGCCGGCCGCCGCCGACGGCGTGCTCCTGCCGAGGACCTTGCCCTTGGCGTCGAACAGGGTGACCTGCCAGTCGAACGGGTTGACGCCCAGCAGGCCCAGGCTCGGGTAGCTCACCACCGCCTTGACCGCCTTGGTGCCCGACGGCACGACCGTCTCGAACGTTCGGGTGTCGGTGCCGCCGATGCTTACCGGCGGAGGGTTGAACGCCCACAGGTCGCTGGCGTTCACGCGGAACGCACTGCCGGCGAGCACCCGCTCGTCGGCCGCCGCCTGGAGGGCGTCGAGCAGGTCCGGGCCGAAGTCGGCACGGCGGACGAGGGCGACCGCGGCCGACGCGTCGACGAAGCCGTAACCGTTCTGCCAGAAGGCGGCGTGACCCGCCAGCGGCACCGCGGTCACCTGCAGCACCTGGCGCACCTGGTCGGGCGTGATCGACGGCCGGGCCTGGAACAAGAGAGCGGCCAGGCCGGCGATGTGGGGCGCCGCCATGCTCGTGCCCGACAGGGTCGCGGTGCCGCCGGGCGCAGCCGGCGCAAGGACACCGACGCCGGTGGGCGTGCCCGACGACACGATGTCGGTGCCGGGAGCGCTGACGTCGGGGTGGTAGATGCCGATCCGGCTGCCGTCGAAGCGGAGGTGGCGGTCGGCCGGCACGGCGGCGGGCAGCGAGTTGTCGTGCTCGTAGCCGCCGGAGCTGAACGGCGAGCGTTGCTTGGCGTTGGTGGCCGACCCCGCCGAGATCACCCATGGAGCGACCGAGTACGGGTTGATCGTGCCCTCCTCGCCGTCGTTGCCGGCGGCGAAGACGACCACGATCCCGGCGTCGTGCAAGGCCTTGGTGGCCACGTTGATGGGGTGGGCGGGGTCGAACATGCGGCCCGACGAGCCCCACGAGTTGTTGACCACCCGGACACCCCAGTCGTCCCTGTTGGTGAGGATGTCGTCGAAGGCGGCCAGCACGGTGAAGATCGAGATGGCGTCGCCCGCCCCGTAGCCGATGATGGCGGCGTCGGGCGCCACCCCGATCTGGTCGGGGCTGGTGTGGGCGTCGGCGGCGATGATGCCGGACACGTGGGTGCCGTGGCCGGACGTGGTGTCGCTGTTGTTGTACGCCAGCGTGTCGATCGGGATCGCCACGGTGCCGGGCGCCTCGTCTGGCAGGTGCTTGCCGCCCAGGACGTCGAGGTGCTCGGGCCCGATCATCTTCACGTTGTGGGTCACGTGGTCGGCCAGGTCGGGGTGGGTGGCGTCGACGCCGGTGTCGACAACGGCAACGGCCACGCCTTTGCCACTGACGCCCTGGGCCCGCACCGCGTCCGCCCGGATTGCGGCGGTGGACCCTGCCGAGAAGTAGGCGAGGCGCTGGTCGGGATAGACGTCGGCGGCCAGCCCCTCGGCCACCGCCGCCTTCAGTTGGGCCTTGGTGCCGGACACGAGGGCGAGCGGGAGGTTCCGCAGGGGCACCACGCCGAGGCCGAGGGCGGCCAGCGGGCCCTGCGCCTTGGCGGCGGCGCCGCGACCGAAGGTGGCCACGGCCGGCAACCGATCGGTGGCGGCCGCAGGCATGGCCGCCACCGCATCCACCCCGCGCTGGGCGCCGACCGCGGGAGCAGCGGGCACGGCCGGGGGCCGAGCCTGGCGCACACCGACCGTGGCCACGGCTGTGCCGAGAGTGCAGAAGATCGCGGCCGCGAGGACCACGACGATCAGACGCTGGGAACGGCGCATCCACCCCACCTTCCACCTTGGGCCCAAGGACCTGACGCGGAGGGTACCTGACGCCCCGCTTACCGCATAGGGGGTTCTTCTCCACCGAACGGGATCATCCGCGCGATCGGCTCCACCCGGTCGACGATCGAGGGCCCGTCGTTGCGCACGTTGTTGACCGCCGTCCCCACCGGCACCAACTCGAGCAGGTCCCCCGGGCACGGCCGCAACAGCCCGGTGAGCAGATCCACATCGGTCACCTCTGGGTCGAGCCACACGTCCCACACGTCCGCCGGAAGGATCACCGGCATCCGGTCGTGCAGGGCGGCCACCACGGCGTTGGGCGACGTGGTGAGCACGGTGCACGTGCGCAACCGCTCGCCGGCAGGATCCTCCCTGTCGACCCAGACGTCCCACAGCCCGGCCATGGCCAGGGGCGCGCGGTCGCGGGCGCGGATCAGGTACGGCTGCCTGGGCCCGCCGGTCCCGCCGTGCTGCCACTCGTAGAAGCCGTCGGCCGGCACGATGCACCGCCGCCGCTGGAGAGTGCGCCGGAACCCCGGGCGCTCGGCCAGCGTCTCCGACCGCAGGTTCACCATGCGCCGGCCCGACGACCCCGACGTCGCCCAGCTCGGCACCAGCCCCCAGGAGAGGGTGCCGAGGCGTCTGATCCCCCCGCTCGTGGCGATGGCCGGCACCTGGTCGCTTGGCGCCACGTTGAACCGCGCCGCCTGCTCCCCGGCCCTGATCTCGGCGGCCAGGAACTGTTCAGCCAGCACGGAGACGGGGGTCGACGCCACGAAGCGGCCGCACATGGCGACGACGGTACCGCCCCTCCCGCCGGGCGGGGCGTGGACCAGGCCGTCAGGGGGCGTTAACCTGCCGGACACCTGAGCGGCATCCCCCCACGCCTGGAGCAGGCCCATCGAACGCAACCTTTCGCCCGACCCCGTCGCGTCGACCGTGAACCTCAAGTCGGTCCGCCGCCTCGGACCGCGGGAGTTCATCCGGCTCCAACGGATGACGTACGTCCTCGTCCGGCACCTGGGCCCGGGCCTGCTGCGCAAGAAGACCCGCACGCCGGAGATGCTGGCGCCCCGGCTCTACAGGGTGGTCACCTCCCTCGGACCGCCGCTGGTGAAGCTGAGCCAGGTGGTGTCGTCGAGCCCGGGCCTGTTCCCGGCGCCGATCTCCCACCAGCTGCGCGACCTGCTCGACGCCGCGCCGGCCGCCAAGTGGGACGACATGCGCAAGACCCTGGAGAAGGGCCTCGGCGGCTCCGTCGACCAGTTCTTCACCAAGGTCGACCCCGAGCCCCTGGCCGCCGCGTCCATCGCCCAGGTGCACGCCGCCACCCTGAAGGACGGCACCGATGTCGTCGTCAAGATCCGCCGGCCGGGCATCGAGAAGCAGTTCCTGCGCGACCTCCGCCTGTTGCGAGTCACCGCCCGCCTGGCCCAGCGCTTCTCGAAGTCGGCCCGGGTGCTGAACCCCGTGGCCATCGTCGACGACGTGGTCACCTCCCTCGGCCAAGAGCTCGACTTCGGCCGTGAGGCGGCATCCATGGAGCGCTTCGAGGCCAACCTTCGCTCGTTCGGGTCCAACGACAACATCCGTGTGCCCACCGTGCACCATCAGTACTGCGGGCACGGCGTGCTCACCATGGAGCGCATCGACGGCACCAAGGTCGACGACCTGCCGGGGTTGGTGGAGACCGGGTTCGACCTGTTCAACCTCCTGCGCGGCGGCGTGCGGGCGTGGATCGAAGCGGCGTGCGAGCACGGCTTCTTCCACGGCGACGTCCATGCGGGCAACCTCATGGTCGACGGCGACGGCAAGGTGGTCTTTCTCGACTTCGGGATCATGGGCGAGCTCGACGACGTCACCCGCGACCTGATTCGCCGGGGCGTGGTGGCCATGCTCCACCGCCAGGACTTCGGTGAGGTCACCCGGTGCCTGGCCCAGCTCGGCTGCCACCTCGGGCATCAGACCGACCACGAGCGGGCGGCGGCGTCCATCTCCCGGCTGGTCACCCCCTGGCTCACCAAGCCCATCGCCGAGATCGACTACCTGGAGATCTTCGGCCAGGCCGTACGGGCGGCGAGGCCCAAGGGCGTGCAGCTGCCCCGCTCCCTCGTGCTGCTCGGCAAACAGGTCCTGTACTTCGAGCGCTACGCCGTCCTGGTCGCGCCCGACTACGACATCCTCTCCGACACGTGGCTCATCGAGTTCATGATCGACGGGTACGAGGGGCCGAGCCGGGGCGCCACCGCAGCGCCGTCCGGCCCCGTCGCCGCACCCGCGCCGATCGAGATCGGGCGCGACGCCGACGTGGGCGACGCAGCCGGCGACCAAGCCGCCACGGGGCGGGGGGCCGGCGTGGCGGTGGCAGCCAACGGCACCCGGCGGCGCAGGAAGCGGCCCGTCGGCGGCTGACCCCGGTGCCGGATGCCGGTGCCGCCTCGCCGCCCGCGCGCCAACAGTGACAGGATTCCCCAGACGGCCGACCGGAGGTGGGATGTGACGGACAAGCAGGTGACGATCCAGCGCGAATTCGGTGGTGGCGGCAGGCCCCGCCCGATCATGCTGGCCATCGCCGGCGACAGCGGCACCGGGAAGACGACGATCACCGCCGGCCTTGTGAAGGCGCTCGGCGCCGAGCGCATGACCTCGGTCGGGGCGGACGACTACCACCGCTACGACCGTGAGGAGCGCAAGGGCCTCCCCTTCACGCCGCTGCACCCGGACTGCAACTACCTCGACATCATGGAGCAGCACCTCCACCACCTGTCGCTCGGCCATCCGATCCTCAAGCCGATCTACAACCACGACACCGGCACGCTCGACCGTCCGGAGTACGTCGAGCCGCGCGAGTTCGTGATCGTCGAGGGCCTGCACCCGCTCCACTCGAAGGTGTCGCGGGCGTGCTTCGACATCACTGTGTTCCTCGAGCCGCCAGAGGACATCCGGATCAAGTGGAAGCTGGCCCGGGACACCAAGAAGCGGGGCTACACCACCGAGCAGGTCCGCAAGGAGCTCGAGAAGCGCGAGCCCGAGTCGGCCGAGTTCATCCGCCCCCAGCGGGCCAGCGCCGACATCGTGGTGCGGTTCTCACCGATCGAGGAGCGGGGCGAGACGGCGGACGACCCGCTCAGCGCCTACCTGCTGCTGCGGCCCACGATCAGCCACCCGGACCTGTCCTCTATCCTGAGCGACGACATCCGCACGGCCATGCACCTCAAGCTGCGGCGCGACGCCGACGGCAAGCCGGTCGACTCCGTGCACATCCACTCCTACGCCAAGCGGGAGGAGACCCGCCAGGTCGAGCAGGCCATCTGGGACGAGCTCGGCGTGGACGAGCCGGTGCCCGACGCCTTGGGCATGATCGACTCGGAGACCCGTGACGAGCCGCTTGCCGTCACCCAGCTGATCCTGCTCTACCACCTGATCCAGGCCAGGAAGGCGGTCGACACCAACGGGTGACGCCGGCACGGCCGGCGCCACCGCCACTGGTCAGCGGACCGGGGCCGGCGCGGCGCCGATCGGCTGACCAGTGTGCGGTGGCGAACTGGTCAGCGGCGCCCTCGCTTGGAGATGGTGATGAGGCCGCCCCCGCAGGTGCAGAGGGTCTCCTCGCACCGGTGCTGGCCCTTGGTGGCATCGAGGCGGTCGAGCACGCCCCGCAGGGTCTCGCCGAGGGACCGCAGCTCGGAGATCCGCTGCTCCGTCTCGGCCAGCTTGCCCTGCACGAGCACGGCCAGCTGGGGGTGGTTCTCGCCACAGCATCCATCGGCGACGTGGATGAACTCGTTGGCCTCGGCCAGGCTGAGCCCGAGGACCTTGGCCCGGTTCACGAGCTCGATGCGGCGCAGGCTCTCGGCGTCGTAGAGGCGGTAGCCGGCGTCGGTGCGCGCGACCGGCTCCACCAGGCCCAGCGACTCGTAATGCCGCAGCGCCTTCCGGGTCAGCCCGGTGCGGCGCCCGACCTCGGCCACGCTGAAGAGCCCGTGCTCTGCCATCCCTCCATTCTACGGCCTGTTAGGCCTCAACCCGGCCCAATGGGCCGGCGATGGACGGCCACCGCGTACGGCCCCCCGTCCTTCCACGGCTCCCGGTCCCAGGTCGCCCACCGGGCCTCCGGCGCCAGGCCGGCCCGCCGGCAGTGGTCATCGTAGACGTCGATCGGGACCCGGCCGTCGAGCTGGAACCCGGCCACCAGCAGCCCGCCCGGCTTCACCAGCCCGGCCAGGTTCGCCACCACCGCCGCCTCTGTTCCCGGCTCCAGGAAGATCATGACGTTGCCGGCGGCCACGACCACGTCGAACCGGCGCCCTGAGGCCAGGTCGAGGGCGGTGGCCAGATCGGCGGCGGCCAGGTCGACCTCCCGCCACGCCAGGTCGGGCGCCTTGGACCGGGCCACACCCAACATGCCGGCGTCGAGGTCGGCACCCACCACGTCGAACCCCCGGCGGGCCAGCTCGATGCCCACCCGGCCGGTGCCGCAGCCGGCGTCCAGCACCGACCCGCCCGGCGGCGCCACCGACTCGACGAACGAGGCCTCGCCGTGCACGTCCCGGCCCGCCTTCTCGCCCTCGGTGAAGCGCCGGTCGTACTCGACCGCGTCGGGCCGTTCCGATCGCTGCCAGCGGCTCACGGCGCCATCACTCCGGCACGGTACGCCCGAAATTCGGCGACCAGCGCCGCAACCGCCCTCCTCCGCTGACCAGACGAGCAAGCAGCCAACCGAACTGCTGGTCCCGGGCCGCCCGGGCGGGAGGACTAGCGTCTCGGCCGTGCGCCGCCCGGGCCGGATGCTGGCACCGCTGGCGCCGGCGTGTGTCCTGCTGGGCTCGTGCGGTGACGACGGCCCCGCCTTCGGCGCACCACGGGGCGCCACCGAACAGGGCCAGGACATCTTCCGGCTGTGGCAGGGCTCCATCTGGGCGGCGCTGGCCGTGGGCGCCTTCGTCTGGGGCCTCATCGCCTACTGCATCATCCGGTTCCGCCGCCGCAGCGACGACCTGCCCGAGCAGACCCACGCCAACGTGCCGCTGGAGATCGCCTACACGGTCACACCCCTGCTGATCGTCGCCGTGCTGTTCGCCGTGAACCTGCGCACCCTCGACCGGATCGACCACCTCAGCGCCGATCCGGCCCTCACGGTGGAGGTCACCGGCTTCCAGTGGCAGTGGCGGTTCCGGTACCCGCAGTCGGGCATCGAGGTGGTGGGTACCGACGATCACGATCCGGTGATGATGCTGCCGGCCGGCGAGACCGTGCGCCTGGTGCTCACGTCGAACGACGTGCAGCATTCGTTCTTCGTGCCCGCCTTCCTGTTCAAGCGCGACACCGTGCCGGGTATCACCAACGAGGTGGACCTCGAGGTGGTGAAGGAGGGCCGGTACGACGGCCGCTGCGCCGAGTTCTGCGGCCTCCTGCACGACCGCATGGGTTTCGTGGTGGAGGCGGTGAGCCGGGAGGAGTTCGACCACTGGGTCACCAAGCAGCGCACCCTCGCAGCCGAGGCCCGTGCCGGGGCGTTCACGCCGTGACCGCGACATGACGGTGCTGGAGCGGCCCCGGGCCGCCGCCCCTCCCCCGCACGAGAACCCCGGGCCCTCCGGGCTGCTCCGGTGGCTCACCACCACCGACCACAAGATCATCGGCCTCAGCTACATGTGGACCGGCTTCTTCTTCTTCCTGCTGGCCGGCCTGCTGGCCATGCTGATGCGCACCGAGCTGGCCGAACCGGGCCTCCAGGTGGTCAACCGGGGCGAGTACAACCAGCTGTTCACGATGCACGGGACGATGATGATGTTCCTGTTCGCGACGCCCTTCGCGTTCGGGCTGGCGAACTACCTCGTGCCACTGCACGTGGGTGCGCCCGACATGGCCTTCCCCCGCCTGAACGCCCTGTCCTACTGGCTGTTCCTCGGCGGGGGCATCACACTCACCGCCAGCTTCCTCACCGCCGGCGGCGCCGCCGACATCGGCTGGACCGGCTTCGCCCCGCTGTCCAACGCCGTGCACTCGCCGGGCGCCGGCGTGGACCTGTGGATCGCCGGCCTCCTCCTCACCGGGTTCTCGGGCATCGCCACGGCGGTGAACGTCATCACCACCGCGTTCTGCCTCCGGGCCCCCGGCATGACCATGTTCCGGATGCCGATCTTCACCTGGAACATGGTCGTCACGTCGATGCTCGTACTGCTGGCGTTCCCCATCTTCACCAGCGCCCTGGCCATGCTCTTCGCCGACCGCCACATGGGCACCCACATCTTCGAGGTCGAGGGCGGCGGGGTGCCCATCCTGTGGCAGCACCTGTTCTGGTTCTTCGGGCACCCCGAGGTGTACATCATCGTGCTGCCCTTCTTCGGGGTGGTCACCGAGATCATCCCGGTGTTCTCCCGCAAGCCCGTGTTCGGGTACAAGGGCATCGTCCTGGCCACGCTCTCCATCGCCGGGCTGTCGGTCGGCGTCTGGGCCCACCACATGTTCGCCACCGGCGCCGTGCTTCTCCCGTTCTTCAGCGGCTTCTCGTTCCTGATCGCCGTGCCCACGGGGGTCAAGTTCTTCAACTGGATCGGCACCATGTGGAAGGGCCAGATCAGCTTCGCCCCGCCCATGCTGTTCGCCCTCGGCTTCATGGCCGTGTTCCTGCTGGGCGGGCTGAGCGGCGTGCTGCTCGCCTCGGCACCCATCGACTTCCACGCCCACGACACGTACTTCGTCGTCGCCCATATGCATTACGTGCTGTTCGGCAGCGCCGTGTTCGCCGGCTTCGGCGGCGTTTACTACTGGTTCCCGAAGTGGACCGGGAAGCTGCTGCGCACCGGTCTGGCCAAGCTCCACTTCGCCCTGCTGTTCGCCGGTTTCAACCTCACCTTCTTCCCCCAGCACCTGCTCGGCCTGAGGGGCATGGTGCGGCGGGTGGCCGACTACCGCCCGGAGGACGGGTTCACGTTCCTCAACATGCTCAGCACCGCCGGCGCCGGCCTGCTCGCCATCTCCACGCTCCCATTCCTCTGGAACCTGTGGGTCTCGATACGCCGGGGCGAGCCGTCGGGCGACGACCCCTGGGGCGGGCACACGCTGGAATGGGCGACGTCGTCGCCGCCGCCGGCGCACAACTTCACCTCCCTGCCGCCGATCCGGTCGGACCGACCGTGGTTCGACGCCCGCATGGCCGCCGCCGGTCGCCACCAGCCTGGCGACGGCGGTGGGCCGCCCGGGGACGAGAAGTCGGCGGTGACGGCGGAGTGAGGGTCGAGGGCCTGGTGTTCGCCGGGACGGCGGTGTTCTTCGCCGTCCTCACCGGCGTGTACTGGTTCACCAGCTACGAGACGGCGGGCTCCACCATGCTCCTCCTCACCGTCGGGCTCGGGCTCATCCCGGGCCTGTGGCTGCTGTGGTGGTCGAGGCGGATGACGCCCCGCCCCGAGGACCGGCCCGACGCCGACCCGTCCCACGGCGCCGGAGTGGTGGGCGCCTTCCCCGGCCCCACCGCCTGGCCGGTCACCATCGCCATCGGCGCCGTGTTGGCCGCCAATGGCATCGCCTTCGGCATCTGGCCGGCCGTCCCGGGCTTCGTGCTCGTCGTGCTGGCGGCCTGCGGGGCGATCATGTCCGGCCGCCCCCGCCCCTAGCTCGCCGGCGACGGCCTCAGGGCCCGGATTCCGCACCCTGGTGCCGGCGCAACGTCGCCGGCCGGCCTGCCCCCCTACAGGTCGACCTCGTCGGCGTACACCAGGCGGCGCTCCCACACCGGCGGGAGGGACGGACGTTGGGGGGCGAGCGACACGGGGTCACCGGGCAGCAGCTCCCACTCCTCGACCGTGACCCGCCAGTCCGGGTTCGATCCCGGCCGGCGCAGCGGAACGACGACGGGCGCCTCCAGGGCGCCGACCCACGCCACCTCGAAGTCCGGCGCGCCCTCCCCAGTCCCCTGCACGACAAGCTGCTTCACCGCCACCGTCTCCCATCCGAGGTCACCGGGGATGGCGGGGTCGCGTCGCTGGAGGCGGGCCACGACCTGGTGGTTCGTGGCGACGGCCGCCCGCAGGTCTTCGAGGCCGGTGGGGAATCGCTCGCTACGTACGCCGATGGGGCCACTCACCACCACCCGCACATGACGGTCGTCTGTGCGGCTCACGCTGGTGGTGCGGGTGGGCGCGAGCTGCACGAAGTCGCAGCGCGCCGGTGCGGACAGGTGGCACCCGTCGAGGCTGTCGGGCTGGTACCGGGCCACGGCAAGGCGCACGAAGGGCCAGAAGGTATCGCCCGGGTCGATCGCCACGTCGACGTACCAGAGGTTGCGGTCGTGGTTGTACTGCGGCTTGTAGCCGACCACCACGACCTCGGGCGACCCGGTCACCGTCGTCAGCGGCAGCGTGCGGGGTGGGACGACGGGGCGGGCCGGATGGCGGCGGTCGTCGTAGCCGATGCCCGCCAGCACGTTGTCCAGCAGGACGGGCGGCATGGCGCGGGTGGGCACGGGAGCGCCCTTCCACGCCGGGTCGGCCCCCCACTTGCTGACGAACGGAAAGCCGGACTGGTCGGGCGGCGGCTCGCCGAACGTGTCGTTGCCGCCGGCAACCAGCAGCACACCGAGCAGCTCGCCCTCACCGGACGTGAACCACGGGCGCTCCAGGTAGATGCGCACGCCCGCCCGCCGCACCCGGCGGGTGGCGAACGGCTGCTCCGGTTCCCCGGTGCCGGCCCAGCGGAACAGGGGCAGCACCGAGTGCACCACCGGCGCCGCCGGCCGGGCGCTGCTCGGCACCGACACGGTGACGACGGGGCCGACCACACTGCGCCCGTCGTCGCCGGGAACGGTCGGGTCGGGCGCCAGCAGGTCGGGGTGGAAGTACTCCCGGAACCGGGTCGACGCCCGGAAGCGGTAGTCGATGACGCGGTGGTGGGTGTCGCCGAACTGGTGCACGGCCCGGTGGAGCCGGATGGGGCCCACGTTCTCCACGTTCGTCTCGCCGTCCACCGGCCAGAGGATGGCCAGGTCCTCGGAGGGGAGGACGGGCGTGGTGAAGGCCACGCCGTTGTACGGGTGCTCCTCCGGTCCCGTCGGCAGGGTGACGTCGTCGACCGGCTCCACCCACGCCCCCTCGGCGGTGAGGGTGTCGGTGCTCGGGCCGTGCACGTCGACGGCGCCGAGGAGGGCGCACTCGGTCGACCCCTGCTTGCGGAACGGGGTGACGATGGTGGGCCGTGGCGCCTCCAGCGGCCGTGGGACGGCGTGGATCAGCAGAACGTCCTCGTACGGCGTGAGGGCCCAGAGCCACCCGTCCACCGCCGCCTCGACGACGTCGGGGTTCGACCGCAGGGCGGCCGGGAGATTGCGCCACGGCCCCAACAGATCGAGGTCCTCCACGACGAGGGAGCTGGCCAGGCGGAAGCGCAGCTGGTCGCCGGCGGGCACTTCGACGGTGATGAGGTTCCCGTCCACCGAGCCGACAAGGTCTGTGCCTCCGGCCAGGACGAACCGGAACGGCTCGATCTCCGGCCATACCCCGGCATAGGAGGCAGTGGCGCCCTCGCCGCCGAAGGGGAAGGGGATGCGGCGGTCCCTGCCCGCATCGGGAAAGGCCAGCGAGACACCGCGTGCGAAGGTGTCGGGCAAGTAGGGAACAACGAGCTGCGGTGTGTCGTGGACGACGTACTGCCCCGGCGCGGGCGGGTCCCCCGGGGTGAGCGGCAGCGTCTTGGGCTCGGCCTGGGCCGGGCCGGGGCTCGTCTCCAGCCTCACGCCCGGCTGGGGTTTGGTGGCGGTGGCATCCGCCAGGTCGACGATTTCGAGGTCGAACAGCGTGCCCGCCTCCCGCAGGGCAACGGCCAACAGGCGGATGTGGTCGGCCGGGTCGGCGGACGCGATGGCCTCGTCGAACCGGCCGTGCAGCTCGGCCGCGAACTGGCTCGTCTTGGGCGGTGCCAGATGGCGCTCGTTGGTCCCGCCGTAGCGGAGGTCGAGGGCGGGATGGGCGGCGGCCACCTCGGCTGCGTAGACCGCCGGCGGCGTGACACCGATGGCGAGGGTGGACGGGTCCTGGGCGACGCCCGAGCGCACCACGAGCACCCGCAGCGACTCCCCCTCGCTGAAGCGCTGCAGGGGCACGACCGATGGGCTCGGGACCGGGTCCCAGCGCAGGAAGGGGCGTAACGGCGTGACGGTCGCCAGCACCGGCGCCAGCTTGAGGCCGGCGGTCGTGGCGGCGAGCTCCTTCAGGTGGACGGCGCTGCTGGCCACCACCGGCGCCAGCGCAGCCGGGCGGGCGGCCGCCGTGTCGACGCCGAACGGCTGCTTCGGGTCGCCCAGCGCAGCAGCGAAGGCCTGGGCCACAACGGCCTTGCGGCGCACGACGGGCGTGACCGGTGGGCCGTCGCCGCCCGGCCGGCCGCCGAGGCGCTCGCGCACCCGGCTGCGCACTGCGCCCACGAACTCGGCGCCCGGGGCCTGCCCACCCTCGGGCGCATCGATCGAGTGCGCCGGCTCCGCCGGCGCTTTCGGCGGCTGGGGCCCGGCCAGGCGCTGCGCCTCCAGGCCGGCGTGGGTCTCGGCCCGCAGGGCGCCGGCTGCCGGCGCGGCGATGCCCCGCTCCTGGGCGGGGCCCACGCCGGCGGCGCCGAGCATGGCCGCCAGGACCGGCTCGACGGCGGCGGCCGCGAGAGCCGGCGGGTTCAGGACATGGGAGCGCACATTGCCGGCCAGGTCGACCAGCCAGGCCCGGAAAGCGTACGACCGCCCGAACCGCAGGCGGGGCAGCGTGCCCGGCGCCACCTGGGTGTTGATGACCACCGGAGTGACCGCGTCGGGCACGGCGGTGGGGTCCTCGACGATCTCGTCGCCGTCCTCGTGACGCACGCGCTTGCCGGGGCGGGGGGCCGACAGGCTCCAGCCCTCCCAGCCGAACACGGCCTCGTGCACATGGACCGGGCTGTCGGCCACGCCTGAGGTCTCACTGGCCGGCGTGCCCTGCACGAACCCCTCCTCGGGGGCGTCGTCGAGCACGGTGCCGAACCCGTCGACCAGCACGTCGACCAGGCGGGAGTGCAGGCTGAACCAGCGCTCGGCGGTGTCGTCCCACACCTCCACCCGGATGCCCCGGGCCACGTCCTCGCTGCCGAGCACGGGCGCCTGCCCGCGGGTGACGGAGTCGAGCACCTCCTTCTGGCGGGCCAGGCGGGCCTGCACGTCGATGGCCTGGGAATGGCGGACCAGGGTGAACCCGGCGGACCGCTGCGCCGGTGTGGCGGCGCTCACCGGGTTGCCGTTCTGCTCCACCGCCAGCAGGCGGGGCAGGGCCCACAGGTAGCGCTCCAGCTTGAGGGCGGCGCCGTCCGCTTCCATGTCAAGCAGGGCGAAGCGGTCGCCGTCTCCCACCGCCAGCATCCCGGCCAGCCACTCCGCCGTCTCCGGCACCGTGACGAGGTCGTCGCCCAGCGGGCGCGACGACGTGCGGGTGGCGCGGCAGGCTCGGGTGCTCCCGTCGATCGCGAGCACGCCGGAGAGCCAGGACGACGTGCGCAGGCGCTCGGGATCGTCGACCGTGAGGTCGATGACCAGGCCCAGGGCCCGCAGCAGGGCCGGGTGGTCGCCGGCCAGCGCACAGCGCTCGTGGAAGTCGGGCCGGGGGCGGTCCGGCCGGGGGCTGGTGCACCCCTCGACGGGGCGCTCCCTGTAGGCCTGCTGCGACTCGGGCCGCTCGTAGAAACGGCGCGCCCGATGCAGTTCGAGAGCGATGCGGCGCATGGGGTCCTGCTCGGCGGCGACGATCCGCTCGATCACCTCGAGAGACTCACGCGACTCAACCAGTGCATCGAACTGCTCGGTGCCGATCGACTCGTCGTAGATCTTCCGGCGCCCCGCGCCGGTCGTCACGAACCGGTACCACTCGGCGGTGAGGCCTCCCATCATCTTGGTGAGGGGGTGGACGCTCGGGGCAGGAGGCGTGGTGGGGTCGGCGTAGACGCCGGCCGCCTGGATCAGTTTGGCCCAGTCGTGGACATGGGCGGCCCGGAACGACCGCCACTTCCGGTTGCCCCAGTCCGGCAGCGGCTGGCCCCGCACGGGCGTGTCAGGCGGGAATGCGGCGTCCCACACGTCGGGCTGCACGGCGTCGAGCCGGGCCGTGCAGGCGATGACGCCGTTCTGGTCGCTCAGCTCGATCTTCGCTCCGGTGGTGAGGATGGCCGCCCAGCGGCGGAAGAGCCGGTACTCGTCGAGCTTCTCGCCGGCGCCGGCGGGCGAGCCCGGCGTGAGGCGGGGAGACACGAACAGCGACACGTGGAACTCGGCCCGCCGGCCGCACGAATGGGGAAGGGCACAGACGGTGAAGACCTCAGCGGGCATAGGTCATGCCTCCGCGAACGCCAGGCAGTAGTGGGACCAGTGCGGCGACCGGCCGTTCTGCACGTCCATCACCTGGGCCAGCGTGGGGTCGCCGTTCGAGCCGGCCAGCTTGCGCTCGACCTCGATCTTCACCGACCCCGAGAACACGAAGACCTTGATGGAGATGGTGAGGCTTGCCTTGCCCACCATCTTCCCGGTGTCGAACTCGTAGCGCAGCTCCAGGTACAACTCGATGGAGGCGGAGATGAGCCCGAGCACGTCGACCTCTCCGCGGATGCGGAAGTAGCCGGTGAGCGAGCCCGTGTCGCCCTCCAACCGCATGTAGATGCCGACCATGACCGATACCGACCCCGACGCCACGCCGAGATCGATGGCGAGGCACGCCCCCGCCTCCAGACCCAGCTCCATGACGTCGAGCCCGTCGGGCGAGAGGCGGATGCCGAACCAGCCGCCGCCGCCGATCATCATCACGGTGAGAGTGAACGGGTGCTCCCGCTTGCAGAAGTCGAACCCGACGGTGACCGACTTGCCGAGGAACGGCACGTTGACGTCCGCGCCGAGGGAGACGTTGGCCAGGGTGAAGACGCCGATGGCCACGCTCGGCAGCTCGAGGGTGAAGCCGGCGGTCACCCCCGCCGGCGTGACGTCGAGGAACGGTGGGTCCGAGAAGCCGTCGAACGGGATCAGGTCCTTCAGCGTCTCGACGAAAGACAGGACGCCCACGAACTCGATCTCGTGCATGACGACGTCGACGTCGACCTTGCCCGACGACCCGGCCTTGAACGACAGGTGGTCGAAGGGGATGCGCACCAGGGGCGCACCGGGCAGCAGGTGGAGGGTGAAATCCTTGAGTTCGGCCAGGATCTCGGCGCCGACCTCGCCCTTGCCGCTCACCCGTCCCTCCACGGAGAGCACCAGGCTGTCGGGCTTCAGCTCGATGATGGGGGCGGTGATGGAGCCGAAGGGGTGGGCCGGCGACGGCCAGGACTGCATCTTGGGCTTCCACTCGAAACGGAACCGCGTCTCGATGCCCGACTGGGCCAGGCCGTTGAGGAGCCGGTACAGGTCGGTGACGAGGTCGGCGGCGTCGAGCACCTGGCGGAGCACCCTGGCCAGGTTGGTGAGTTGGTTGCGGATCAGCGGCGGCAGCGTGGGCGCCGCCCGTTCGAGGTCGCCCACGGCCGTGCGCAGCGTGGCGAGGGGCGTGGCCACCGCCGCCGCCACCGCCGCCTCGGCCCGGCCGGCCAGGCCTGCGAGCAGGGCGATGAAGTCGTCCACCGCCGACTCGACCGAGATCTTCGCCTGCTGCACCTTGGCCAGTGCGTCCTGGGCGGCCGCCTGCAACTCGGCCGTTTTCGACGCCGCCCGGTCGACCAGCTTGTTGGCCTCCGACACCGCCTCGGCCGCCTGCTGCTTGGCCCGCTGGAGGTCGGAGACGAAGCCCTCGGCCCGGTCGAGCGCCTCGTTGACCAGGTTGGGCGCCTTGCCGCCCACCAGGTCGAGGAGGTCGAGCAGGCTCACCAGGCCGAACAGCTTGGGCAGGGCACCCTGGAGGAACTGGGTGGGGTTGAAGGTCTGGGTGGCCATGCCGGCCACGTCGCCCACCGTGCCCGACAGGCGGGAGAGGCCCCGGATGGGCTGCTCGGGCGCCAGGAAGCCGCCCGACCTGTCGCTGCCGGCCGGGGCGCCCTGCCCGAAGCGCATGACCGGCAGCGCCGTCACCTCGTCGTTCGGAAGCTCCTTGAGGGCATCGGAGGTCACCGTCTCCGCCCACACCTGCCCGGTGTTGGCGCCACCGAAGCCGGCGGACTTGTAGGGCGGGGCGTAGCGGACGGGGATGGCGCCGATGCCCGAGATGCGCTCCACCGCCGGCAGCCGCACCTTGGCCTGAGTCATGCGGGGCGTCGAGGTCAGCGGGGGTGCGTGGGCCTTCCCCGTGAAGGAGATCGACTCGGTGTCGTTGGTGGTGTCGCCGCCCTTGCTGGCCGGCGCGAACGCGACCTGCTGGCCGTGGGCGGGCACTTTTCGCCAGGGCGACGCTGCGTATTCCGTCTCGACCGCAGCGCGCCCGGCAGCGTCCGCCGTGAAGTGCTCGGCGACCCACAACAGCGGCGTGACCAGCTTCACCGGGCGACCCTCGTGGTCGGTGGTGTGGAGCACGAAGGGGTACTCGGTGCCGCCCACCTCCGGCCAGAACCAGCTGTTCTGCCTGTTGCCCGGGTCGTCGATGGTGGGGGTGACGAGGGGCGACACCGCGATGGCGGTGGCCGGCAGGTCGTGGTTGTCGGCGTAGGCGCGCTTCGGCTGGCCGACGACGATGAACTTCCGTTGGTACAGGCCGGCCACCGACGGCGCCGCGTCCTTCATCTTCCTTTCGGTGAGCTTCACCAGCGCCGCCTTGTGGCCGCACGGGAAGAGGAATCCCGGGTACACCACCCGCACGTACTGGTCGCGGCCGATCGGGGCCTCGTGGTCCCACGAAAGGATGGAGGCGATGCCGGCCAGGGAGTAGGGGCCGGTGGTCCAGTCGCCGTGGAGGTCGAGCCACGCACCCAGGGCCGACAGCCACAGCTCACGGGCGTCCACCGGCGTGGGCGGGAGCAGCGTGCCCCGCCGGCCAGGCCACGTCTCGGCCGTCTGGCGCACCAGCATGTGGCGGTCGGCCCCGTCGAGCGACATACGGAAAGGGAGCTGGTCGTGGGTGGGCACCTTGAGCGTCTGCCACCGGCCCATGGCCTCACGGTCGCGGGCCCACACGGCCCGCACGGTGCGCTGGGCGCTCGACCGCTCGTCGACCGACACCTTCCCGTCGGCATCCTGCTCCCGCACGCCGAGGCGGGTGTGCCAGAGCTCGACGTGGCCCGCCGCGTCGCCGGCGCGTACCGGCTCGGAGGCGTGGGCCCAGCCGGCCCGGACGCTCGGCGAGATGACGAGGCGGAAGGGCGCCTCTAG
>JAHFUS010000068.1 GCA_023264975.1 Actinomycetes bacterium | reverse complement strand
GGATGTCGCCGGACTGGCCGAAGTACGTGGTGGGCTGGCCCTGCACGTACCAGGCGCCTGAGCGGTACACCGAGCGGTCGGTGGTGCCGTTGCCGTCGAAGTCGGCCGGGGGCCTGGTCACGGGAGCTGCGATCTTGGCCACGTAACCGTCGCCGCCTCGCCACCCCGCGACATACAGCGCTGTGCCCCGCTGGGCCACACCGGTGCCACGGTCGTAGGCGGAGCCCAGGTAGGTGGACAGGTCGAGGGTGGCGCCCGTCGCCCCCAGGCGGGTCACGAACGTGCCGCCCGCCGTCGACACCGGCGACGCCGCCACCGGGAAGTCATTCGATGATGTCTGGCCGGTCACCACCGCCTGGGCCGGCGAGCCAACCATGGTGATCGCGTTCCCGAAGTCCTTGCCCGATCCCCCCAGATAGGTCGAGTAGCCCAAGGCCGCGCCGTCGGCGTTCAGCCTGGTGACGAAGGCGTCCTCGGCCGGGACGATAGACGTGCAGGTGCCGGGATCGCACTCGTTATAGGGGTTGCAGTCGCCGGTGGTCCCGCACGTGGTGTCGTAGGCGTTCAGCCTGGGGTAGTCGACCGACGTGGTGTAGCCGGTGATGTAAGCGTTGTTGGCGGCGTCGAGGGCGATGGAGCGGCCCTCGTCGTTGCCGCTGCCTCCGATGTAGGTGGAATACGTCGGCACAGTGAGCAGGGAGTTGAACTTGGTCACGAAGGCGTCGTCGAACTTTTGGCCCTGGTCGGCGTTGCAGTCGCCGGTGGTCCCGCACGTCGTGTCGTACGCCCCTGGCGTGGTGGGGAAGTCGGAGACTGCCGTGGCGCCCGTCAGGTAGGCGTTGCCGGCGCTGTCGGCGGCAATCCCCCTGATGGTGGCCCCGCCCGTGCCGGTGGCAAGGGAGTCGAGCATGGTGGAGGCCTTCAGCGACGTCGGCCCCGTGCCCGTGGTGTCGAAGATGGACACAAAGCCGGCGGGGTAGACACACTTGGCCCCTTGTTGAGCGCACGGCCGCACCGGTTGGAATGCGCCCGGCGTGGTGTCGAAGAGCTGGGATCGATTGCCGACGACGCCGCCGATGTACACGGTGTTGTTGGGGCCGAGGGCGAGGTCGAACCCGTAGTCGCCGCCGACGTCGCCCAGGTAGGAGGAGTAGACCAGCCCGCTCCCGGTGGGGTTGAGCTCGGTGACGAACACCTCCTCGGAGCAGATTGTGGTGGAGACGGTGTCGCAGGTGAGCGAAGACTGGTAGGCGCTGGCGGTGACGGGGAAGTCCTCCGACTTGGTGCCCCCGGTGACGTAGACGTTGCCGGACGAATCGGCGGCCACCCCAAGGCCGCGGTCGTTGGGCTTGAGGGCCCCGCCCGGGGTGGTGTTCACGGACCCTCCCAGGTACGTGGCCCACACGATGGCGGTGCCTGCCGGGTTGAGCTTGGCCACGAAGGCGTCGGTGCCGTTGGCGGCCAGGGTGCGGTCGTAGGCGCCGGTGGTGGTGGGCAGGTCGGCGGAGTTGGTCTCGCCCGTCACGTAGGCGTTGCCGGCGGCGTCGACGAACAGGTCGTTGACAGCGTCGGTGCCGGCGCCGCCGAGGGTGAAGGAGTAGCTGAGGACCGGGTCGATGACCAGCGGCCGGCGCCGGTCGTAGGGGCCGACGGCGATACCGACGCGGTTCGGGCCCCGCAGCTCGTAGCGACCGGCGACGCTGCGCCGGCGGCCGTCGATGTCCTGGTAGACGTGGGGGCGGCCGTTGCGCAGCTCCCCGGCGCCGCTGTGCACCACGAGTTCGCCGCTGTCGGCCACGGCCAGCCCGTCGGCCCCGTCGACGGCCAGCGTGAGGGAGGCCGGATCGGCGCCGGGGCGCACCACCAGGTCGTACTCGAGGTGGTTCCCGGCGCCGTAGAATACCCAGTCCACGCCAGGGCGAATCCCCGGGTAGATCACCTTGGCGTAGGTGGGAACCTGGCGCTGCCACCGGGCTGGGTCGGTGCCCCGGAGGATGTTGGTGACCCCGCTGAGGCGATCCACGCCCTCGGGGGCGACGGGCGCGGCGCCCTCGACCCGCAGGTGCAAAGCGGCGCTGTATTCGCCGTGGCCCTTGACGTCGAGCACCGCCTCGCCGGGGGTTAAGTACAGGTTGGAGCTGCCACCCCGGGCCACGAACCCGACCTTGGGGTCGAGCTGGCCCTGGTTCGCCTCGAAGCGCAGCGGGAGCCGGGACCGGTCCGTCTGGGTCTTGGCCGGCGCGCTGGCGTCTCGCGGTCCGCCGGTGTGGTGGGCGACGGGGCCCGCCACCCCGGGCAGGGCCACGCCGGCGGCGACCGCCATCGCCGCCACGGCGGCGACAACACGAAAACGGATGTTTGTCATCTGACCTCGCAGGTGATGGCTCGGCGTGGCGACTCGACCTGGCCCTGGGCGCCCCGAGGACAAGCAGCTCCGCCAAGCTCCAATCTGTCCAGAGAACCATACCGAGGTCGATCCGTCAACCAGTTGTGTGTTCAACCCACAACATAGGCTGGCGATCAAAATGGGCGGCGAGATCCCGACGCTACGTGCCAAAAACACCTATTGCAACCAAGGGTCCTCGGATGTAGAAGTGCGTCGTAACAACGCCTGGCAGAGGGGAGCACCTGGGCATACGGTCGCATGGGGAGCAATGAATCTCAACCGTTCAGCGAGAACTGCACACACAACGAAAGGAAGGCCAGCCAGTGGCCAGGAAGCAAATCGGATCGACAAGTAGAAGGGTACTGGGCGCGTCTGTCGGGGCGGTCGGCATCGTGCTCGTGATCGCATCGGCGGCGTACGCCTGCACGAACTACGTGGGCTACCTGAAGGTGTTCGGCAACGGCAGTGGCAGTGGCACGGTCACCGCGACGGGCAACCAGACCTACGGCGACCCGGGCGAGGCCATGACCCAGACAGTCAGCAGCACCACGGCCAAGGCGCCGGCCTCCGGTACGGGTTCGATCACGGTCAGCACCGCCTCGATCAGCACCGCCAAGAGCCTCGGGACAGCGACGTACGATGTCAACTGGATCCAGGTCGGGTACTCCTCGCACGGCACGTGGCTGAACCCCGCCGGCGACTGCATGGACTGGAGAGTTCCGAGCGCAGCCACCAACCTCGGCTCCATCTCCATCACGAACGGCGCAGGGCAGAAGGGCTTCACCCTCCCGACCCGAGTCGCCAACACGGGTACCCAGGAGTCAGGCGTGTGCGTCTCTGACTCCGGATCCCACAACGGGAACCAGGCGCCACTTCTCCTCATCTGACACCACGAGCAATTTCAACGGCGCAGACGGCCAGGGAGGGCTTGTCATGGCCTCCCTGGCGGTCTGACCTTGTGAAAGGACCGATGAACGGCGTGCGAAGACCAGGATGTCGGGTGAGCGAGGAAGCGAGCCGAGGGCGGGCCCGGTGGGTCGCTGTTGCCCGGTCGTCCCGCGCCGTCCGGTCGACTCTCGCGGCGGGTGCAGCTGTCACCTTCGCAGCGACTCTCGTCGCCAGCGCTTCACCGGCGTTCGCCAACGGCGGCGTCAGCGTGCGCGCCAACGTGCCTGTGACGGCGACGAACCTCATTGCGAAGACGGCCAACAACTCGCCGTCGCTCGCTTCCGACCCGACCGATCGGCGCTTCGTCGTCATCGCCAACAGGATCGACGGCCCGGACTTCAGCTGCGCTCTCCAGGCTTCTGGTGACGGGGGGGCTTCCTGGGTCAGCCCGGCGTTGCCCAAGCTCCCCGAAGGCGCCGAGAAGTGCTATGCGCCCGAGGTCTCCTTCGACCGACGAGGGACGCTGTACTACCTGTTCGTCGGGCTTGCTGGGAACGGGAACCGTCCGATGGGGGTCTACCTCACGACGTCATCCGACCGGGCTCGGTCGTTCACCACCCCACGAAAGGTGTTGGGGCCGGAGCGGTACGGCGTCCGGATGGCCTTGGACCCCACCATGGGACCCTCGGGCAGGATCCACCTGGTGTGGGTCGAGGTGAACGCAGAGGGTGGAGCGGGGAACGGGTTCCCAACCATGCCGAACCCCATCATGGCTGCCTACTCCGACGACGGAGGCAGGACGCTCTCGAAGCCGCACCAGATCAGTGACCCCGAGCGACCGCGGGTGGTGGCCCCGGCGCTGGCCCTGGGGCCGAACCACGCTGTGCACGTCCTCTACTACGACATCAAGGACGACGTGCGGGACTACGCCGGGCTCGAGGGCCCCACCTGGGACGGCACGTGGGCACTCGTCGCGACATCCTCCCGGGACGGAGGCCGGAGCTTTTCGCCCGGCACCGTTGTCGAATCGGACCTTGTCCCGCCTGAGCGGGTGATGCTGATCTTCACGATGGCACCACCGGCACTGGTGGCCGACGGCGCCGGGCGGCTCTACGCCGGGTGGACCGACGCCCGGCACGGGGACTGGGACGTCTTCGTGCGCCCGTCGCTCGATGGGGGGCGAGCCTGGCAGAAGGCCAGGCGGGTCAACGACGATCCGATCGGGGACAAGCGCAACCAGTACATGCCCCGGCTCGCCGTGTCACCCCAGGGCCGCCTCGATGTGGCTTTTTACGACAGGCGAGGAAATGTGGAGAATCGCGGGAACGACGTCTACTACGCGTACTCGGCCGACCATGGGAATACCTTCGCCCGGAACGTACGGCTCAGCAGCTGGGATTCCGACTCGATGATCGGCTACGAGTATGCGATCCCATCGGCCGCCGGCCTCGTGGAGTTCGGCTCCCGGCTGGCCCTGCTATCAGAACGCTCCAGAGTGCTTGCAGCGTGGACCGACACCCGCAACAATGCCCTCGGCCCGCCCTCCCAGGACATCTGGGCGGGCGAGGTGGCGTTCCCGCACGCTCGCGGCATCCCGCCGCTCCTGATCGTTGCTGCCGGTGCATTCGCCGTCATCGGTGGGGCCGCCGCGGTCGGTCGTCGTCGTGGCGCGGCCGCTGCGCTGGAGGGTCTTGTTGCTCCGCCGGTCGCGGAAGGGGAGTGACGATGAGCGAGTTTTCCTCCCATTCCTGGCTCATGCTGCGCCGCGCCCTCCACATCGCCTCGGTGTCCGCTGTGATGGCGGCATGCACGAGCGCAGGGGCGAGCGCGCCGTTACCACCACGACCCCCGGTGGTCGAGGTCACGGCCCGGGAGTACCGGTTTGACCACACGAAGGCCATTCCTCGGGGGCGGGTCGTCTTCGAGTTGGTCAATGTCGGGACCAAGCAGCACCGCATGACCCTGATACCTCTGCCAGCGGACCTTCCCCCGCTCGAGGTGCAGGCGCGTAGCAAGAACACCCGAGTTGTCGATCCCCAGGCGACGACCACCCCTCTGGCCCCTGGGGGGAAGACCTCCTTCGCCACCGACCTCGGGCCGGGGCGCTACGGCCTCATCTGCATCATTCCCGTGCCGGGCGGCCTGTCGCACTATCGCCAAGGCATGGTCTCGGAGTTCCGCGTCCCGTGAGCATCGCCGATGTGGAGGCAACGGCGGGCCCGAACCCGGTGTCACCCGGGCCGTCCGGGACCTCGTTGTCGAAAGACGGGGAGAGAGCCCGAAGCGATCGACCGGGGCGGGGGGGTCTGTTCCGTCGAGCCCCCGTCGTACTCCTGTGCCTGCTGTCGGTTGTGTCCCTCGGCACGCGGGCGGCGTGGTTGGACCGCCCGCGCGATCTCATTTTTGACGAGAACTACTACGTCAACGCCGCCCGCACCATGATCGGCCTCCGCACCCCACCCGATGCCTCGTACCAGAGCGCTCCTGGATTCGACCCCAACGCCGAGCACCCGCCCCTCGGCAAGGTCTTCATCGCGGCCGGGATCAAGGCCTTCGGTGACAACCCCCTCGGCTGGCGCGTCGCCAGCCTGGTGTTCGGCAGCGCGGCCATCCTGGCGCTGTACTGGATGGTGCGCTCGGCAGGTGGCAGCCAATGGCTGGGCGTGGGAGCGGCGGCGATCATGGCGGCGGACAACCTCTTCCTGGTCCACGGCCGTATTGCCACGCTGGACATCTTCGTGCTCGTCTTCATGCTGGCGGGAACAGCGCTGTACCTGCGCAAGCGTCCGGTGCTCGCCGGGGTGGTGCTCGGCATCGGCGCCTGCACCAAGCTCGTCGGATTATTCGCCCTGGTCGGCCTGGTGGTCTTCGAGCTGCTGCGCTGGAGGGCGTCGCCGGACTCCTCCGCCCCCGCCCGGGAGCAGCCTGCCCTCAGGTCGCGTGTCCGCGCCCTGGCGGCGTGCTCGGCCGTCGCGGCGGTCTCGTTCCTCAGCCTGCTGTGGGTCCTCGACCTGCAGTACACGACCTTCACCAACCCGATTTCGCACTCCCGCTACATGCTCGGTTACGCCAACCACCTGCGGCTGAAGACTGGTTCGGGTCCCGGCGTCGCCACGGCAGCGGGCGGTCCCGGCCTAGCGCAGACGTCGTCACCCGTCCTCTGGCTGGCGAACCGGAAACCGATCGTCTACTACCAGCGAAACGCCCGCAAGGTGCTGCGCGGACCGTTCCACACCCGAATCCTCTTCCAGGGCCGCATCAGCCCGGTCATCATCTTCCTTGCCATCCCGGCCCTGGTCGTCGCCTTCGTCACGGGACGACGAGGTGACGGAGCCTCGCGGCTTGCCGTCGCCTGGTTTGCCGGCACCTTCCTCCCGTTCGTCCTCCTCGACGTGCGTCATCACCCGAGCTACCTGCACTACATGCTCATCGTCCTACCGAGCGTCTACCTGGGGATCGCCAAGCTCATCTCCTCTCCGTCGCTGCCGAAGGCTTTGCTCCCTCTCTACGGCGTGGCGCTCGCGTACGGGCTGTGGGCGCTCTACCCGATCAGGGTCTGGTCGTGACATGAGCGGTCGGTCGACGATCTCCGGGGCGACGAGTCACCAGGCGCCGCCCGTTCGCGGCGTCGTTGTGGTTGTGCCGACCTTTCAGGAGGCCACCAACATCGAGGTACTGCTGCGACGCCTTCGCCAGGTCGTGCCGGAGGCCGCCATCCTCATCGTCGACGACAACAGTCCCGACGGTACGGCCGACCGGGCGACGCAGTTGGGCGTGGAGCTCGGGCAGATCGAGGTTCTCCGGCGGCCCGCCAAGGCGGGCTTGGGCAGCGCCTATCGCGATGGCTTCGCGTGGGCCCTGCAGCAGGGCTACCAGACGATCGTGCAGATGGACGCCGACCTCTCCCATGATCCAGCTGCCGTGCCCCACCTGCTTGGGGCGCTCGGGCAGGGTGCCGACGTGGCCGTGGGGTCCCGCTACGTCACCGGCGGTGGGAACGAGGGATGGCCAGCGCACCGGCGCGCCCTGTCGGGCTTCGCCAATTGGTACGCGTCCATCATGCTCGGGCTCCACGTCAGCGACGTGACCTCGGGTTTTCGGGCGTTCCGCGCAGACGCTCTCCGACGGGTGGACGTGGCAGCGACGAGGGCCGATGGTTACGCCTTCCAGATCGAGGTGCTTCGCCGGGTCGGCAGCGGTGGAGGCGCTGTAGCCGAGGTCCCGATCCAGTTCAGGCAAAGAGCACGTGGATACTCGAAGATCTCGGCGGTGGTCGTCGGTGAGGCGCTGCTCCTCGTGACCTGGTGGGGGTGGCAGGGTTGGAGGATGCGGCTCACGGGCATGAGCGTCGGCCTCCGGCCGGCCTCATGGCTTCCCCCGCTCTCCTGAGGTCGGTAGCCAGCGACATTGTTGCTGGCTACCCGGGCCACCACGCCGGCTTGTCGCGGCGGATTTCCGAGCGTGCCCCGCTATTCTTACTCGTCGTTCTCTCACTCGCTTCGCTCGGGTCGCGCGTCGTGTGGCTCGACAACCCGAGGGCCTTCATCTTCGATGAGCGCTATTACGTCGGCTCGGCCGAGAAGATCGCGGGTCTCACCGGGCGCACAGACAGCCCGTTCGCGCAGGAGCAACCCGGCGTGGACCCCAACGCCGAGCACCCGCCCCTCGGAAAGGTTTTCATCGCCGCCGGCATCAAGGCCTTCGGTGACAACCCCCTCGGCTGGCGCGTCGCCAGCCTGGTGTTCGGCAGCGCGGCCATCCTGGCGCTGTACTGGATGGTGCGCTCGGCAGGTGGCAGCCAATGGCTGGGCGTGGGAGCGGCGGCGATCATGGCGGCGGACAACCTCTTCCTGGTCCACGGCCGTATTGCCACGCTGGACATCTTCGTGCTCGTCTTCATGCTGGCGGGAACAGCGCTGTACCTGCGCAAGCGTCCGGTGCTCGCCGGGGTGGTGCTCGGCATCGGCGCCTGCACCAAGCTCGTCGGATTATTCGCCCTGGTCGGCCTGGTGGTCTTCGAGCTGCTGCGCTGGAGGGCGTCGCCGGACTCCTCCGCCCCCGCCCGGGAGCAGCCTGCCCTCAGGTCGCGTGTCCGCGCCCTGGCGGCGTGCTCGGCCGTCGCGGCGGTCTCGTTCCTCAGCCTGCTGTGGGTCCTCGACCTGCAGTACACGACCTTCACCAACCCGATTTCGCACACCTGGTACATGCTCGGCAGCGCCGGCGACAGGAGCGGGGGCCACAACCTTCAAGGCGTCGGTGTCGCCCCCACTTCGGCCCCCTGGGAGTGGCTCGCCAACCGCAAGCCGATCACGTACTACGGCGTCTACGCGTCGAGGCCGTCGGCGCAGGGACCCGTGCCCGGACGCCCGGCTGTGCTCTTCCAGGCCCGGCTGAACCCGGCGCTCGTTCTTCTCGGGACCCCGGCGATCGCCCTCGCCCTGGTGTCGGCTCGCCGCCGAGGCGACCAGGTGTCGATGCTCGGTGCCGCTTGGAGCCTCGGCCTGTTCGCGTCCTTCCTCGCGGTAAGCCTTACCCACAGGCACAATTACCTCTACTACATGCTTGCAGTCATTCCGGGAGTCTGCGTCGCCGAGGCGAAGCTTCTCTCGGAGCGCGTGATCCCTCTGGTGCTCCGCCTGGCCTGCAGCGCCGGCCTGGTGGTCGGGCTCCTCGCCCTGTTCCCCTTCCGTTCGTGGGGTGGACGATGAGCATCGCGGTCTTCGTGGTGGCTGTTGCCTGCGCCGGCGTCCTTGTCGTCCGTACGGTCGCCTCGATGGCCCGCGCCTCCGAGTCCTGGGCGACCGGGAGGCGGGCGGTGCTCATCGTCCTGCTCGTGGCGGTGCCGGTGGTGTTCGACCCGGGCACGGCTGAGGTCTTCAACCTCACCAAGTTCACGCTCTTGACGTTGGCGTGCCTGGTCGTTGCACTCCTGTGGTCAGCGGAGCTGGCCTTCACCGATCGGCCGCTTCGTTGGAGTGGCCTTCACTGGGCCGTCGCCGCATTGGTCGCGTGGACTGCAGCTTGCACCGCCATGTCCGTGAGCCCCCGCCTCAGCGTCCTCGGTGCCTACGCCTCCTACGACGGGCTGTACGCGGCAGCCGCATTCGCCCTGCTCTTCGCCGCCGTCGCCGACGCCTTCTCGATCGCCCACGTCAGGGCCGTTCTCACTGTGCTGTTCCTCGGTGGTGGCGGCCTGTGCGTGCTGTACGGCGCCTTCCAACTGCACGACCGGTACTGGCGGGGATCTCGATGGGATTGGGTGGGCTGGGCAGAGTCGGTCACGTTCTCCAAGGACCGGGAAATCTGGTCGAGCTTCGGGAATCCGAACCACTTTGCCGGCTTCCTCGCCATCCTCCTGCCGATCGGCCTGGTGCTGCTGTTGCTGCACCGTGCGTCGTGGATGCGCGCCCCGGTCGGAGCAGTGCTGGTCGCGCTCGTCGCCGAGATCGGGCTCATATACTCGAACGGGGCCGCGTTGGCGGCCATCGTCGGCGTCGCCGTGCTCGTACTCATGCTGTGGCGTGCACTGTGGCGGAACCGAGTCGCGACTGCCGCGTCGTTGGTCGCGTGCTGCATCGCGCTGGTAGTCGCGAGCCTGTTGATCAGTTCGGTCGGCGACGCGAGCACTGGTTCCCAGCGGATCGAGCTGTGGAAGACCGCAGTACGTATCGCCAACCACCGGCCTCTGGCTGGCACGGGTCCCGACGGGTACCCCCTGCTCTACCCGGCCTTCAAGACCAGAGAGCTGAGTGAGCGGTACGGTGCCACAGCAGGGGTGAACGGACCGCACAACCTGTTCTTGAACCAGCTGGCTACCCAGGGATACCCGGGCCTCCTGGCGCTGCTCGTGGTCCTGGCGCTGGCAGGCAGGCGTGCCCTCGGCACGTGGCGTCGGCTCCTGCGAACCGGGCGCGGTGAAGGCGATGCTCCGCACGAGCATGACGACGCTCGCCTGGTCCTCGCCGGGGTGACTGCTGGGATTGCGGCATACATCGTGACGTCTTGCTTCGACGTGGCGCAGATTGGCCTGACGTTCTCATTCTGGTTCCTGTTGGGCCTTCTCGTCGTCGTCACGGGCGACCCCGGGAGGGAGCGCTCGTTCCGTACTGGGCTCCCGCCCCTCGAGCCCACCGATAGTCATCGGACCGCCCCCGAGAAGACTCGCAGGACTCCGAGCACCGCCGGCAGGCTTGTCGCGGCCGTTGCCGTTCTCCTTGTAGTCGCGGGGCTCGTGCCGGTGGCGGGAGGTCCATACCTGGCTGATCGACGGTTCCACGCTGCCGTCCTCGCCGTGACCAAGATGCAGACGCTCGGCCCAGACGGGTCGGATCAGGCCGACGACCTGGTAGCTACGGCGCGCCAGGAACTGGGTGGGGCGATCGGGCTGAACCCATGGGAAGCGTCCTACCGGGCTGTCCTGGCGGGGTCGCTGGTTGACTCCGCCCGGCGGCTTCCGGGGCGGTCTCCAGAGCGGTTGAGCGGTCTGCGGGACGGCGGGGCGATGTACGAGGAGGCCGTCCGGCTCGCGCCATGGGACTCCGAGCTTCTCGAACGGTACGCGGTCGTCCTCCAGGAGATCCACCAGGTCGACCCGGCAGACGGGTCCTCCCGTGTGGAGGCGGCCGACGTCCTTCGCCGGGCCATTCGAGCCAACCCCTTCGAGATGCGCCTGGAAGCAGAGCTCCGGAAAGTGCTTGCATCGTGAGGCCGCTGAGGATCGCCATCGTCACGGGCATCTATCCGCCCGACATCGGAGGGCCCGCCACGCACGCGCACGAGTTGGCGACCGAGCTCCGGGAGCGGGGCTTCGAGGTCACTGTGGTCACCTTGAGCGACGGCCTCCGGTCGACTCGGCTCCCTGAGTTCGTCGCGTACCCTCGTCGGTGGCCCTGGTTGGCACGGGGGAGCGCGGTCGTGGCCTGGCTCGTTCGGCACCGGCGCGACTACGACGTCGTCTATGCGACGGGGATGCAGGCCGAGGCCGTCGTCGCCGCCCGCGCAGCCCGCCGCCCGGTGGTTGTCAAGATCGTGTGCGACCCGGCCTGGGAGCGGGCCCGGCGCCAGGGCCTCACGGAGCTCGACTTCGAGGCGTTCCAACGGGCGCGGGCTGGATCGCCGCGCATTCGGGCGATGTGCTTGTTACGCCGGTTCGCTGTCCGCTATGCCGATGTGGTGGTCGCACCGAGCCGCCAGCTCGCCGCGGCCGCCGACGGCTGGACCGCCCGCCCCGGTGTCACGGAGATCGTGCGCAACGGAGCGACGCCACCCCCAGGCGGCGCCCGGCGGACGCCGCCGACGCCGGACGAGCTTCGCGCCGTCTACGTCGGGCGACTCGCGCCGATCAAGGGGGTGGATGTCCTCATACGGGCTCTGCAGGAGGCGCCGCAGGTGCGCCTCGACGTCGTTGGCGAGGGGCCTGAACGTTCCGCCCTCGAACGTCTTGCTCGAGCCTGCGAGGTCCAGGGCAGGGTGCGCTTCGTCGGTCGAGCCACGCGCGAGGAGGTGATGGCACACCTCGCTGATGCCCACGTCCTGGTGACCGCCGCCAGCTTCGAGGGGCTTCCCCACACCGCCGTCGAAGCGCTCATGTGCTCGACGCCGGTCATCGCCTCCGCAGCCGGCGGTACGGCTGAAGTGGTGATCGACGGCCTGAACGGCTTCGTCATCGATCCCGGTACCCCGGAGCAGTTCTCGGGCGTTCTAGTCCGATTGCGCGACGATGGAGCGCTTCTCTCATCCCTGACTGATGGGGCCGAGAAGACCGCACCGGCGTGGCGATTCGAGTTGTCCGTGGACCGGCTTGTGGAGCTTTTTTCACGAGCGGCAGGCGCCGGCGCCCGGCGGCCGCCCGTCGTGTTCGTGGGAAAGACCGTCGCCGGCGGAGTGCCTCCGGCGCGCAAGATCGAGATCCTGAAGCGTCATCTCGACGTGAGTATCGTGGCCGGCGGCCCGCTCGGAATGCGCCGAGCCGAGGGGGTGCGCGTGCTCGGGCTGTCGACGCGCGGCCCATGGCCGCTCAGCGCCGCCAAGTTCTATGTGCTGGGCCCTTTGGCCGGCGTCCTCCTTGCCGCCGGTCGTCGCCCGTCTGCCGTCGTGTGCCAGAGCCCGTACGAGGGACTCGGTGCGGTCATCTTCAGTCGACTGGTCCCGGCGGGACTGCGCCCGCGTATCGTCATCGAGGTGCACGGGGACTGGCGCACGGCGGCACGCTGCTACGGCGGCCGTGCCCGTCGCCCGTTTGCGCCGTTCGCCGACGCTGCCGCCATGTGGAGCCTCCGTCGGGCCGACCGGGTGCGAGCGGTCGGGTCCTTTACGGAGGCCCTGACGCGAGAAGCGGGCTACGCCGGGCAGCTGGACTCGTATGTCGCCTTCAGCAACTACGACGCGTTTCTCGGGCCACCGCCTGCCCCGCTCTCCGGGCGGCCGCAGGTCGCCTTCGTGGGCGTTCTCCAGGAGTACAAGGCGCCCCAACTCCTCATCGAGGCGTGGTCCGTGGTGACCAATGTTCTCCCGGGGGCCAGGCTGGTGCTGGCTGGAGAGGGGCCATTGCGGCAGTCCCTCGAGAAGCGGTGCACGCAGCTCGGCCTCGATCGCAGCGTGCGTCTTGTTGGGCACCTCGACCCACCGGCCGTCGCCTCATTGCTCGACGCGTCGTGGTGCGTCGCCCTCCCGTCCGTCTCAGAAGGCCACCCCCGCATCCTGATCGAGGCCATGTCGCGGGCTCGGCCCGTCGTGGCCACGAGCGTCGGCGGGATTCCGGAGCTGGTGCTTCCCGGTGAGACGGGTCTCCTGGTGACGCCGGGCGATGCCGGGGCGCTCGCCAACGCCCTGCTGCAGCTCCTGTGCGACCGGCGGCTGGCCGGTGACCTCGGGCGACGTGGCCGCCAGCTGGTCGAGCAGCGCGACCCTCTCCGGGAGTTCGAGGGCGGGACCGCCCGGTTGGCCGCCTGGATCGCCGACGGGAGATCGTCCATCCGGGCGGCCGGGCCACCGTGAGCCTGCCCCGACTGCTGGTGTTCAACCTCGCCACCGACAGCGACGACCCCATCTTGGGCTTCGGTGTCGAATGGGTGCGAGCGCTGGCTGCAAGAGCAGTTTGCGTCGATGTGGTCTGCATGACCGCTGGTCGGTTCGAGCTGCCCGACAACGTGGCGGTGTACTCGGTGGGGAAAGAGAGGGGGCTGAACGAAGCTCAACGAGCGATTCAGTTCTACCGGATACTCGGCCGCCTGTTGCAACGTCGCCGTCCTGACGCCTGCTTCGTCCATATGGCGCCCGTGTTTGCGGTGATGGGTGCCCCGCTGCTCCGTGCCCGACGAGTTCCGGTCACCATGTGGTACACCCACGCCGGGGTACCGCCATTGCTCGCGGTAGCGGCACGTTTGGTGGACACGGTCGTGACCGCCTCGCCGGAGAGCTTCGGTGCCCGAGCCCGCCGCGTGGTCGTCACCGGCCACGGTGTCGCCACGGCCTTGTACTCCCCGTCCGGCACCGCCGCCCGACGGCCGGTACGCATCTTGAGCGTCGGCCGGGTTGCGCCCGTGAAACGCCTCGAGCTGCTCATCGACGCGGTAACGACTCTCGTCCACGAGACGGGTGAACATGGACTCGAGGTTCGTATCGTCGGACCGGTCACGGAGCTCGACCGGCCGTACGCCGAGCGGCTCGCACGGCGAGCGCATGAGCAGATCCCGGGAGTCGTGAACTTCGTCGGCCCGATGCCGCCGACAGCGGTTGTGCAGGAGTACCGGGACGCCACTGTCATGGTGAATCTCACCGGGCGGGGGAGCTTCGACAAGGCCGCGCTGGAAGCGATGGCCTGTGGTGTACCCGTCGTGACGGCTACCCCGGAGCTGGCCCAGCTGGAGCCGACCCTGTACGCGCCCGGCGACGACGCGGAAGGCGTCGCCAGGTCGATCGGCGACGTCCTCGCCAGGTCGGCCTCGGACCGAGAGGAGCTGGGTGGCCGCCTCCGGGAGTTCGTCGTCGCCCGGCACTCACTGGACCGGCTGGCCGATTTGCTGGTCGACGACCTCCTGGTCTTGTCGGTGCCCGGTCAGAGCCACAGGTAGGCCATGGCGGCCGGGGGCACATCGTGAGGGACATCGTCGATGGCTGACGTCGGATGGGGTCTCGCAGACGGTGGTGGCGGACGCCTGCGCGTCGGCAGCACATCGGCCGGGCTCTGGCTGGGAGCGGTGCTGGCCGCGGTCGGCTCCGCTGTTGCCGCCCGAGCGCTTGGAGTCGAGCAGTACGGCGCTGTGATCCTGGCCGTCGCGATGGTCAGCTCGATCCGCTCGTTCGTCGATCTCACACTGGAAGAGGCGGTGGTCCATCACGGTTTCCGCGCGCTCGCCGCGGACGACGTCGGTCAGCTCGCTCAGATCCTCCGCGTCGCAATCGTTGTCGACGTGGTCCTCGGTGTCGCCGTCGCCGGGGGGGTGGTACTGGTTGCAGGCCCGATCGCCTCGCTTGCCGGCGCCGGGAACCTCGACCCGGCGTTCGTGAGGCTGGCGGCCTTGTGCGGTCTCGTCACCACGGCCGATGGCACGACGGGAGCTGTGATGCTGTTGGCCGGCCGGCCAGACCTGCGGGCCTGGGTCACGCTCCTCGTCGCCCTCGTCCGCCTGGTGCTCATCGTCGCCGCCGTGCACATCGGCGACGCCCGAATGGTGCTGGTCGTATTCGCCGTTGCCGGCGGAATCGGCTCTGCCGTCCAAGCTCTCATGAGCTGGCGGATCGGCTGGCGCCACTGGCGGGCCCACAAGCCACTGGTAGCCCGGAGATGGGCGCGAGAACTCGGCCGGTTCGGCGTCCATTCGAGCGCAACGACCAGCGTGATCGCGGCAAAGGGTGGGCTCGTGGCGCTGGCCCTCGCGCGATCGGGAGGCCCTGCTCTCGTGGGCACACTACAGGTTGCCATGCTCCCCGTCACGGTCGCCACCGTGCTCAGCGGACCAGTGCGCCTGGTGCTGCTCCCCGAGCAGGCGAGGATGGCGGCCGCAGGAGCGCGGGATGGACTACGGCGTTCGATCCTGGCGTTCTCGCGAATCGCGGTCGCCGTGGGAGTGCCGGGAGCGCTCGTCGGCTGGGTGCTGATGCCGCGGCTGATCGTCGGGTTCTACTCCCATCGGTTCGATGGTGCGATCGGTCCCGCCCGAATCCTGCTCGTCGCGGCGGTCGCCCACCTGGCGGTGGCGTGGTCGAAGACGCTTCCCGGCGCGGTCGGGAGACCGCAATTGAGGACGCTGGCCAGCCTCGTCGAGCTGGTCGTGACCCTGGCCCTGCTCGCGTTCCTGGCACCCCATGGTCCGGCCGGTGCCGCCGCCGCCTTCTCCGGGGCGTCCGTCGTCGTGGCGGTTGTGTGGTGGCGATCGGCGATGGGGGTCATCGCCGGGGTAGGCGATGCCGGCTCGATGGGCAGCCCAGCCGTGGCTGGGTCGACGTGAGGATCTTGCACATCCAAAAGGCGACGGGGATCGCCGGTAGCGAGCGACACCTGCTCACGTTGCTACCGGGGCTCGCGCTGCGGGGCCACGATGTCCGCGCGGTCGTCCTCGTCGCCGGGAAGGGTCAGGATCTCGCCGCTGAGCTGCGCGCCGCAGGGGTGGAGACCGAGGCGATCGAAGCGGGGCCGCATTTCCACCCCGTGATCGTTGCCCGACTGCTGGGGGCGGCGCGGCGTTTCCGGGCCGACGTCGTCCACACCCATCTGATCCATGCAGACCTCTACGGCCAGTTGGCGGCATGGCTGGGCCATGTGCCCGGGGTGTCGTCCATACACGGCGTGGCCGGGCCATACTGTCGTGAGCCATGGCGCTCGGCCGCCGCTCTGGGGGGTCACCTCGCCCACGCGACCATCGCCATCTCGGACTACGCGGCCACCGTCGTCGAGGAGCGTCGTCTCGCCCCGCGGAACCGCGTAACGGTCGTCCACTACGGGATTGACCTGGACCACTGGCATGTGCCGGATGGAGATGAGGTTTCGCACCAGCGGGTCCGGCTCGGCGTCGGTCCGGCCGACGTGGCCGTTGTGGTGGCATCGCGCCTGGTGGAGCACAAGGGCCACGACTTCGTGCTCGATGGATTCGAACGCGCTGCCGCCGTGTGCCCCGACATTCGGCTGGTTATCGCCGGAGAGGGGCCGCTGCGCCCTGCCCTCGAGGCGAAGGCGGCCAAGCTCAATAGCGGCGACAGGATCAGTTTCGCCGGCTTCGTGACCGACGTCCGTGGGCTGCTGGCCGCCGCCGATGTCGTCGTGTTCCCGACGATGCCGGCCATCGGTGAGGGCTTCGGGCTTGTCGTGCTCGAGGCGATGGCCACCGGTCGCCCTGTTGTAGCGACGACCGTCGCCTCGCTCACCGAGATAGCAGTCCATGGCGAGACCGCGATCCTGGTGGCGCCCGGCGACGTGAGCGCCATGGCGGACGCTCTCGTTCGGCTGGCAGGTGACGCAGCCCTGCGGGAGCGGCTCGGCGCCCAGGGCCGCCGGAGGGGGGTGGAGCTCTTCGGTGCCGATCAGATGGTGGAGCGGACCATCGGAGTCTACGAGGAGGTGTTGGGACGGAAGCATCGGGGTGCCCGGCCGTCACTGGTATCGGTACTCAGTCGTCCTCGCCACCTTTGAACCCAACTTACCGACGAGGCGTCGTTCGCCGCTGCACAAAGCCTGTGCGGCGGGGAGTGCCGCTTCTCGTTGTCCACCGTCGGCGAGCGCATGAGCCTGTCGGTGTCCGAGCTGCGCCCGGCCACGACCTACTACTACGCCCTGAGGGCGGTTGCCGACACCGGGGAGGGACCCCTGTCCAATGCGGTATCAGCCAGGACGTGGGCCTTGGCCTTGCTCGGCTCCGCGTCCGGCGGGTTCGTCGCGCCCCGGCTGGGCCGACGCCGATCCCGGGTAGATGCCGCTCGGGGCCGACCTTCGGTGGTTGAAGCGTGGCAACGATGACCGGCCGGACAAAGCGCCGCCTCCGACCCGCTTGCCGAACCCGTTGGCGAAGCAGATCCGGATTTGCGTATAATGTCCTCGTGACTACAAGTGGTAGCGATGCGAACGTGGTGCACCGGCGCCTACTGCGCACCGCTGACACCTACCAAGGTCTACATCAACGGCCAGTATCGCCCGGGGCCCCCGCCGAGGTGGCGCTGCGCACGTTCGACGAGATCGTCTTGGTCATCGGCTCACCGCCGCCCTCGGTCCCCGCAACCTACGACTGCCACGACGCGGCGGCGATGGAGCAGGCGTCGTGCCAGGGGTTCCTGTCTCCACGGGCGGGGCCGATGAGCCGGACGAGGAAGCGCATCGTGAGGTCCCGGGCCAGCCGCCGGGGGGGTCGGGACCGGGTGGGCAGTCCGATCGGGAGGTGGGGCAGCGACGCCACTCCAGCGACCGGCGGCACGCCGTGAGCGCCCAGGCCGTCGCGGTGATCGACGGCGGCCCGGTGGTGCCGGTCGGCCTGGCGTTGCCCACCGGCCCCTTGGCCCGGCTCCTGCTGGGCCTGTGCCGCCAGGGCGCTCCCCTGGTGCCCATCAAAGTGGCGAATTAACAGCGCCGCGTCCCTTCGCATCCCGCCCGTCATGATGCTGGGGGGCTGCTCCTGCAGCTGTTCCCCATCGCAGTCAGGAGTGTCCGTATGAATGACGTGCACCGGCGCCTACTGCGCACCGCTGACACCTACCAAGGTCTACATCAACGGCCAGTATCGCCCGGGGCCCCCCGCCGAGGTGGCGCTGCGTACGTTCGACGAGATCGCCTTGGTCAT
>JAHFUS010000067.1 GCA_023264975.1 Actinomycetes bacterium | reverse complement strand
GTGTCCTTGTCGGCCAGCACCTTGGTGATGGCGGCCGTGAGGGTCGTCTTGCCGTGGTCGATGTGGCCCATCGTGCCGATGTTGAGATGCGGCTTGTCCCGGACGAACTGCTTCTTTGCCATTAGGAATTCAACCCCTCTTACTCACCGCGGACACGTGCGACGATCTCCTTGGAGATCGACTCCGGCACCTGCTGGTACGAATGGAACTGCATGGTCGACGTGGCCCGACCCTGGGTCTTCGACCGCAGGTCCGTAACGTAGCCGAACATCTCGGAGAGCGGCACCTGCGCTCGGATCACCTGGCTGCTGCCCCGCTGCTCCATGCCCTCCATCTTGCCCCGGCGACTGTTGAGGTCGCCGATGACCTCGCCCATGTACTCGTCGGGGGTCACCGCCTCGACGGCCATGATCGGCTCGAGGAGAACGGGCTTGGCCTTGCGGGCCGCCTCCTTCACCGCCATGGAGCCGGCGATCTTGAACGCCATCTCCGAGGAGTCGACATCGTGGTACGAGCCGTACACGAGGATCGCTCGGACGTCGACCATCGGGTAGCCGGCCACGACACCCGACGTGAGGGCCTCCTGGATGCCGGCGTCGACGGACGAGATGTACTCCTTGGGGATGACGCCGCCCACGATCTTGTCGATGAACTCGTAGCCGCCGCCGGGGCCGGTGGGCTCCAGGTTCAGCACCACGTGGCCGTACTGGCCCCGGCCGCCGGTCTGGCGGATGTAGCGCATCTCCACCTTCTCGACGGGCTGGCTGATCGTCTCGCGGTAGGCCACCTGGGGCTTTCCCACGTTGGCGTCGACCTTGAACTCGCGCAGCATGCGGTCGACCAGGACCTCGAGGTGCAGCTCACCCATCCCGCCGATGACGGTCTGGCCGGTCTCGTCGTCGGAGTGCACCTGGAAGGTGGGGTCCTCCTCGGACAGCGACTGGAGAGCCTTGGAGAGCTTGTCCTGGGCGTCCTTGGTCTTTGGCTCCACGGCCACGTGGATCACGGGCACGGGGAACTCGAGCGACTCGAGGACGATCGGGGCGTTGGGGTCGCACAGCGTGTCGCCGGTGGTGGTCTGCTTGAGACCTACGGCGGCCACGATGTCGCCGGCGAACGCCGCTTCTTTGTCCTCGCGGTGGTTGGCGTGCATCTGCAGAAGCCGGCCCACCCGCTCCTTGCGGTCCTTGCTCGAGTTGATGACGGCGCCGCCCTTGACCAGGGTGCCGCTGTAGACGCGGAAATACGTGAGCTTGCCCACGTGGGGGTCGCTCATGATCTTGAAGGCGAGAGCGGAGAACGGCTCGTTGTCGTCCGCCTTGCGCTCGAGCTCCTCGATTCCCTTGACGTCCATACCGGTGACGGGCGGGAGGTCGAGGGGGCTGGGCAGGAAGTCGACCACCGCGTCGAGCATGGGCTGGACGCCCTTGTTCTTGAACGCCGAGCCGCACAGCACGGGCACGAGCTGGTTGGCGATGGTGGCGGTGCGCAGGGACCGGCGCAGGTCGTCAGCGGTGATCGCCTCGTCGCCGATGAACTTCTCCATCACCTCGTCGTCGAAGTTGGACACCACGTCGATTAGGGCCTGGCGGGCGGCCTGGG
This sequence comes from Actinomycetes bacterium, assembly GCA_023264975.1. GTDB lineage: Bacteria > Actinomycetota > Acidimicrobiia > Acidimicrobiales > JAHFUS01. The sequence goes on along the minus strand of JAHFUS010000067.1, from coordinate 16,711 downwards.
CGTCGGCGAGCAGGTCCTCGGGGATCTCGTTGACCGACCAGGCCTCGCCGTGGTCGGAGGACTCGTCCCAGGTGAGGGCCTTCATGCCGAGCAGGTCGACCATGCCCTTGAAATGGCCCTCGGCGCCGATGGGGATCTGCACCACGGCCACCACCGCGTCGAGGCGGTCGGTGATCATGGCGACGGCGCGGTCGAAGTCGGCGCCGATGCGGTCCATCTTGTTGACGAAGCAGATCCGGGGGACGCCGTACTTGTTGGCCTGGCGCCATACCGTCTCGGTCTGCGGCTCCACGCCGGCGACCGCGTCGAACACGGCGACGGCGCCGTCGAGGACACGCAGTGAGCGCTCGACCTCGACGGTGAAGTCGACGTGGCCGGGCGTGTCGATGATGTTGATCCACGTGTCGCGCCACATGCAGGTGGTGGCGGCGGACGTGATGGTGATGCCCCGCTCCTGCTCCTGGACCATCCAGTCCATGGTGGCGGCACCTTCGTGGACCTCGCCCATCTTGTAGTTCTTGCCGGTGTAATAGAGGATGCGCTCGGTCGTCGTGGTCTTGCCCGCGTCGATGTGGGCCATGATCCCGATGTTGCGGGTCCTCGCCAGCGGGAACTCGCGGATAGCTGGTGCCATAGAAGGATTCCTCGAAGAGTCGTTTCGGAAGGGCCGACCTGGGTCACAGGCCGCCCCCGGAGTTGCCGGGTGCTGCTGCCGGCCGATTGGAGTTCGGCCGGCGCCGGTTACCAGCGGTAGTGGGCGAATGCCTTGTTCGACTCGGCCATCTTGTGGAGGTCCTCACGGCGCTTCACGGCCGAGCCGATGCCATTGGAGGCGTCGAGCAGCTCGTTGGCGAGGCGAAGCGCCATCGTCTTCTCGCGGCGCTGGCGGGAGTAGCCCACGAGCCACCGGATGGACAAGGTGGTGGACCGGCGGGGCCGGACCTCGACGGGCACCTGGTAGGTGGCGCCGCCGACCCGGCGGCTGCGCGTCTCGAGCGCCGGCTTGGTGTTGTCGACCGCCCGCTTTAGCGTGGCGATGGGCTCGGCGCCCGTCTTCTCCTGCACCACGTCGAGGGCGTCGTACACGATGCGTTCGGCCAAGGTGCGCTTGCCCTGGCTCAGGATCTTGTTGACCAGCTGGGTGACGAGGACCGACTTGTAGACCGGGTCGGGTACGAGGTCGCGGCGGGGCGCGGGTCCTTTCCTGGGCATCTCTAGTTGTCTCTCTTGGCGCCGTAGCGGCTGCGGGCCTGCTTGCGGTCGCGCACGCCCGAGGTGTCGAGGGTGCCCCGGATGATCTTGTAACGCACACCCGGGAGGTCCTTCACCCGTCCGCCGCGGACGAGGACGATGGAGTGCTCCTGCAGGTTGTGGCCCACGCCCGGGATGTAGGCGGTGACCTCGGTGCCGCTGGAGAGGCGGACGCGGGCCACCTTGCGCAGCGCCGAGTTCGGCTTCTTGGGGGTGGTGGTGTACACGCGGGTGCACACCCCGCGCCGCTGGGGCGCGCCCTTCAGGGCTGGGGTCTTGGTCTTGGAGACCTTCGACTCACGGCCCTTGCGGACCAACTGCGAAATGGTGGGCAATGCGACCTCTCGAACTTCTTGTGGGGGCGGGATGGCGCGACACCGAAACGGCGCGACGGCCAACGGGAGATGGTACGGCAACCCGGCCACCTCGGCAAACGAGCGGCGGCGGCCGTGAAAAGTAAACGATCTGGCAGGCGGCGGACCACGGCCCGCCGCTACGGTTGGGCCGCCATGGCGAGCCACGTCGCTGCATCGGCCTTCGGGCACTGCCTGGCGATGACGCGCGACGAAGAGGTGGCCACCCGCCTGGCCGTCGTGGCCGTCCGCACGGGCGGCCGCACACTCGGCGTGGTGCTCGGCCACGCCCGTCATCAGGCCCTCGCCGCCGTCGCCGCCGAACAGCCTCCGCCGGCGGCGCTGCGGCCAGGTGCCGGGCCGGCGGACGTTGCATGGGCGCTGGCCGCCACCCGCCCTCCGCTCGAGCTGGCGCTCGTCGATCTCAGCGGGCGGCACGGCCTCGGACGGGCCGGGCTCGGCATCGCCCTGCGCATGACCCCGTCGGCCGCCGCCGAGCGAGTCGCCGCCGTGGCCCGGTCGTGGGACGCCGAGCTCGATCCGGCGCTCCTCGCCTCCCTCGGGCCCGGCGACTGCGAGGGCATGGCCGGGGTGCTTGCCGGCCGGCCAATGGCCGGGGCCGACGACCTGCTCGCCGTTGCCGGCGACGTCGCCGACCATACGACCGGCTGCCCGGCGTGCGCCGACCGCCAGCGGGCCATGGCCTCGGTCCGCCAGCTCCTCGCCGGCACTCCCCTGCCGGAGCCGCCGTGGCAGGTAGCGGTGGCCGCCAGCGGCAGTCGACTTCAGCCCCCGGTGCCGCCGCCGGCACTGCAACCGGGCGGCCGGGGCCGGGGCCTGCGGAGGCTGGGTGTGACAATTGTGGTGGTGGCGCTGGGCGGCGCAGCGGCGCTGGTCACGGTGGCCGGCGGCGATGACGGCGGCCGAGAGAAGTCGCTCATGGCCCTCACCAGACTGCCGTCCGACACGGGCTCGCTCCAGCTCGTCCCGGCCGAGGTGCCGCCGGCGGCCGGGCAGGTGGCGCTCACCAACCGTTCGGGAGCCGCGGTGGCGTGGGAGGCCACGGGCGATGCACCGTGGCTCGAGGTGACGCCGCCGTCGGGGCAGCTCGAGCCGGGGGCCGAACAGGTCCTCGTGCTGCGGGGCTCACCGCCCGAAGGCGACGTGCTGGCGTCGGTGCGCGTCACGGGCGACGACGGGTCGGCCGCCATGACTGCGGTGGCGGGCACGGTCGAGCACCCACCCGACCTCGGGGCGACCGCCGATGGGTGCCGGGTGACGGCCGACGTGGAGGACGAGGGCGACGTCGTACTCACCCTGCACTGGCGGGTCAACGGCACCGAAGCCACCGGTTCGATGAGCGCTCCGGTCGACGCCAAGTCGACCGCGACCATGCCGCCCGCCCTCGCCCCCGTCACCTGGTGGGTGAGCGCCGTCGACGGGCGTGGCAACCAGGCCCGCACGCCCGACGTGGTCGTCGCCACCCCCTGCTGACCGAGCCGCCCCGCGCCGTCAGCCGGATGGGTTGCCGCGGTCCCGTTCCGCCGACCGGCGCCCGCGCGCGGCTGCGCCTCCAACCCCGGGAGAGGCTGGAGCCGCAGCCGGACGAAAGGTGGTCAGCCGGCGCTAGACCGTGTCGTCGGCCAGCGGGGGTGCGTCGCCCTCAGCCACCGGCGTCTGGAGCCACGACGGGGTGGCGGCGCCGACGGCAGCGGCGGCCGTGGTGGTGCCGATGTTGGCCAGCCAGGCGGCCAGGTCCTCGGTCTCGTCGTCGGAGGACCACCCGGCCATGGGCTCGTAGTCCGGGGCGTCCATGTCGAACTCCCGGTACCGGGTCATCCCGGTGCCGGCCGGGATGAGCTTGCCGATGATGATGTTCTCCTTGAGGCCGTAGAGGAGGTCGGACTTGCCCTCGATGGCGGCCTCGGTGAGCACCCGGGTGGTCTCCTGGAACGAGGCGGCGGACAACCACGACTCGGTGGCCAGGGAGGCCTTGGTGATGCCCATCAACTCGGGACGGCCCTCGGCCGGCCGCTTGCCCGCCTGCACGAGCTCGCGGTTGACGTCGGCATAGGCACGGGACTCGACCCGCTCGCCCGGAAGGAAGGGGGCGTCGCCCGGCTCGGCCACCGAGACCCGGCGCAGCATCTGGCGCACGATGAGCTCGATGTGCTTGTCGTGGATCGACACGCCCTGGTCCCGGTAGACCTTCTGGACCTCTTCCACCAGGTACTGCTGGGTCTCGCGGATGCCCTTGATCTCCAGCAGTTCCTTGGGGTCCTTCGGGCCCTCGACGAGGGAGTCGCCGGCCTGTATTTCCTTGCCGTCGGCCACCTCGAGGTGGGCGCGCTGGGACACGCTGTAGGTGTCCTCGCTGCCGTCGTCGCCCATGATCGTGATCCGGCGGCCGTTCTCCTCCTCGCTGATGCGCACCACACCCGACGTACGGGCCAGCACGGCGGCGCCCTTCGGCGTGCGGGCTTCGAAGAGCTCGACAACGCGGGGCAGGCCGTGGGTGATGTCCTCGCCGGCGATACCACCGGTGTGGAAGGTACGCATGGTGAGCTGGGTGCCGGGCTCGCCGATGGACTGGGCGGCGATGACGCCCACCGCCTCGCCCATTTCGATGCCCTTCAGCGTGGCCAGCGAACGCCCGTAGCAGGTGGCGCAGATGCCGTGGATGGCCTCGCAGGTGAGCACGGTGCGCACCCGGAGCCGGGTGACGCGGGGATCGTCGCGCAGGGCGGCCACCTCCTCGTCGCCGACATCGGTGCCCGCCGGGTAGTCCCCGGCCGGCTCGACCAGGACCCGGCCGAAGAGGCGGGTGTCCAGGTAGGACCGCTTGTTGGGCTGGTCGGGGACGACGTCCTCCAACCAGATGCCGCGGGTGGTGCCGCAGTCGTCCTCGCGGATGATCAGCTCCTGGGCGACGTCGACCAGACGGCGGGTGAGGTACCCGGAGTCGGCCGTGCGCAGCGCGGTGTCGGCCAGGCCCTTGCGGGCGCCGTGGGTGGAGATGAAGTACTCGAGCACCGACAGGCCCTCACGGAACGAGGACTTGATGGGCCGGGGGATCATCTCGCCCCGCGGGTTCGACACCAGGCCCTTCATGCCGGCGATCTGGCGTACCTGCTGGCTGTTGCCCCGGGCGCCGGAGTTCACCATCATGTCGAGGGGGTTGAACTGGATGAGGGCCAGGGTCCTGTCCATGGCCTGGCCCACCTCGCGGTTGGCCTGCGTCCAGATCTCGATCTCCTTCTGGCGCCGCTCGTCGTCGGTGATTATGCCCCGCTTGAACTGGCTCTCCGCCTTCTCCGCCTCCTTCTCGAAGCGGTCGAGGATGGCGGCCTTCTCGGGCGGCGTCTTCACGTCGTCGATCGAGATGGTGAGCCCCGACTGGGTGGCGTAGCGGAACCCGAGGTCCTTGATGCGGTCGAGGCACTGGGCCACGTCGACCTTCGGGTAGTTGTCGGCGATCTCCTCCACGATCGAGGCGATGCTGCGGCCCTTCTTCGACACCAGCTCGTTGACGTAGGGGAACCCGGGCGGCAGGGCGGTGTTGAACAGCAACCGGCCGGGCGTGGTCTCCAACTCCTCGACAACCGACTCGTCGTCGTCGTGCCCGCTGCCGTTCCCGCTGGCGGCGGCTCGGACCTTGACGGCCGCGTGCAGGTCGATGTCGCCCGCCTCGTAGGCCTGCTCGACCTCGAACAGGTGCCGGAACACCCGCCCCTCCCCCTTCACGCCCACCTTGGGCAGGGTGAGGTAGTAAGCGCCGAACACCATGTCGTGCGAGGGCACGGTGATGGGGCGCCCGGTGGCGGGCGACAGGATGTTGTTGGCCGACAGCATGAGGATGCGGGCCTCGGCCTGGGCCTCCGCCGACAGGGGCAGGTGCACGGCCATCTGGTCGCCGTCGAAGTCGGCGTTGAAGGCGGCGCACACCAGCGGGTGGATCTGGATGGCCTTGCCCTCGACCAGCACGGGCTCGAAGGCCTGGATGCCGAGGCGGTGCAGCGTGGGCGCCCGGTTCAGGAACACCGGGTGCTCGGTGATGACCTCCTCGAGCACGTCCCACACCTGGGAGCGGCGGCGCTCCACCATCCGCTTGGCCGACTTGATGTTCTGGGCCAGCTCGGTGTCGACCAGCCGCTTCATCACGAAAGGCTTGAACAGCTCGAGAGCCATCTGCTTGGGCAGGCCGCACTGGTGCAGCTTCAGGGTGGGGCCGACCACGATGACGGAGCGGCCCGAGTAGTCGACGCGCTTGCCCAGCAGGTTCTGGCGGAACCGGCCCTGCTTGCCCTTCAGCATGTCGGACAGGGACTTGAGGGGGCGGTTGCCGGGCCCGGTGACGGGGCGGCCGCGGCGGCCGTTGTCGAACAGGGCGTCGACGGCCTCCTGGAGCATCCGCTTCTCGTTGTTGACGATGATCTCGGGCGCGCCCAGGTCGAGAAGGCGCTTGAGCCGATTGTTGCGGTTGATCACCCGTCGGTACAGGTCGTTGAGGTCGGACGTGGCGAAGCGGCCTCCGTCGAGCTGCACCATCGGGCGCAGCTCGGGCGGGATCACCGGCACCGAATCGAGGATCATGGCCCGGGGGTCGTTGGACCGCTTGACGTTGCCCTCGTCGCGCCGGTTGAAGGCGGTGACGATCTTCAGGCGCTTGATGGCCTTCTGCTTGCGCTGCACCGACAGCGGGCGGCGGCCGTCGGCCGCGTCGATGGCCTCGCGGAGCTTGATCTCCTCGGAGTCGAAGTCGATCCGGTTGATGAGGCGGGCGATGGCCTCGGCGCCCATGCCGCCCTCGAAGTAGTCGCCGAAGCGGTCGCGCAGCTCGCGCCACAACAGCTCGTCCTCGATGATCTTGCGGCCATGGAGGCTCTTGAACTCGTCGAAGGCGCGCTGTACCAGCTCGAGCTCGGCCTGGCGGCGGTCGCGCATGGCCGCCACCTCCTTCTCGGCCGCCTTCTGCTTGGAGCGGATCTCGGAGTCCTTGGCGCCGGCCTTCTCCAGCTCGGCCACCTCGTCCTCGAGGGCCTTGAACCGGCGGTCGATCTCGAGGTCGCGGTCCTTGGCGATCTCGGCCAGCTCTTCGCCCAGCTCGGCCTCGATGTTCGGGAGGTCGGCGTCGCGCTTGTCGGCGTCAACCCACGTGACCAGGTTGGCGGCGAAGTAGATGACCTTCTCCAGCTGCTTGGCCTTCAGCTCCTCACGGGCCTCGATGCCCATGAGCAGGTAGGCCAGCCACGACCGGGTGCCGCGCAGGTACCAGATGTGCACCACGGGGGCGGCCAGCTCGATGTGGCCCATCCGCTCGCGCCGCACCTTCGAGCGGGTGACCTCGACGCCGCAGCGCTCGCAGATGATGCCGCGGAAGCGCACCCGCTTGTACTTGCCGCAGTAGCACTCCCAGTCCTTGGTGGGACCGAAGATCTTCTCGCAGAACAACCCGTCCTTCTCAGGACGAAGCGTGCGGTAGTTGATTGTCTCCGGCTTCTTCACCTCACCGTTCGACCACGTGCGGATCGAGTCCGCGGTAGCCAACCGGATTCGCAACTGCTCGAAATCATTGACGTCCAGCAAACCCTTACCTTCTTCCTTCAAGACGCTCGACGAGGACGGGTGTGGTGTTGCGCCAGCCGGTCAAAAGCGTGAGGCCCGCTCGGCCGCGCGCCGCTCATCCTCTTCATCGGATCCGCGCTCGGGTCGGGAGATGTCGATGCCCAGCTCCTCAGCGGTCCGGAATACGTCCTCGTCGAGATCACGCATCTCGATCTCCTCACCCGTGGTGGACAACACCTCCACGTTGAGGCACAGGGACTGCATCTCCTTGATGAGGACCTTGAACGACTCGGGGATGCCCGGCTCGGGGATGTTCTCGCCCTTGACGATGGCCTCGTAGACCTTCACCCGGCCGAGGACGTCGTCGGACTTGATGGTGAGCAGTTCCTGCAGGGCGTAGGCGGCGCCGTAAGCCTCGAGGGCCCACACCTCCATCTCCCCGAAGCGCTGGCCACCGAACTGGGCCTTCCCGCCCAGCGGCTGCTGGGTGATCATCGAGTAGGGGCCGGTGGAGCGGGCGTGGATCTTGTCGTCCACCAGGTGGGCCAGCTTCAGGATGTAGACGTAGCCGACGGTGATCGGGTTGTCGTACGGGTCGCCGGTGCGGCCGTTGTAGAGCGTGGTCTTGCCGCTGTCCTGGATGAGGCGCCTGCCGTCGTTGCTCTCCGGGTTGAGGCTGCGGAGGATCTTTTGGATGGTGAGCGTGCGGCCCGCCTTGTCCTCCTCGTCCCAGTGGGCGCCGTCGAACACCGGCGTGGCTACCCAGACGGAGGGCTCGGTGATGGGACGGGTCTTGGTCTCCGTGCCCCGGATCGGCGGGGTGGAGTGCTCGGCGCCCTCCCAGCCCCACCGGGCGGCGTAGCCGAGATGGGCCTCGAGGACCTGGCCCACGTTCATGCGGCTGGGCACGCCGAAGGGGCTGAGGATGATGTCGATGGGGGTGCCGTCGGCCAGGTAGGGCATGTCCTCGATCGGGAGGATCTTGGAGATGACGCCCTTGTTGCCGTGGCGGCCGGCCAGCTTGTCGCCCTCCGAGATCTTGCGCTTCTGGGCCACGTAGACCCGCACCAGCTGGTTGACGCCGGGCGGCAGCTCGTGGGCGTCCTCCCGGGAGAAGACGCGCACGTCGATGACCTTGCCGGACTCGCCGTGGGGCACCTTGAGGCTGGTGTCGCGGACCTCACGGGCCTTCTCGCCGAAGATGGCCCGCAGGAGGCGCTCCTCGGGGGTGAGCTCGGTCTCGCCCTTGGGGGTGACCTTGCCCACCAGCACGTCACCGGGGCCGACCTCGGCGCCGACGCGGATGATGCCGCGCTCGTCGAGGTCCTTCAGGATCTCCTCGGAGAGGTTCGGGATGTCCCGGGTGATCTCCTCGGCGCCCAGCTTGGTGTCGCGGGCGTCGACCTCGTGCTCTTCGATGTGGATCGAGGTGAGGACGTCGTCGCGCACGAGGCGCTCCGACAGGATGATGGCGTCCTCGAAGTTGTAGCCCTCCCACGGCATGAAGGCCACGAGCAGGTTCTTGCCGAGCGCCAGCTCGCCGTTGTGGGTGGAGGGGCCGTCCGCCAGGATGTCGCCCTCCTTGACCTTGTCGCCCTCGTCCACCAGGGAGCGCTGGTTGATACAGGTGTTCTGGTTGGAGCGCTGGAATTTGGCCAGGCGGTAGACCTTGCGGCCGATGCCGCCGGTGTACTCCACAGCCAGGATCTCGCCGGTGACCTCGGTGACGGTGCCATCGGCCTCGGCCAGGATGAGGTCACCCGCGTCGCGGGCGACCCGGCCCTCGACGCCGGTGCCGATGTAGGGGGCCTCGGGGCGCACCAGGGGCACGGCCTGCTTCTGCATGTTGGCGCCCATGAGGGCCCGGTTGGCGTCGTCGTGCTCGATGAAGGGGATCAGGGCGGTGGACACCGACACGATCTGCTTCGGCGAGATGTCCATGAGGTCCACCTCGGACGGGGGCACGAAGTCGACCTCGGTGCTCGACCCGTACGACGTGGTGGTGGCGCCCACCCGCACTCCGGCGCCCTGGGGCCCGCGGCGCACGAGGACGCGCTCCTCGGTGAAGGTGCCGTCGGCGTCCAGGCTGGCGTTGGCCTGGGCGATGACGTGCTCCTCCTCCTCGTCAGCGGCGAGGTACCTGACCTCGTCGGTGACTCGGCCGTCGGTGACGGTGCGGTAGGGCGTCTCGATGAAGCCGTACTCGTTGATTCGGCCGTAGGTGGCGAGGTGGCCGATGAGGCCGATGTTCGGGCCCTCCGGCGTCTCGATGGGGCACATGCGCCCGTAGTGGGAGCTGTGCACGTCACGGACTTCGAAGCCGGCCCGCTCACGGCTGAGGCCACCCGGGCCCATGGCCGACAGGCGGCGCTTGTGGGTGAGGCCCGACAGCGGGTTCACCTGGTCCATGAACTGGGAGAGCTGGCTGGTGCCGAAGAACTCCTTGATGGCGGCCACGACCGGGCGGATGTTGATGAGCGTCTGGGGGGTGATGGCCTCGACGTCCTGGGTGGTCATGCGCTCGCGCACCACCCGCTCCATCCGGGACAGGCCGACCCGCACCTGGTTCTGGATCAGCTCGCCCACCGAGCGGATGCGGCGGTTGGCGAAGTGGTCCTGGTCGTCGAGGCGGTAGCCGGGCTCGCCGTTGGCCAGGTGCAGCATGTAGGTGGAGGCGGCCAGCAGCTCGGACGGGCTGAGCACGCCCTGGCCCTCGGCCGGGCGCTCGATGTCGACGCCGAGGATCTGGGCGGCCTTTTCGATCTCGGGTCCGAGCTTGCGGTTCAGCTTGTAGCGGCCGACCCGGGTGAGGTCGTAGCGCTTGGAGTTGAAGAAGGCGTTCTCGAAGTAGGCGCGCGCCGACTCCACCGACGGCGGCTCGCCGGGACGGGCCCGCTTGTAGATCTCGAGCAGGGCCTCCTCGCGGGTGACCGCCAGCTCCTTGTCCTTCATCCACTGGCCCTCGAGGAAGTCGAAGTGGCGGACGAAGCTGTCGAGGGCGCCGGGGTGGCTCTCCTCGTCGTAGCCGAGGGCGCGCAGCAGCACGAACAGGCTGAGCCGGCGCTTTCGGGCCACCCGGGTGCCGGCGGTGATGTCCTTGCCGGGCTTGGCCTCCACGTCGAACTCGATCCACTCACCCCGGTAGGGGTGGATGGTGCCGGTGACGACCGTCTTGGCGTCGCGACCCGGCTGGAAGATCACGCCGGGGCTGCGGACCAGCTGGGAGACGACCACCCGCTCGGTGCCGTTGATCACGAACGTGCCCTTGTCCGTCATCATGGGGAAATCCCCCATGAACACGGTCTGCTCCTTGATCTCGCCGGTGGTGGCGTTCATGAAGCGGGCCCGCACGAAGATGGGCGCCGAGTAGGTCATGTCCTTCTCTTTGCACTCCTCCACGCTGAACTTGGGAGGCGGGCGAAGGTCCGGGTCGGCGGGGTCGAACTCCAGCTCCAGGCGGAGCTGGCCGGTGAAGTCCTCGATGGGGCTGATGTCGCGGAACGTGTCCGCCAGCGCCGTGTCGAGGAACCACTTGAACGAATCGCGCTGGATCGCAATCAGGTCCGGCAGCGGCAGGACCTCATCGAGGTTGGCGAAGGACAGACGTTCCCTGGCGGTGGAACGAGACGGCAAGGTCTACTCCTCAACGGGCTGAAGGGGCGGACCGGGCGCGCGAAAGCGAGGCCTAGGAATTTACAGGGCGCGAGCGGGCGAGCACGGCAACCGCTAATTGTACGCGCGCGCAGGGGGAAACGCAACCCCACCGCCAGTGGCGCAGGCAAAGCGTAAGGCGCAAGCCCGTTTTCGTCAAGGGTCTGCCAACTTTGGCTGTTCCGGCGGGACCCTGTAAGGGGCCTGCGCCGGTTGGAGGCGGTCCCACGGGCGACGTACTGCCGCTCCGGCACCTACCCAGGGCGGCGCGTCGGCGCCCTGGGGGTGGTGCGGAGCGGGGTTCTACTTGACCTCGACGGAAGCGCCGGCGGCCTCGAGCTGGGCCTTGGCCTTGGCTGCGTCTTCCTTGCTGGCCCGCTCGAGCACGGCCTTGGGAGCGCCGTCGACCAGGTCCTTGGCCTCCTTGAGGCCGAGGCTGGTGAGGGCGCGCACCTCCTTGATGACCTGGATCTTCTTCTCGCCGGCACCGGTGAGGATGACGTCGAACTCGTCCTTCTCCTCTTCGACCGGGGCAGCTTCGCCACCGCCGGCGGGGGCAGCAACGGCCATGGGTGCGGCGGCCGTCACGCCGAACTTCTCCTCGAACTCCTTGAGCAGCTCGCTCAGCTCGAGAACGGTCATCCCGGCGATTGCGTCGAGGATCTCTGCCTTGGTGGACATGTCATTTCTCCTGTGCGGGGTCGGTCGTGGACGAATCGTCGTCTGCGGGCGGGTCGGCATCGGCGGCGCCCTCGGCGGGCTCGTCGGTACTGGCGGTGGTCAGGCCGGCGTCGCCGGCAGTGTCATCGGCGGCGGCGGGCTCATCGGCGTCGGCGGGGGCGTCAGCCACGGCGGGCGCTTCGTCGGCGGGGGCGTCAGCCACGGGCTCTTCGGTTACGGCGGGCACTTCCGCCGCAGGGGCGGCGGCGGGCTCCTCAACTGCGGCCGGTGCTTCGTCGGCGGGGGTCTCGGCCTCCTCGGCTTCCGGCGATACGTCGGGTGCGGCGTCGATCGGCGCTTCGCCGGCGGGCGCTTCGTCGGCGGGCGCTTCGTCGGCGGGCGCTTCGTCGGCGGGCGCTTCGTCGGCGGGCGCTTCGTCGGCGGGCGCTTCGTCGGCGGGCGCTTCGTCGGCGGGCGCTGCGTCGGCGGGCGCTGCGTCGGCGGCGGAGGTGGTCTCCGGCGCGCCGCCCATCTTCTCCAGCAGGGCCTTGAGGCCGTAGGCGAAGTTCCGGGGCAGCGCCTCGAGCAGGCCGGCGAATTGCACCATCGGGGCGGCGAAGGCGCCGGCGATCCGGGCCAGCAGCACCTCACGGGGCGGCACGTCGGCCAATGCGGCGGCGTCGGCCGACGACAACACGCTCTGGCCGAGGACGCCGCCCTTCACCACCAGCAGGGGGTGCGTCTTGGAGAAGTCCCGGAGGGCCTTGGCCACCTCGACGGCGTCGCCCTCGACGAAGGCGATGGCCGTGGGGCCCTGGAGCATCGACTCCAACTCGACGAGACCGAGATCCCTGACCGCGAAAGTCACCAGCGTGTTCTTGTAGACCTTGTAGGTACCACCGGCCGCAACGAGGGACCGGCGCAGTGTGGCCAGATCCTTCACCGACAGGCCGCGGTACTCCGTGAGGATGGCGGCGTCAGCGGCGCTGAGGCGCTCGCGCACCTCGTCGACCACGGCCACCTTCTCCGGCCTCGGGTTGTCCAACGGTTCCACCTCCTCGAAAACGACAGCGGGCGCCCGGCCACGGCCGAACGCCCCTGGTTCCAGGAGGTTCGCCTCGTCAGGCGGGCGGGAAGCCCATTACGCGCCCGGGGGCGCACCAGAGGTCTGCGGCGACAGGTTGGTACTGCGGGAGTGCAGGCTACTACGAGGCTGCGTGCTCTGCGAGCTCCTCGTCGGTGATGCGGATGCGGGTCGGGTCGATCTTCACGCCCGGGCCCATGGTGGAAGCCAGGGTGACGGATCGGATGTACTTGCCCTTGGCCGCTGCCGGCTTGGCCCGCTGGAGCTCGTCGATCACGGCACGCGAATTGGTGAGCAGGGCGTTGCGGGCGAAGGAGGCCTTGCCCACGGGGACGTGCACGTTGCCGAACTTGTCGGTGCGGTACTCCACCCGCCCGCCCTTGAACTCGGTGACAGCCTTACCCACGTCGGCGGTGACCGTGCCCGTCTTGGGGTTCGGCATCAGCCCGCGGGGACCGAGCACTCGGCCCAGCTTGGCGACCTGGGCCATGAGGTCCTGGGTGGCGATGGCGACGTCGAAGTCGAGGAACCCGTCCTGCACGCGCTGGACGAGGTCGTCGGCACCGACGGCGTCGGCGCCCGCCGCCCGTGCCTCCTCGGCGGCGGGCCCGGAGGCGAAGACGACTACGCGGACGTCCTTGCCCGTGCCTGCCGGCAGGGCGACGGTGCCGCGCACGATCTGATCGGCCCGGCGAGGGTCGACGCCCAGCCGCACGGCCAACTCGATGGTCTCGTCGAACTTGGCGGTGGCCAGGCTCTTCACCACATCCACCGCCTCCGCCACCCCGTGCAGGTGCTGGCGGTCGAAGCGGCGTGCGGCATCGGTGTAGCGCTTTCCAGTCGGCATGATTGCCTTCCTCCGTGTCGTGGGTGGAACCGGGCGGGCGAGGTCGTCCCTGCCCGGTGGGCGTGCTGCTTACTTGACGGTGATGCCCATCGAGCGGGCCGTGCCCGCGATCTGGCGCTTGGCCGCATCCAGGTCGTTGGCGTTGAGGTCCGGCATCTTGGTCTGGGCGATCTCGGCCAGCTGGGAGGCCGTGACCGTGCCCGCGCCGGTCTTGCCCGGGGTGGTGGAGCCCTTGTCGATGCCGGCGGCCTGGCGCAGGAGCACCGGCGTGGGGGGCGTCTTCAGGACGAACGTGAACGTGCGGTCCTCGAACACGGTGATCTCGACCGGGATGACGCTGCCCCGCTGGTTCTCCGTGGCCGCGTTGTACTGCTTGCAGAACTCGGGCGTGGAGACGCCGTGGGGGCCGAGGGCCGTGCCGACGGGGGGCGCGGGCGTTGCCGCACCGGCCGGGAGCTGGATCTTGACGATCGCGGCGACGCGCTTCTTCGCCATGGTGGGTTCCTTCTTTCCTTTTTCGTCCGGCCGCGCTTAGAGCTTGGCGACCTGGCTGAACTCGAGCTCGACCGGAGTCTCGCGCCCGAAGATGTTCACGAGCACCTTGAGCTTGAGCTGGTCCTCGTTGATCTCTGCGATCTGGCCGGAGAAGTCGGCGAATGGCCCCTCCCGGACCCGCACGCTCTCCCCCACCTCGTACTCCAGGCGGGGCCGGGTCTTCTTGGCCGGATCGGTGCCCTCCGCCTTCACGCCGAGGAACGTCTCGACGTCCTTGCGGGCGAGGGGCACGGGCTTGGAGCCGTGACCCACGAAGCCGGTGACGCCGGGGGTGTTGCGCACGACGTACCACGAGTCGTCGTCGAGCTCGCAGCGCACCAGGAGGTAGCCCGGGAACACCTTCTTCTGGACCACCACCTTCTTGCCGCCCTTGAACTCGATGACGTCCTCGACGGGGATGACCACCTCGTAGATCCGGTCCTCCATGTTCATGGAGGAAATGCGGCTCTCGAGGTTCGACTTCACCTTGTTCTCGTAGCCGGCGTAGGTGTGGACCACGAACCACTGGCCAGGACGGTCGTAGGGGCTCTGGACGACGATGTCCTCGTCGTCTTCGCCCTCGACGTCCTCGTCGAGCAGGTCCTCGTCGAGCAGGTCCTCGGCGGACACGACCTCGTCGCCCGCCGAGACGGCGCCGTCCTCGGCCTCGGCAGCCGGGACTGCGCCAGCCTCCGCGTCGACCTCGGGAACCGCGTCGGCCTGGGCGTCAGCAGCTTCGTCGGCCGCATCGCCCCCCTCGGCGGCGGCGTCGCCGTCAGGGACTAGCTCGGCGCCGGCCAGGGCGTCCTCGATGATCCGCTGCTCGTGCTCGGGAATCTCGGGTGCGGCCTCGTCAGCCGCCACGTCGGTCACCGGGTTGGTCTTGCTGTCGTCGGTTCCAGTGGAGTCACTCATGTCTTGAAGAGGAAGAGGATGCTCTTGGCGAAGGCCAGGTCGAGCACGAAGATCAGTGCAATGAGAATGACCAGCGTGAACAGCACGATGGTGGAGTAGTTCGTGACCTCGGCCCGCGTGGGCCACGCCACCTTGCGGAGCTCGCCCCGCACCTCCTTGACGAACTGCCCCGGAGAGGTGCGTTCCTTGGCCGGAGCCGGCGAGCGCCGCTGTTGCGGGGCGCGGGGCGCCGACTCGGGGGTGCCGTCGGGGCCGACCTGGCCCTGACGCTGCAACTGGCGCTTCATCTCTCGGTTCATAGCGACCTCGGACGCGTGGTGGGGAGAGCAGGGCAGGAGGGACTCGAACCCCCAACCGCCGGTTTTGGAGACCGGTGCTCTACCAGTTGAGCTACTGCCCTATGGAATTGCGCGTGAACGAAATCCCGAAGGGGCTCTTGCACCGGGTGAGGATAGCACCCGACCCCTTCCGATGACCGCTGGCGACGGCCACAGGAAGTGCTGCAGCTACCCGGCCAGGCGCATCTTCCGCCGGCCCCGGCTGGCCAGGACGATGGCGCCGGCCGCTCCCGCAGCGGCCGTGGCGGCGGCGATGCCGCCCACGTAGGCGGCCCGGCGACCGTTCAGCAGCGACCGCATGGCGCCGCGCTCCCCGACCGCCTCCAGGCTGGCCAGGATGGCGGTGAGGGTGCCCGGCGCCGGCTCGAGGACATCGGTTCGCAGGGTCCGCAGCGCCTTGAGGAGCTTGCGGTACTGCACCAGCTCGGCCTGGCAGCGCAGGCAGGAGTCGACATGGGCGAGGACGCCGGGGGCGGCCCGCTCGCCGCCGTCGACGATCTGGGGAAGCCGGTCGGCCACCTGCTCACACTGCACGGGCGTCCTCCTCGTCCGTGTGCTCCTCGCCCCGCAGCGGGAAGAGCCGCTCCCGCAGCTTGCGGCGGGCCCGGTGGAGGCGCACCTTGGCCGCCCCTTCGCTGATCCCCAGCTCGGCCGCGATGGCCTCGTGGGGCAGGTCGTAGACGTCGCGGAGGACGACGACGGCCCGCATCTCGGGCGAGAGGCTCTGGAGGGCGAGGTTCAGCTGGGAGCGCTCGTCGGCCGACGTGAGGCGGGACTCGGGGCCGGGACGCTCGTCGGTGAGCTCCTCGGTCCCGTCCATGGCGTCATGGCGGTGCCGCGAACTCCTGACCAGGTGCGTGTTCGCGCAGTTCGCCGTGATGCGGTACATCCAGCTGGTGAACTCCGCGTCCCCACGGAACTTCTTCAGGCCCTTGTAGGCCCGGACATACGCCTCCTGCACCACGTCCTGTGCGTCCTCCACGTTGCCGGTGAGCCGATACGCGAGCGTGTACATCTCGGCGGTTGTCGCCTCCACCAACGTGGTGAAGGCCGCCTTGTCACCCGCTTTGGCGGCGGTGACCAGTTCGGCCAGGTCCAGCGCCATTGCTCGTTCGACTCCAGGGGTGGGACGAAAGTTACGGACGGTGGTGGAGCGGGACTACCGCGTCTCCTTGTGGGCCGTGTGCTTCCGGTCCCACCGGCAGTACTTCTGGAGCTCGATCCGCTCGCGGTCGTTCGTCTTGTTCTTCTTGGTGATGTAGTTCCGGCGCTTGCACACCTCGCAGGCGAGGGTGACCTTGATGCGCTTCTCGTTGCGAGCCATCCAGGGAGTCTACGACACTCCTCGGATCGGGCGCCGCATCCGCTCCCGGAAATTGCGCCGTTCCCCGACCTACTTGAGGATCTTGGTGACGCGGCCGGCGCCCACGGTGCGGCCACCCTCACGGATGGCGAAGCGCAGGCCCTCGTCCATGGCGATGGGCTTGCCCAGCTCCACGGTCATGGTGGTGTT